>PTLN01000007.1 GCA_002938125.1 Alphaproteobacteria bacterium MarineAlpha2_Bin1
TCCAAAATAAACCCTGCTATTTCTTTCCCTTTGTTAATTATCTTTATTGAAGCATTAATAATGGCAGAACCAGCTATACTTACAGATCTTGAACCAAAGGTCCCGAAACCTTTTGATATTAAATCAGTATCACCTTGATGAAACGATATATTTTCTATTCTTACTCCAAGTTTTTGTGCGACAATCTGTTTGAATACAGTTTCATGACCTTGTCCATGAGAATGAGTGCCAACGAAAAGTTCTATCTTACCTTTTGAATTAACTTTTAAGTGCGCATCCTCTTCGCCCATAGCAGCTGATCTTTCAATAACATTGGCAATTCCAAAACCCCTTAATTTATTTTTTTTCTCAGATTCCTCCCTTCTTATATTAAAATTAACATAATCTGAGTAAGAAAGAGCCTTTTCTAAATTATCTAAAAAATTCCCAGAATCATACTCAAAAACTAGACCTGTTTTATATGGAATCAAGTCTTTAGTTATAGTATTAATTTTCCTTAAAAAAGCTGGATCTAAATTAAGCTTAAAAGCCGCATGATCAATAATTCTTTCTATTGCAAAACTTGCCTCTGGTCTTCCTGCACCTCTATAGGCTGAAGTAGGTATAGTATTTGTAAAGACTCCTTTTACGTTTACATATATTGCTTTAGTTTTATATACTCCAGCCAATCCACCCAAATTCGCAGTTGGAGGTGATGATCCTCCAGAAGATATAAATGCTCCAAGAGCAGCAAGAGTACTTACTTTCAATGACAAAAATTTATAATTTTCATCTAAAGCTATTGATACTTTGGTATAATTATCTCTAGCTTGATCATCACCTAAGAATCCCTCTGACCTTTCACTGCTCCATTTAACTGGTAAACCTAAAAGTTTAGAAAACCACATAACTAGTGGCATTTCTGGGTAAATACTTGATCTCATTCCAAAAGCACCTCCCATATCAGGACTGACAACCCTTACTTTCGACTCTAAAATATTAAAAATATTATTAGAAAAAATTTTTTTTAAGTTGTGCGGAGCTTGTGTGCCAGAATATAAAGTAAACTTATCTAAATTTTTATCGTAAAGGCCTATAGCCGACCTATTCTCCATTGGTGCAGCATAAACTCTACTTATTTCGTGATCTATTTCAAATGTGTACTTTGCTTTTCTAAATAATTGATTCACATTCTCCTCATCTCCTAAGTCAAAGTTAAATGAAATATTATCCTTACATTCTTTCCACACTTTTGGAGACTCAGTCTTTATAGCTTCTTTAATATCTGTTACAGCTTCTAAATTATCAAATTCGATTTTAACATAATCTGATGCAGATTTTGCAATATGAATACTTTTAGCAAGTATACAAACGATTGGTTGACCAGTATAAACAACTTTTTTATCAGCTAGTACATATCTTGGTGGCTTAAACATTGGTTCTTTATCAGATTTAGTATAATTTCCAAATGAAGGTAATGGATTGATATATTTTTTTATATCATTAAAAGTATAGATACCTAAAACACCATCAATTTTTAATGCATCAGAATAATAAATGTTTTTTATAATTGCAGAGGAGTGATTAGACCTTAAAACATACATATGAGCTGTTTCTAAAAAAGAAATATCATCTGTGTATTCTCCCAAGCCTTTTAAGAACTTGTCATCTTCAACTCTTTGAATAGGTTTTCCTAGTGAGTCCGCCATACTAATCAACCGGATTTCAATTGGAATGTTATTGGAACTTTTATTTTAGTTGGCAAAAGTATACCAGAAGCCTGAAATTTTTTATTTTTTATTTTTCTTGCTGCTTTTAATGCAGCTAAGTCTAATATCTTGTAACCACTTGAAGTATCTAAACTAACTTTAATAATTTTCATTGAACTATCTATGCTTAAACTGAGTATTACTTTTCCTTCAATACCTCTCAACCTAGCAAACCGAGGATATTCAGGTGTAATTTGAATTTCATTAAATTTTTTGACCTTGTAATTCAAATGATGACTATCTATTGAAATTAGTCTAATTTTTTTTGGAATTGATACCGTGCTTATATAAGAATTATTTATTTCAGAGAAATTGAATATATTTTTATTTTCTTTTAAAGTTCTGATTTTTATTTTTTTTTGATTTTTCTCTGTTCCGTCAAAATAAAAATCATGAGATTCAAAATTTAACAAATCATCTTGTTTTACTTTTTTAAATACCTGTTTTTTATTAAAAACAGTATCTTTTACTACTTTCAACTTAGATTCCTTATTAATTATTTTTTTTGTAGTTTTTAAATATTTATTATTTAGAGTAGATTTATCAACAAATTTTTTTTGCTTATCTTCAATTAAATTTACAACTACAGGTATATGATTTACGGTGCCTATACTTTTTTTATTATATGAATAAAAAATTACCAAAATAATTAACATGTGCACAGACAAAGAAAAAAATAAAAATTTTTTACTAATACAATTTCTCATTCTTTTAACTCAAAATTAATTTATTTCCATCATATTCTACCGCAAAAATTTCTTTAAGATTTTTATTATCTAGAGATATATGCGGCCTATCATTAAAAATAACTTTACCATCTCTAATTACAACAACATTGTCACAAAATCTTCTCGCTAAATCTAAGTC
Organism: Alphaproteobacteria bacterium MarineAlpha2_Bin1; assembly: GCA_002938125.1. Lineage (GTDB taxonomy): Bacteria > Pseudomonadota > Alphaproteobacteria > SHVP01 > SHVP01. The sequence continues at coordinate 2,616 of PTLN01000007.1, forward strand.
GTGCATTATTATTATAGCTCCCATCCCAGACTTAACCCTCTTTAATATTAATTCCAGTATATTTAACTGATAATAAGGATCAAGAGACGAAACAGGTTCGTCCGCTAACAAAAAGTTTGGGTTTCCAACTAATGCTCGGGCTAGGCACACTCTAGACCTCTCACCAGTCGATAATATATTTACTGATTTCAATGCAAATTTTTTTAGATTTAACTCTTCTATAATTGAGTTAACCCTTTTATCCTTTTTTTTATTATTTAACTCTTTGTCAGGAAAGGGTATAAGGCCTGCCATTATTACATTGTATACAGAAAGGGGCCAAGCAATTGTTATTTCTTGAGGTAGATATGAAATTTTCTTTGCTAGATCTAATCTACTATATTTTTTGTAATTTCTATTATTATAGCAAATGGATCCAGAATAAGTGGTTAAAATATTTGCAATAATTTTTAGTATAGTGGTTTTTCCAGAACCATTTGGACCTACTATTCCAGTTAAAACGCCAGAACGAAATAAAATATTTATTTCTGATAAAATATTTTTTTTACGAATATCCAAACTAACTCTATCCATTAATATCTCTGTCATGCTTGTATGCGCTTTATATAAAAAATTAAATAGATAAAGAACGGGGCGCCAATTATTGCTGTTACTACTCCTATTTGTAACTCTGGGTTGATATCTAAAAGTCTAATAAAAATATCCGCTAATAATAACATAATAGCACCACCTATTCCTGAAGGTAAAAGTAACTTTTCAGGATTATAATTGTATAGAGGCCTTAATAAATGTGGAACAACCAAACCAATAAAACCTATTCCGCCCGTAATAGAAACAACCGAACCAATTGATAGAGCTGATCCAATTATTATTTTACTTCTAAATATTCTTAAATCTAACCCCATAGATTGAGCTGTCTCTTCCCCAAGTGAAAGGGCAGTAAACCATTTTTTTGAAAATATAATAATTATCCAACCTAAAACAGTAATTGGTGTAATCATTAAAACATGATTAAGATTTTTATCAGCTAGTGATCCCAAAAGCCAAAACATTATTTCATATGCTGCATATGGACTAGGAGATAAATTTAATGTCAGAGATGTTAATGCTGATGAGAATGAACTGATTGCAACACCTGTCAAAATAATTACAAGAGTACTAACATTACTTTGAATTATAAAAAAAATAACCATAACTGCAATTATTGCTCCAATAATTCCCCCTAATGGTAATGCAAAGAAAAAAATATTTGCAAGACCAAAGTAAAAAATAATTACCGATCCTAAACCTGCAGAGGAAGTAACACCTATAATACTTGGATCAGCCAATGGATTCCTAAACAGACCTTGCATAGCTGCTCCACAAATACCAAGTGAAAAACCAGCTATAAGCGCTAAAATAGTTCTTGGGAGTCTTATTTCTAAAATTAATACTCTTATTAATTCTTTAACATCATTAGATTTATCAGATAATAATAGTTCAATTAAATTTATCTTTCCAAATAATACAGAAAATACTAGAAGAAAAATTAAAATAAAAAATAGTATTATTGTTAAAAGATTATTAAAAAAGTCATCCGCATTTAAAAATTTGAACTTAGTCATTGTGTTATTTAATTAACTCTTTAATTATTTTTGTTGAATAAGGACCACTACAGTTCATTAATTTTTTATTTAAATTTAGAACTTCTCCTTTTTTTACTATATACTTTATAACAGAATGGTTTAAGAATTCTTGAGACAAAGACACCGAATCGCTATAACTATCTTCTATAATAACAACTTCAGGATCTGAATAAAGGATTTGTTCAAGACTAATCCTGCCATAGGAACTAATATTTAAATTACTAGTTACATTAGTATAACCTATTTCTTTAAGAATACCCCCTACAAGTGTATCTTCTCCAGTAACATAGCCATTTGGACTTATGATAATAACTTTTTTATTTTCTTTTCTTTTACTATAATTAAAAAATTTTTTTATTTCATTATCAATTTTATTTACTAATTCTAATCCCTTTTTTTCTCTATGTAGTAATTTAGCAATGAGATAAACTTGTTCTTTAATTTGTTTAAAATTTTTTGCATCAGATATATTTACAACTTTATAATTCAATTTTTGCAATAGGCTTACTGTGGCAATCGAGGATCCCAGTCCTGCAAAAATTATATCCGGATCTTGTCTAATAATCTCTTCTGCGCGCCCATTATTTAATTTAATATCTAATATTTTATCTGATATAAAAGAAATATTTTTATCTTTTGACATATAACTGAGTGAGGTAATTTGATTTTTGTTTGCAATTAAATATAAATATTGATCCGTACATAAATTTATTGATGCAGCTGTAATATTATTAGCATTTAAAGTATTTATTATAGCAACTAAATACATTGACAAAGATAGAAATAAAAAAAAATTTACCATATTTTCTTAAACCCAAGATGCAAAGATCTATCTTGGCCCTTAAAACCATCAGCAACTTCATAATTATTATCTGTCAAATTGTATATTTTACCATATATTGTAAGATTATCATTTACTTTATAATTTGTTACAATGTTTGATACTATATAACCTCCTCTGTAAACTGACCCCCCATTAAACCCTACATCACTTGTTTTACCTATATATTTAATTGTATTAATAATTTCTAATTTCTCTAAAGGGAATACTTCTAAATTAAAATCAACCTTATGTTTTGGTCTTCTCAAAAGAGCTGTACCAGATTCTTTATTTTCTGCTGAAGTAAATGTATGTGAAAGATTAATTTTAATTTTTTTGTTTGGAATTATTGTTGCCTGTGTTTCTATTCCATTTATTTTCGCATTAAGAGAATGGATTGGTACTGTAGGAAAACCTGAGGCTACAATTAGATCATCAATTTTGGTATCAAAATAGGTAATACCTAAGAATAAATTATCATCAAATAATTGTGAATCAAAACCTAGTTCCCAGCTTTTTGATTTTTCAGGGGAAAGATCTCTATTGCCTCTAAAACTATCGCCAAAGGCAGTCGTCGAGCTTCCAAAAAGCTCAAAAAGTGCTGGTGCTCTAAAACCAGTTCCGTAAGCACCTCTTAGCCTAGTGTTAATTGAATTTATATAAAAAACTGGGCTAAATCTATACGTAAAATCACCTTTAAATCTTTTATTTTTATCATACCTTAGATCTCCAATAATATGAAAATATTCAGAGAAACTAAAAGTATCCTGTAAGAAAACTGTTTTTGTTACTGATGTTTCTGAGCTTGATCCTTCGATTATAAATCCACTAAAATCTGCGAATTGTGTATTATCTTGCTTTTCATGTTCATACTCAAACCCAAGGCTCAAAATATGATCTTCAAAGAAAAGTATGTCACTCCTTAAGTTCAGTTTTACTCTTTCACCATCATCAAGAGTTGACTGAAAAGTATTAGATAATTGATCAGGATAGTTAAAAAATTCTCTATTAATTTTACTTAGATTCACAGAAAAAATATTATTAACGAAACCATCAAATATAAATGAGGATACTTCTAATTTAGTAAAATATTGTGTGGAGGTAGAGTTTGCATCGGGATCTTCAGCAGTTGGATCTAATTCAGCTTTAGTATCAAAATAATGAAATATAAAATTTAAATCAGTAGAATCATACAAATCTAAATTCAATCTTAATGAACCAGAGACATTTTCAAAAGAATCTTTCTCATCAAAAGTTCCCGCGCCTCTGAACCTTGAAGACGTTATGGAGTCACCGTCTGAAGCATTAAAACTTAGAGAACTTATAAACTTTATTCTTTGAAATACTCTTGAAATCTCTAAATTTTCTCTGTGAGAGGAATTTGTGCCTAGACTCATTTTATATGTGAAATAATTTGCTGAAGGAACTGGAGTAATAATATTTACAACACCACCTATTGCTTCAGAACCATATGTTGACGCTTGTGAACCTCTTAAAACTTCTAACCGATCAATCATGCCTAAAAATACATTTCCATAATCAAATGCTCCACTGGACGCACTAGGGTCACCCATCTCAATACCATCAATCAAAATTAGTGAATGATTAGAATTAGTTCCTCTAATAAATATTGAAGTCTGATGTCCCATATTACCAATAGAAACCCTATTCAGACCCGGAACTTGAGAGAGAGCCTCAGATAGATCAGTAAACTGCATTTTATCAATTTCTATACTATCAATTATACTAATAGGACTTCCAATTTTTTTGGAGGGTGTATTTATTCTTGTAGCTGTAACAAAAATTTCTTCAGGTATGTAATATTCCTCTGCAATAGCAAATTTAGTAATATAAACAGAGGCTATTAAGATAAAAATAAACTGATAATAGAATAGACATTTTTTAGAGAACATAAATATCCGCCCACAAGTAATAATTTAAAGTATTACCTCTACGGATATCCGCACTTCTGAAACACCCCGTTCATTAGTTGGGCAATTTGTACGGCAGGTCTCCTGGCTTATGGATAATCACTTTATATTCTGCCTTCCCAGTTTCCCAGTGGCTAAATACGAAATAAAGCTAACCAAACACAGTTGCGGGGACAGCCACGGAATAATTTTTACCGTGTTCCCTTTTAATTTTTGTTAAAAACCGCTATATTTAATTTTATAAAAAATTAATTTTAAGTCAAGCACTATTAATATTAAGTGTTTTTGTGGAGCAGGTTATTGATAATAAAAAAAATTTTATTTTTTTTAGTAATTATACCTAGTTTATTTGTAACAAAAATATCTTCAGCTCACCATTTTATAGAAGGCGAAGTCCCTAGAAACCTTCTACAAGGTCTTATCTCAGGAATTGCTCATCCAGTAATTGGATTAGATCATTTATTTTTTCTAATTTTTACCTCTCTTATTGTTTATTTTATATTCAAAAAAAATTTCTTTATTTTTTTATTTATATTTTCAACAATTTTAGGAAGTTTTATATCTATCTTTAATATAAGTTTTCCATTATTAGAACTGTCAATAATTGTTTCCATATTACTTGTAGGATTTTCTTTCTTCATTTATAAAAGTATCCCAAGTTTCGTTATACTTATTTCGTTTATTATATTTGGCATTCTTCATGGAAGCGCTTATGGTAAAACAATTATTGATGCGTCGGTACAAATCCAAATATCCTATATTCTTGGTTTTACTTTAATTCAATTTATAATATGTCTACTTAGCTTTTCGTTGGTTAAATTATTTGTTAATACGGAATCAAAAGAAAATTTTAGCCGATATATAATCGGATCACTAAACATTAGTGCTGGGGCACTAATGTTATATATTTATTTTTAGAATTCGCTTATGTAGCATTTTTTTGCTCTAAATAATCTACTGTTATTGATAACATTGGAGGGATAATTGCCATTGTGAGTAAAGCTGATAGTGATAAACCTCCTACCACAACAGAACCTAGACCTCTATACAATTCAGATCCAGAACCAGGAAATAGAACAAGCGGTAACATGCCAAAAACTGAAGTTAATGTGGACATAAAAATTGGTCTAATCCTATTTTTTGTTGCATTTGATATTGCATAAGCACTATCCATATTCAATTTTCTAATATTATAAAGAGTTTGGTGCACAAGCAAAATAGCATTGTTCACAACAATACCTACTAAAATAACAAACCCTAATATAGTTAACATATCCAGAGGTTGTTCAACCCAAATATTTAAAAGAGTTAGACCTGCTAAACCTCCTGCAGCAGCTACAGGAACGGAGAATAAAATTATAAAAGGGTATATAAAACTTCCGAATAATACTGCCATAACTAGATATACGATTAATAAAGCTAAAAATAAATCAATAATAAGCTCATTCCAAGTTTTGGTAAGCTTATCTGCTGTTCCTGATAAGTTAAATTTTATACCATCAGAAAGATTCATCTCTTTCATTGGACTAATCACTTCATTTTTTATTTTATCCATCGCAGCTTGTAACGGAAGGTCTTTTGATGGAGTAATTGAGATTGTAACCGTTCTTATCTTCTCAATTCTCCTTATCTCCGTAGGACCAGAAGTAACAAAAATATCTGCAACACTAGAAACAGGGACAACTCTTCCACTGCTATTTACAACAGGAATTGAAGCAATTGATTGAGTGCTTTTTTTGCCTAATGATTGACCGCTAAGTGTTAAATCTAATCTTTTGCTTCCAAGGTTTATTTCAGTAACTTTAAATCCGTCATTAAAAACATCTATTGATCTTCCTAACTCATTTACTGAAATACCGTTATTTGCTAATCTAACCGGATCAGGAATTACTCTTACTTCAGGCGCAACAAGTTCTAAACTAGGCTTAGGTCTTATTTTATGTCCCTTACTAAATGGTAAAACCTTGAGAACTTTTTCAAATGTCTCTCTAGCTACCTCATGAATATCTTCTAAACTATCACCACTTATATCAATATCAATAGAACGACCCCCTCCAACAGATCGACCAAAAAGTGATGGCTGAAACATAAAAGCTCTTGTACCTGGCTCTTTATTTGCAGGGCTTTGCATTATAGGAATAAGTTCTGATGCTTTGCTTGCATCAAGTGATTTGCCACCCATAAATGCTCTTCCCTCAAGAGCCACTACAAAGAAGTCACTTATTACCGGATTTTTTTTGTTTATAGTTTCATTATTTCCTAATAGCCAATACTTTTTAGTTTCCTCTTCTACATTTAAAGTAAGTTTATTTGTTGTTTCTAAATTATATCCAGGTGGTGTCTGAATAAAACCAAATACGAAGTTTCTATTTCCTGTAGGTAAATAGTCTAGCTTGGGCATTAAAACTAAAGTTAAAAGAATTGCTGTTAAACTTAGTAAAATAATTACAAAACAAGCAACTATTTTTCTTCTTATTACTAATAGTGAAAAATTTACCCAAAAAATTACAAATTCTTTTGCAATATAATCTAATATTGGGATTTTTTTATTTTTATTAATACCATCAATAAAAAGGTTCTTTGATAGTGCAGGTATCAGAGTCACAGACACAATTAATGACAATATTACTGATACAGATATAGCTACAGCTATATCTCTAAACAACTGACCTGCTTCGAGATCCATGATTAAAATTGGGATAAAAACCATTACGGTTGTTAATGAGGATACAAAAATAGCAGGCCATACTTGGGAAGCTCCATTAAAAGCAGACTCCAAACTATTTTTTCCGCTTTGTCTTAATCTAAATATATTTTCAAGAACAACAATAGCAGCATCTACAACCATACCAACTGCAAAAGCAATTCCTGCTAAACTAATTACGTTTAAAGACCTTCCTAAGATTGCCATTGCAACAAAAGAACCAATTACTGAGACAGGAATTGATATTGAAATAACAAGAGTAGCTCTCCATGATTTTAAGAAAACTAATAAAATGATTATAGCAAATAGGCCCCCAATAAAAATGTTTTGTAAAACCAAGTTAATTGCAGATTTTATATAATCTGTCTCATCATAGAGCTGAATTAATTTTAAGTTTAATTTTTTTAAAGTGCTTTCAGATAATTCACTTACAACATATTTAATTTTAGCCATGGTTTCAATAACATTTGACCCCGCTTCACCTGTTAGGCTCATAGTTAAAGTTGGACTTCCGAATCTTCTTGCATAAGCTCTTCTCTCTTTATATAAAAAATCAACATTTGCAACATCTCCGAGAGATACTCTTCCAATAGTACCATTCTGATTATTTGTTCTTAGTATGATATTTTCTACTTGCTCTATTGAAGTTAAATCTCCTTCAGTTCTGACTACATATCTTCTTTTTCCCTCCTCAACACTACCTCCTGTTATAGAAATATTGGATTGCCTTATCTTATTAATTAATTCTGATACGGTAAGTGAATATTTAGCTAACATGTATGGATCGATAGTAACTCTTAACTCTCTCTCTGAAACTCCACGAGCATAAAGTGATGATACACCGTCGATCCTCTCTAATTTTTCCTTAATTATATCATTTACTATCTCGCTATTTGATATTGATGTTCTTTGATTTTCTTTATTTATACTTTGTAAACTAAACCAGGCAATTGAATTATCCTCTGTTCCACTAGTTGATAGAAACGGTTGTTGGGCATCTTCTGGATATTCTCTGATTAAATCTAACCTATTACTCACTAACAAAAGAGCCTGGTTCATATCAGACCCAACTTTAAAATTTAACTGTATATTCCCCTGATTTGGCCTTGAAGAACTTTGTATCCTTTCAACACCTCTTAACCCACCAAGAACTTCTTCTTGTACTTTTATAATCTCTCTTTCGACTTCAACTGGAGCTGCTCCCGGCCAATTTGTAGTAATACTAATTATAGGTTGACGAACATCTGGAGACATTTGGATAGGTATTCTGTTTAATGAAACCCAGCCAAAAATAAGAACCATGACCACAACAGAAATAACTGCAATAGGTTTCTCAATTGATAATTTTATGATATTCACTTTAATAACCTAATTGGTATTAAGAACTTTTACATTCTGATTATCTCTTAAAGACTCGTTTCCTCTAATTACTACTAAATCTCCCTCTTTTAAGCCTTCTCTAACAATAAATCTATTGTCATTTGAGCCCATTAAGGAAATAACTTTTTCCTTAACCTTTCCTTGAGAAACAACAAACACATATGATTTGTTGTCTTTAGAAATAACTCCATCCTTATGGACAGTAATGCCAATTTCTTTGCTGTAAACTGGCATATTAATATTAACACTTTTATTAAGGCTTAGATTATCATCTAAATTCTTTCTTTGAATTGAAAACCTAACTTCTGCTGTTCTCGTTAATTGATTTTCTTCAGGCAGAATTGCCCTTACAAACGCATGAAATCTGTTGGAATTATCAAAACTTATTGAGACCTTTTTACCAATTTTAAGTGATGATAAAATCTTTGTTGGAACTTGTGCAGAAATCTCTAAATTTGACATATCTAAAAGAGTTAAAGCAGTCATACCAGTTGATATATAAGACCCAATACCTGTATTTATTTTAATTACCATACCACTGAAAGGTGAAGTAATAATTGTATTCTTTAAATTCAAATTAGCTCTATTAAGTTCTTCAACCGCTTGCTCTAATAATGACTCTCTTTCATTAACTACTGATTTTTTAATAATTATATCTTGTGTAATATTATCAAATTTTTTCTTTGAAAAAGCAGAAGAGTTTTTCAAACCTTCTATTCTTTTCTGATCAAGCAAAACTTTTTCTAACTCTGCCTGAGCTATTTTTACTTGAGATTGCCTTTGTCTTACAATCGCAAATCTTTTTTGTGCCTCTAACTCAAATTGGTCCTGTTGTATTTTTATTAAAAAGTCACCTTTTTTAACTTTATCTCCTACCTTTACCATCACCTCAGTAATTGTTCCAGAAACTTTAGATGAAATAGGACCATTCGCATTGCCAACCAGCCTGCCAATTATAGAAACGGTTTGACTCAATTTACTTAACTCTACTTTATCAGTAAATACAGCACTTTTATTAGCAGTAAAGAAAGTATTTAGCTCTTTCGGATCAATTATATTATCAGAATTTGTATCAATTGATGAAAACCTATTAGCAATAAAACCTGAAGCTTCTTTACGTTCAATCAAATTGTTATTATTTTTATCTAAAAATTTTATTCTTGATGGAAGAATTTTTGGATTACTATTCTCATTTTCCGTGACATCAGATTGAGAGCCAAATTTTTTTTTAAAAAAATTTGAGATCTCACTTCCGTCAAGCATCTCATTATTATCGTTATCAATTGCCTCAAAATCGGTTTTTAGAGGTCCTATAGCTTCGTTTTTGTCAATAAATCCATTTTTATTAATGTCTAATTTTTTTGCTCTCTCAGATAGATCCGTGGCTACAGCAGCAGATAAACTAAATATTAATGTTATTAGGATTATAAATAAAAAGCTCATTAAATATTTATCAATAACCCCGTACATTATTCCTCTTGAAAAAAATTTGTATATAATTAAATCTATATATATCTGAGATCTATGTAAACTCAATTATTTAAAAGGTATATTATGAAACTTGGTTTTATTACACTTTTTACTAGCTTTTTTATTTTTTCATTCACCTCAACCATTGGAGCAGAACCTATAGATACACATACAGATAAATTCAGACTTGAGACCTATTTTTTGGGAAAAACCAAGGCTTGGGGTATAATTGAAAATAGGTTTGGCAAAAATAAATTTACACACTTTGAAGTTGATATTACAGGTTCTTGGGACGGAAAAATTCTCACTCTTGAAGAAGATTTCCTCTACTCATCAGGAAGGACAGATCGTCGTGTTTGGAAAATTAGTAAGACTGGTGAAAATACCTATTCTGGAACCGCAGATGATGTAATAGGTGTGGCTAACGGAGAAATATTAGGCAATAGATTTAGTTGGAAATATTATATGAAACTTCCCATTGGTAAAAGTGTAATAAAAGTTAAATTAGATGATAAAATGTGGCTTCAAAAAAATGGCGTACTTATAAATAATGCAAAAATCAAAAAATTTGGTTTAAAATTTGCTGATCTAACTATTTTCTTTATAAAGTAATTTTAAAGTCGATCTATATCGAAAGTTTCTTAATTAAATATCTAATTAAATATTTAATTATCGGTATTTTAGCAAAAATTTGGGAAGCAGAGTCCCAATAGTCTACATGCGAAGTAACTAGACCATCTTCATTAAATTTAATTTCGCTTATCCCTTCAATTTCTACAAATTTACCACTAGAAAAATTCCACTTCATGTACGCTGTATTATTAATTGTACAAATATCACTTATAAAAAATTTGGGATTAGACGCTTGCTTATACATATGTTGAAAAACTTTTTTAAACTTATCTAAACCAGTAAAAGAGTTAAAAGGATCTCTAAAAAACATATCTTTTGCGCACAGTATATTTAAACTTTCAATTTTATCCTCTGTAATATTTTCAAAGAATTCTCCATATATTTTTGCATAGCTTCCAACATTTATCTTTGGATTACTTGTGACCAATGTTCTACCTCATAAAATAATCTATTTCATTTCCTCTTGCAACGAATGCAATCTTTACTAATGAATTGTTATGATACCATAAAGATAGATTTAAATCATTAGAGATATCATATCTTTCAGCTGATATTTTCTTACCATGAAAGCTCTCTATATTTTCAACCCCATTGTAGCTAATATTTAAATTAAGAGGGATGCCTCTTTGAGTATCTAACCAATTTTTATTTTTTATGCTCAAATAATTCCAATAACTAGTTGGGACAATCTCTAAAGGTAGAACTTTAGTTCCATCCTGCGTATTTATGATAAAACCTTCTTTAGTTGATTTGCCATTTATAAAAAAATTTTTCCCATTATCATATGTTGTAGTATTAATCTGGAATAATTTTCCATTTCTCCATGTCTCTTTATTTTCATGTTTATATGAAAAAAGTTTTACAAAACCTAGTTTTACTTCTAGCTCAATATTAATACTTACAATAAGATCCTCATTATCCTGTTTTTTAAACACTATTTTATGGAAACCAAATTCTTTTCCATTTCTAGTAACAAGGAAATTAATATTTTCTGGCAGCTCAGCACTTTTACTGGTCAATGGGAATATCAAAAAAATTAAAAAAATTTTAAATAAGAATTTATACTTAATGAGTTGCATATTAATTTTAACTAATTATTTTCCATTATAATTTGGCGCACGTCTATACCTTCTCCTCTAAACGAACCCTCACAACTGGCAAGATAAAAACTCCATAACCTTTTAAACCTGGCATCAAACCCTAAGTTTTTTATCTTTGGCCATGCGTTATGAAAACTATTTCTCCATATTGCTAGTGTGCTAGCATAATCTTTACCAAAACCTTTATCACTTATAATATTCATGCCTACTTCATTACAGTTGTCTTTTATGCTTCTTTGGCAAGGCAGCATACCACCTGGAAAAATATATTTTTGAATAAAATCAGGTTGCTTTCTATATATCTCAAATTTTTCATCCTTTACAGTTATTGCTTGAAGCGCAAACCGCCCTCCTTTTTTTAAATTTTGAGAAATTGATTGAAAATACTTTGGCCAGTAATTCTCCCCAACAGCTTCTATCATCTCAATAGAAGCAATGTGATCAAATTTTGAAGAAAAATCCCTGTAATCGCATAATTTAATATTAATTTTTTCTTGTAATCCAAGTTTTCCTACTAATTGATTAGCATAATTATATTGTTCATTTGAAATAGTTAAACCTGTGACTTTAAAACCTTCTTTTGCAGCAAATATAGCAAACCCCCCCCATCCACAGCCAACTTCTAATATATGCTCACCTTCTTTAACTTGCAGAGAGGTTAATATTCTAGAGTATTTTTTCCCCTGGGCATCTTCAAGATTCTGGGAATTTTTAATTTCAATAGCAGATGAGTAAGTCATACTATTATCAAGCCAATATGAATAGAATTCATTTCCAAGATCATAATGGAAAGCAATATTCTTTTTGCTGCCCAGTCGAGTATTATGATTTATGAGGTGTCTTAACCAATTATATTTCCTTAACAGCAGTTGACCCTGATTTTCACTATGAATAGAATTTTTTGTAACCAATTCAATAAAGGTTGGTAAATTAGATGAGTCCCACTCACCAGCTAAGTACCCTTCTGCAAAGCCAATACTTCCGTTAAAAAAAAGCCGAAAAATAGGTCTCCAGGTATGTAAAGAAATATTAGCATCCGGCCCTGACATTTCTCCATGTATTTTACCTTCAAACCCGTTAGGAAGCCTGAATGATAATGATCCCAATTTAAACTGGCTGGCTATTTTTTTTACTATAGGCCTAATAAAAATTGGCACTTTTTTATAATTATGGTCTAAATTCATCATAGATAAAATTAATAAATTAGGTATGAAAAAACAACGTAAAACTATAATACTTTTATTTATTTTTTGGCAAAAAAACCTTGAATATACTTAAGAACAACGAGATAGAAATTGCAACCGTTTTATTTTTTATCTTAGGTATCTCAGGGGAAACTGGGATACCCTTCAAAAATAATCTAAATGCCTCATAGTGTATTGCAAAAATAACTTTAATTGTCATTAAAGGATATAAAAATATACAAATTATCAAATTAATAACTGAAAATTTTTTTCTCTTACCTTCAAAATAAGCCGATAAGATTTTCTCTTCTTTTTCTAGTTCGTCAATACGAATAAAAAATTTTTCTTCTGGAATTATTATTTTAAAATCATATTTATGATCAATTGGATTAAATGGGGAAACTATCATTTTTTTCATACATGAGTGACTAAGAATATTTGATTTTGAATTAACTTTAATTAAATAACAATGCTGATCACCAAAAGTATTTTTTACTTCATAAACTATGACCCTGAGAGAATTATTTTTATTAAAATAAAAATAAATTGTTATTGGGTTAAAGACATAACCAAATACTCTCGGAAAACAACTTACATATACTTTTCCATCAAAAGAAATACCATTTTGTTTTAATAAATCAACAAACCAATTAAATGTAGAGGATCCATCTCTTAGGCCATGGTCAATATCATAAAAACTAAATATGGAGGGTCTATTATAATTAAATAAAAGATTATATTTTTTAATATTTTCAAAATATTTTAAATTAGCGTGAATAAAAAAAGCTTTATACAGGAATCTATGAATTTTTGGTTTTTTTCTTATATGTGTAATTGATCCCAAATATAAGTTGAACTCAGATTCTAATTCTTTACTTCTAAATAAAGTCACTCTAATCATCTTTCCATGGCACATGGCATCCAAATTTTTTTGCTATTTTAATCCCAGAGGTAAGGCCATCTTCATGGAAACCAAAACCATTCCACGCTCCAGAATACCAGGTATTTTTTTTCCCTTGCATTCTATCAATTTGAGACTGGTATTGAACCGTTTTTAAATCATATATTGGATGAAGATATTTAAATTCTTTATATACTTTTTCAGCTGATGGGGGTTTTGGGGGGTTAAGTGAAAGAAAAAAATTATTTTTACTTTCAATCTTTTGCAAAAGATTTAACCAATATGTAACAAATACTTTAGAATTTGTATTTTGATTTTCATTTGAAAAATAATTCCAACTCGACCAAGCATTTTTTCTTCTTGGCATTAAATCAGCATCACTATGAACAAAACAAATATTCTCTTCGACATCAAATTTTTTTAAAATTTCTGTTTCCTCTAGTGAAGGATCTCTCAAAATTTTTAATATATTTTGTGGATGAATCGCAAAAATAACGTGGTCAAAATCTAAATTTTGTTTTTCTAACATAATTTTTATAGTATTATCGTCTCTTGAAACACTAGATATATTTGAGTTCAAAATTATTTCACCACCAAAATCATCCAACAGTTTTTTTATATATAATTTGCTTCCGCCCTTAATTGTTCTCCATTTAGGGCGGTTTAAAAAGCTTAACAAACCATGGCTATTATAAAAATGAACAAATGACTCTGCATTAAAATTCATTACTCTTTTTATTGGCTGTGACCAAATAGCTGATGCCATTGGAAATAAATGGTCGTAGCAATAGTATTTTGAAAATTTACCTAACTCCAAAAAATTTATGAGATTAATATCCTTTCTGTTTGATTTAAAATTATATTTTTTTGCAAATTTATAAAACTTAGGGATATCAAAAAGCATTCTTAAAAATCTTTTCTTAGCAAGATTTGAAGGTTGTATGAAAGGGCCTAATGGCAGAGTGCTTGCGTATTCAAACGCCCCTTCACTTGCTGAAACAGAAAATGACATATTACTTTTTTGAGTAGGAACATTAAAATGATTCAATAGATTAACAAAATTTGGGTAATTAAAATTATTAAAAACAATAAAACCAACATCTAAATCATAACTTGTTGACTCATGATTTATTGTTATTGTATTTGCATGCCCACCTATATAGTTATTACGCTCAAATAAAGTAACCGTATTATTTTGAGATAAAAGCCAAGCTAGCGAGATCCCTGATACACCAGAACCTATTACAGCTATCTTATTTTTTTTGTTTTTTATGATCAATTTATTAATTTTTTATAAAATTATTTAATTCTATTGTAATTATTATTTTATATCTAAACCTCTTTCAATTGATTCTGTAAAAAAATTTCTAGCATTAATCAATTTTGAGAAAGACTTAATCACATCAAATGGATTTGCAGGACCACAGGAAAATATATCTACACCTAGATAATTATATTCAGGATAACTATGAAAAGCTGCGTGAGATTCAGTTAATACAAAAAAACCAGTTACACCAGAATTTATTCCAGGAAATTTTAGAACTTTCTCATCGAGAATTGTAAATGCGTTTTTTTCTAGGGAAACCCTTAGGTTATCCATCAAAAATATTGGATCTTTTAATTTTTCCTCCTCAACACCTTTAATGTCAGCTACGCAATGAATGCCGATGGCATTTTTATTAGGTTTGTTTAGTTCTATAATTTCAACCATATTGAAAATATACCTTATGAAAAAATTCTAAAATATAAAAAAAAAAACTATCAACAAATTTAGACAAGATTCAACTATTTTTTGAGTTTATTGCAAATTTACCTATAATATTACAATAAATCCCTTTTTACTCTAATATTAGAGGAGGAAAATAAGAGATAAAATATTTGGGTTTCAGAAAAAATAAAATTTAGCTATGATATGCCTTATAAATCAGTTTCACCAACAAATATATTAGCGTACTTAAGGGTGAACAGTTAAAAAAATGAGTATTATTAATTATGAGAACCTATAGAGCGTTTACTAAAATAGATGAAGGCCAAGCCCACTACCGTTATATAAAGAATAATGACGATGAGAAAAAATTACCGATAATTATTTTGCATATGTCACCAGTCGCTAGTGGATTTGTAGTGCCTCTAATGGAAAATTTAAAATTAAATAGAGATATTTTTGCTCCAGACACATTAGGGAATGGTGACTCGTCTCCCCTTAAAATAAAAAAACCTGAAATCATAGATTTTGCAGAGGGTCTAACCAGAGTTTTAGACTCCATAGGAATAAAAAGAGCTCACTTTTATGGTGTTAGAACAGGAGCAATGATAGCTTCTGAAGTTGCTATTAATTTTCCTGAAAGAGTAGAGTCTTTAATGATAGATGAATTAGTTCCTGCAAGGTCTTCTGCTGAAAATCCAAGCATTGGAGAGCCTTGCCCAGAAGTAAATGTATTTGGATCTCAATTAACCTGGGCATGGCACGTAATGAGAGACCATTTTATATATCATCCTTGGTGGGATAGGTATGCACAAAATAGAATAACCCTAGATCTTCCTTCTGCAGAACTTTTACATCAATACACAACAGAACTACTAAAAGCAATTAGGACTTTTCACTTTTCTTACAACGCAGCACAAAGGTGGAATAGAATTGATAGGTTATCTCTTATTAGAATACCTACAGGAGTTTTCTATGAACCTGCACATGAGGCCTTTCCTGATACAAGACCAATAGCGAATGTTATTCCTGAGTCTGATTTATTAATACTACCAAAAAAAGATACTAGTCAGAAATCTAAAGCAAAATTAATTCAAAAATGGCTAACTAATTTAGAATAGTCATTATTTTTTTGAGAAAGCCCACAAAAGTGAAATAGCCCATCCAATTCCTGTCCAACCAAAAATTGAATTTAGCAAGGCAATGTAAAAGGATTTAGGATGTTTCCTTCTTATTGCTATGAGAATAGGTAAAATGAAAACAGGCCCTAATACTGCAAATCCAATCAACATGAAAATTATTTGAGTTATATTAATATACATATTTATTTATAGTTCAAAAAGATTAAAGTTAAGCTTGTATTACTATACAATAAATTTAATTAATATATCTAATGGTGAAATAATGAAAGCAATTTTATGTAATAAATGGGGTGACCCAGAGGTTTTGGAATTAAAAGAAATAAGCAATCCTCAACCTAATGAAAATGAGATTCTAATTAAGATAAAAGCGGTAGCAGTAAATTACGCAGACTTAGTAATGCTTAAAGGTCAATATCAAACAAAACCAGAGTTTCCCTTTGGTCCTGGTCTAGAATGTGCTGGTGAGATAGTTTCATTGGGTAAAAATGTAACTCAATTCATGATTAATCAAAGAGTTCTTGCTAAAATTCCTCACAGCGGTTTTGCTGAATACACTTTAGCAAATCCAGAGTTTGTGTATGAAATACCTAACAATATGTCTTGGGAACATGCTGCCTCATTTTTTGTTGCATACGTATCCTCTTATACTGCAATTAAATA
Source organism: Alphaproteobacteria bacterium MarineAlpha2_Bin1 (assembly GCA_002938125.1). Lineage (GTDB taxonomy): Bacteria > Pseudomonadota > Alphaproteobacteria > SHVP01 > SHVP01. The sequence continues at coordinate 19,871 of PTLN01000007.1, forward strand.
CCAAGGAGATTTAAAACCAGGCCAGAAGCTTTTAGTTTTAGGGGCTTCAGGAGGAACAGGTTTAACAGCAGTTGAAATTGGAAAAGCGATAGGTGCACAAGTATATGCTGCAGCTAGCAGTCAAGCAAAAATTGATATAATTGAAAATTATAATCCAGACTACACAATTAATTATAAAGATAAAAACCTAAAAGAAGAGATAAAAAATCTAACTGATAATAAAGGTGTAGATGTGGTATTTGACCCTGTAGGTGGTGAATTCTTCGATCAAGCTCTTTCTTCACTTGATTGGGGTGGAAAATATCTAATCTTTGGTTTTGTAGGAGGAATCCCACAAATACCATCAAATAGACTGTTAGTAAAACATCGTTCTGCGATAGGTTGTAGTTTAAGATTTTATGAGAATCATGATAAAGAAAAAATACACTCAAGTGTTAAAAAGCTATTTGAATGGTATGATTCTGGACTTATAAAACCCTTTATATCAGAGCAATTTGAACTTAAGGACGCTCAAAAAGCATTAAATATTCTAAAAAGTAGAAAAGCAACTGGCCGAATTATTATATCAGTATAGTTGTTATTTCATTACCATACCTGCATTAATTGGCATCACTGTGCCTGTTATGTATCCAGAATCTTCAGACGCTAGAAACAAAACTGCTGCGGCTATTTCCTCAGGTTTAGCAAAGCGTTTTAAGGGTATTAATTTTTTTCTTTCCTCTAGTTTTAATCTATCATGAACATCTAACATTTTAGTATCTACTGGACCGGGGGCAATACAGTTTGCTGTAATTTTTCTATCAGCAAAATATGATGCTAAATACTTGGTAAAACCTTCCATACCACCTTTTGAAGCAGCATATGCAGGGCCAGTAACAAAACTACCTTGATGACCAGCCATAGATCCCAAAGTTACTATTCTACCATTTGAAGAAATCCAATTTTCTGCTTCAACCATACATTTGTAAAAGCCAGTTAAATTTATTGATAAGACTTTATTCCATTCATCTAAATTTAAATTTTTTAAATTTTTATTTTCTACTATACCCGCAGTAAAAATAAAAACATTTATCTTGCGAGTTATTTCTTTTGCTTTATAAAAAGCATTTTTTATTGAGTCATCACTCTCTAAATTAATTTCAATTTTCTCAGATTCATAACCTCTAGAAATATTATCAAAATCGTTGGAAGGACGGTCCATCATTACTAATGGATCATAACCTTTTTTTCTGAATAGCTTTACTATCTGAGTTCCAATTCCTCCACCAGACCCAACTATACAAACGCTCCTATGTTCCATAACTTCCTCAGTTTTAATTTTAGAAAAATTATTTATCAATGTACCTACTTGATAGCGACTCTATTAAATCGACTATTACTTTTTTAAATTGTTTTTCATCTACACCCATTATAGTTGCGTCATCTAGTGAGTCCTGAAAAAGACCCTCAATTTCTGAAATATTTTGATTTAATAAGCTAATCTTCTCTTTACAATTAACAGGTTTGCCATCAGAAGATGCCCATTTTGGGGGTTTAAATTTATTATTAATAATTATTTACTACTCCTTTTCAGAACTTTCTATTAAGCTTCATTTATAGAGAATGGCTTTGGAGATTTTAGTGGGAAAAGACATAAATAAAAAGCTAAAAACAATTATAGAACGAAGAAATGCTACAATAGTTCCAGGGGCTTTCAACGCAATTACAGCTAAACAAATACAAGATGCAAATTTTGAAGCTGTTTATCTTACCGGTGCCGGAATAACTAATGCACAACTTGGTCTACCAGATCTAGGTTTTATTAATGTAAATAATTTACTTGATATAGTTAATTCCGTACGAGATATTTGTGAATTACCTATTATAGTTGATATTGATACTGGATTTGGTAATGAAATAAATTTATATCGCACAATCAGAGCTCTTGAAAGATCTGGAGTAAGTGGAGTTCAGATTGAGGACCAAGAGTTTCCTAAGAAGTGCGGACATTTTGAAGAAAAAAAAATTATCTCTATAAATGAAGCTATTAATAAAATAAAGGCAGCTGTAGACTCTCGTATAGATAATAATTTTTGTATTATAGCTCGAACTGATGCTAGGGCAGTTCTTGGATTTAATGCAGCAATTGACCGAGCAGGAGCTTTTCTTAATGCTGGAGCAGATGTAATATTTATAGAATCTCCAACTACAAAAGAAGAAATTTTAAAGATCCCTAATCTAATTAAAGCTCCCCACATGATAAATCTGGTTCATGGAGGAAAAACACCAGTTTTAGAAAAAAAAGAATTAGAGCAAATGGGTTATAGTATAGTCCTTTATGCAAATGCATTACTTCAAGCCGCTATGTTGTCTTCCTATGAAATATTGAATTATATAAATAAGAATGGAAGTATATCTGGTTATGAAAATAAGTTAGTAAGTTTCAATGAAAGACAAAAAATTTTAAACAAAGATTTTTTTGATAATTTTGAAAAAAAATATTCCTTGAATGGTGATAAATAAAATGAAACCTTGGGATAAATTAATATCAGACAAAGAAAAAAAAGCATATCGTGCCGCAGGGTTTGGCCGAAAAGGCGGTATGGGAATAAAACCCGTTCTATTAATTATTGATGTACAATATAGAACAGCTGGGAGTTCAGCAAAACCTTTCTGGGATTCAATAAAAGAATATCCAACAAGTTGTGGTGACGTAGCATGGACCGCCATAAAAAATATTTCAGATATTCTTAAAACATTTAGGAAAAATAATTGGCCAATTATTTACCCACATGTCGCTCCAAAGAAATCTTATGATGGAGGACAATTAGCATTAAAAGTTCCAGAAATAATGAATATTTCTGAGGAGGGATATAAATTTGTAAAAGAAGTTGAACCAACTGAAAAAGATATTCTTGTACCTAAAAAGCATCCTAGCGCTTTTTTTGGAACATCTCTCTCTTCTTACCTCATTGACTTAAAAGCTGATACACTAATCCTAACTGGTTGCACTACTTCTGGTTGTATAAGAGCTTCAGTAATTGATGCTTTTTCATTAAATTATAAAATTATTGTTCCTCATGATGCTGTTTACGACAGAAGTGTAACTTCACATGCAATAAATTTATTTGATATTTCTGAGAAATATGCTGATGTAATGACATCCAATCAATTGAAAATAAAATTAAAAAAAATAATTTAGACAATCAATTTAGCAAAATAATGAAAAAAAATAAAAATAAAACAAATGGGCCTATTCAAGGGATAAAAATTTTAGATATGTCTAGAGTGCTTGGTGGTCCATACTGTACTCAATTATTAGGCGATATGGGAGCGTCAATTATAAAATTAGAACCTCCACAAGGTGATGAAACTAGAGATTGGGGCCCTCCTTTCAAAAATGGTGAGGCCGCATATTTCATGGGAGTAAATAGAAATAAAGATAGCATAAGTCTTGATATTTCAAAACCAGTAGGTAAAAAAATACTATATAAACTTTTAGAAGATACTGACGTTTTAGTTGAAAATTTCAAACCAGGAACAATGGAAAAATGGAATATTGGTTTTGATGAGCTAAAAAAAACTTTTCCTAAGTTAGTACATTGTAGAGTAAGTGGCTTTGGTTCGGGAGGTCCACTTGGAGGATTACCAGGATATGATGCTCTTCTTCAAGCAATGTGCGGTTGGTTTAGTGTAAATGGCGAACCTAAATCTGAAGGTGTAAGGATGGGCATACCCTTAATAGATCTTGGAACAGGACTTTTTGCCAGTAATGCAATACTTGCTGCTCTAATTGAAAGAGAAAAATCTGGAATAGGTCAATTTGTAGAAGTTACACTTTTTGATACTGGTATAGCACTTCAACACCCTCATGCAGCAAACTGGTTTGTATCAAAAAAACAACCAGAAAGAGTTGGAAATGCTCACACTAATATTGCTCCATATGATTCTTTTCCTACAAGGACTATCCCTATATACATGTCAGTTGGCAATGACAGACAATTTAAAATTCTTTGTGAAACCTTAGGAAATATTGACCTAGCTAGTGATGAAAGATTCTTAAATAATGCTCAAAGAGTAAAAAATAAATCTAAACTTAGAAATATTTTAATCAAACTACTATCTGAAAAGGATGGCTTAAAAATTTCAAATAAACTCTTAAAATTAGGTGTGCCTGCTGGTCCAATACTTGATATGCAAGGAATTCTTAACCACGAGCATACTCAAAATCGAAATATGATAGTTAAAAAAGATAACTATTACGGTCTGGGTATTCCAATTAAATTTCAAAGAACACCCGGATCAATAAGAAAGAAACCTCCAACTTTTGCTGAAGATACAGAGAGAGTTTTTAATAGTGTAAATATAAGTAAAAAAGAAATTAGTGAGTTAATAAAGAAAAAAATAATTTTTACCAAAAGAAAAAAATAAAGAAATATATAAATTTTAATAAAACTATTTTTTTATAAATAAATTTTTTAATTGCAATTTAAGCCAATTTCTAACACTACTTTCATGCTTTACCGCAATTGACTCTAATTCGTTAACTGCTTGAACACCTCGGATGTTTCTGTTAATTGCAAATTTAGTCCACTTTTTCATCACATTGATAGTGAGTTCAGGGTGAAATTGAATAGCTAGAGTGTTCTCATTGTATATGAAAGCTTGGTTTTTAAATTTATTGCCTGATGCAATTAAAGTAGCACCTGGTGGTATAGAAAAAGTATCTTTATGCCATTGATAAGCGTAAAAATTTTCTTTTTTTCCAAAAAAATTTACATATCCATTTTCAGGAAAAACAGGATAGTATCCCACTTCATGTATTTTTTTAGTATGAGGAAAAACATCACCACCTATAGATTTAGCTATCAGTTGGGCCCCCAAACAAATTCCAAAAAGAGGAACATTATTATCTATAACTCGTTTTATCCAATCTAACTCAACTTTCAAAAATTTATATTTATTATTTTCATAAACACTCATTGGGCCTCCAAAAACAATAACTCCTCTATAATTATTAAAATTATCTGGAAGCTTTTCACCAGAACAAGGCCTAATAATTCTATAATTTAAACCAAGTTTTTTTATTTGGTTACCTATGCGCCGAACCCTAGAATGCGGCTGATGCAAGATACAAATTATGGTGTTTTTCATATCAGTAAGATTATAAATAAATTAATTCAATAATATTTTTTTATGTATACTGGAATAAATAACATAATTTTACCTATTAAATATTAAAAAAGTATTGTTTTTTTTCACTTCGTATATAATTATATATCTATCAAAAATGTCTACCGATAAATTTAACTAATGATAGCTTTTATTAACCTTATAGATTCAGTTATAACACTATATATATGGTGTATTATTATTTCATCAGTATTAAGCTGGCTTGTAGCCTTCAAGGTTGTCAATACAAACAATCAATTAGTATACACTATTGGTAATTTCTTATTCAGAATAACCGACCCTTTACTTGGACCAATTAGGAGACTTCTACCAAACCTTGGTGGGGTTGATATATCCCCAGTACTACTAATTATTCTTTTAATCTTTATAAAAAATCTTATAATTGAGATCCTCATATGAGTACTGACTCTATACTTAGATCTAAAATTATTGATGGAAAAAAAAGATCGCTTACAATTAGAGAATGGATAAAGAGTGAAATTCTTAAATTAAAAGAAAGTTATAATTTTATTCCTGGCCTTGCTGTAATTATTGTAGGCGATGATCCTGCAAGTCATATTTACGTTAAAAACAAAGAAAAACAAAGTATTGAGTCTGGAATGAATTCATGGAAATATATTTTGCCATCTGATGTATCAGAAAAAGAAATTATTGAACAAATTAATAAACTTAATGAGGATAGTATGGTTGATGGAATACTTGTTCAACTTCCTTTACCTAAAACTAGCTCAGTATCAGAGAGAAATGTTATAAATGCAATTTCTCCTGAAAAAGATGTTGATGGCCTTACCATCATTAACTCTGGGAAACTTGCTTGTGGTGAGGATGGTCTTTTCCCTGCAACACCCTCTGGGTGTATTATTTTAATCAAAGAACTCTCTTTAAATTTAGCAGGAAAAAAAGCACTAGTTATTGGTCGATCAAATTTAGTTGGGAAGCCTATTGCTTCCATGCTGCTTAAAGAGAATTGTACGGTAACAATTGCTCATTCCAAAACAAAAAATTTAATTCAAGAATGTAAAAATGCTGATATAATTATAGCTGCTATTGGTATTCCAAATTTTGTTAAGGGAGACTGGGTAAAAAAAGATTCAATAATTATTGATGTTGGAATTAATAGGATTGATAATTTGGATAATCCAAAAAAAAGAATAGTAGGGGATGTGGATTATGAAGAAGCTATCAAAGTTTGTAAAGCTATTACTCCTGTACCTGGAGGTGTAGGTCCTATGACAATTGCTTGCTTACTTTTAAATACACTCAAGGCTTCATGTATTAGAAGAAATATAGAATCACCAATATATAATTTTACTGTTTAGAATAATTTCTTTTATTTAAAATTTTAAGCCTCAAAGCATTAAGTTTGATAAAGCCTTCTGCATCTTGATGGTTATATACGTTGTCGTCTTCAAAAGTCACATGGGGTAAACTATATAAACTATCATCTGACTCTCTGCTGATGACGCCAACTGAACCTTTATAAAGTTTTAATTTTACGGAACCATTGACCCTTTCCTGAGATTTATCTATTGCAGCCTGTAACATCTCTCTTTCTGGAGACCACCAAAAACCATCATAAATTAAACTCGCATATTTAGGCATCAATTCATCTTTTAAATGAGCAGATGATCTATCAAGAGTGATAGACTCTATAGCTCTGTGACCTGATAAAAGTATTGTCCCTCCTGGAGTTTCATATACACCTCTGGACTTCATTCCTAGAAATCTATTTTCTACTAAATCAAGTCGACCTATTCCATTTTTTTTTCCAAGTTTATTTAAAGTTTCAAGTAATTTTGCTGGAGATGATTTGACACCATCTACTGATACTAAATCTCCTTTTTCAAAAACTAATTCTGTGATAGTAGGATCATTGGAAGCACTTTCAGGTGATACAGTTCTCGAGAATACATATTCCTCAGGCTCTATGCTTGGGTCTTCAAGAACTTTTCCTTCACTTGATGTATGTAAAATATTGGAGTCGACAGAAAATGGTGCTTCACCCATCTTATCTTTAGAGATTAGTATCTGATTCTTTTCGGCAAACTGAATCAATTTACTTCTTGATGTAAGATCCCAGGTTCGCCAAGGAGCTATGACCTGAATTTCCGGATTAAGAGCATAATAGCTTAATTCAAAGCGAATCTGGTCATTACCTTTTCCTGTTGCGCCGTGAGAAACAGCGTCTGCTCCCGTTTCTTTAGCTATTTCTATCTGACGTTTGGCTATCAACGGTCTTGCTATAGCTGTACCTAGAAGATATTGCCCCTCATATAAAGTATTAGCTCTGAACATTGGGAAAACATATTCTGATACAAATTCTTCTTTAAGATCTTCAGTAAAAATTTCTTTAACACCTAATGAAAGCGCCTTTTTTTTAGCTTCATCTAGCTCAGCTCCTTGACCTAAGTCAGCAGTAAAAGTTACTATTTCACAATCATAATTTTCTTGTAACCACTTTACTATTACTGAGGTATCAAGACCTCCCGAATAAGCCAAAACAACTTTATTTATTTTAATATTCATAGTATTTTCTAAAATTAATGTTCTTAAATTATTTATAATATATTTTATATATTTATACTACCCTGTTCACGCTTGTTCTTCCTTTTACTATCACTTATAAGTTGACCACAAGCAGCCATTATATCTCTTCCCCTTGGTTTTCTGATTGGAGAAGAATAACCTGCATTATTTATAATTTCAGAGAAGGCTCTAATTTTTTTTTGATCTGAACATTGATATTTATTGAATGGCCAAGGATTAAATGGAATTAAATTGACTTTAGCTGGAATTCCAGAAATTATCCTGCATAACTCTCTCGCATCAGAAACAGAATCATTTATATCTTTGAGCATAACGTACTCAAAAGTTATTTTTCTTGAACTGTTAAATTGAGCATATTTTTTTAAAGAGTGAAGTAACTCTTTAATAGGGTACTTTTTGTTTATTGGAACAAGCTGGTTTCTTATATCATCTTTTACTGCATGAAGAGATATAGCTAAACTTATTCCTATCTCTTCTCCTAATCTATCTATCATTGGAACAATGCCTGCAGTTGAGAGAGTTATTTTTCTTCTAGAAAAATTAATTCCTTCTGGATCAATAAGTATTTTAATAGCCTTCGATACTTCCTCGTAATTGTATAAAGGTTCTCCCATACCCATTAAAATTACGTTGCTCAATTTTCTGTTTTCATTTTTTTTTTGCCAATCATTTAGTTTATCTTTAGCTAAAAAAACCTGAGTAAGTATCTCTGAAGCTGTTAGATTTCTTACCAATGGCATTGTACCAGTATGACAGAAACTACATTTGAGTGTACAACCGACCTGGGATGAAATACATAACGATCCTCTATTTTTTTCAGGAATATATACTGTTTCTATTTCGTTTTTATCTCTTAAACATAACAACCACTTTTTTGTACCATCTTTGGAAACTAATTCTTTTTTTATTTCAACCCTTTCTAATGTAAAATGTTTATTCAATTCTTCTCTAAAATTTTTTGAAATTGTTGTTATTTTATCAATCTGTTGAAAACCGCGATAGTAGATGCCGTGAAAAATTTGTGCTGTTCGCATTTTCAAATGATTCTCACTTATACCGTATGATAGTAGCAAATCACCAATGTCATTCCTACTATACCCTATGAGAGATTTTTTCATTTTAAACCTTAATTATAAAAACAAGCTCTATTTGCAAGTTCGGTTGATAACGTTATGGGCAGAAGTAAAACCTAGGAGAGAGTATATATCTTTAGTTTTGGTTCCTCTCGATGAAACGCCATTTATTATAAGCTGATTACCTGATCTCATTGCTTGCACTAATTTTTTATCAGTCTTTGAATCTCGAGCCCAGGCAGTTTTTTCATCTGTGAACAGCCTAAAATTCTTTCCATCTATTGAAGCTATTACTTCAGATTTTTTCTTAAATGGATATCCAACATATACACTTACTTCATCTCTAGTACCAAAAGAAGGCCTATGAGTAACAAGAATATAGATATCTCCTCTATTAACTCCCTTTGGTTTTGAGCTCCATTTTGTAGGAGAAGAAGATATGAAACATACAAGTTTTCCTTTTTCTTTATATTTCAGAGCTATCCAAGACTTATATTCTCCTATTATTTTTGGAGACGTCTGAGAGTTGGCCATATTAGTAAAAATAAAAGCATTACAAAAAGAGCCTATGAATAATATGGCCCAAAATAAATATCTCATTAAAATCATAACTTATATTACTCAATTACATAAATATTAATAAACTACCTATAATTTTGATTAAAAACAACTGGTCTCGGTTTATATTGCCCCATACTAATGACTCTATCATACATTACTATAGCACCAGCCATTGCCAAATTTATACAAAATTTTGTCGGAATTTTAACGGTATATTTACAACTAGAGATAATATTTTTTGATAAATTTCCTTTCTCAGGACCTAAAATATAAATAGCTTTTTGTGGATGCCTAAATTTTGGTAATTCAATTGAATCTTCAGTTAACTCAATACCTATAAGTATTGAACCTTCTGGGATCAAAAAATCAGAAAACTTGTTATAATTGTAAATTGGCATATGGACTATAGATTTTGAAGTATTTGATTTAGCTAAACTTGGAGAATACCGGCCTCCTATTGTAAATACAAAACTTGCACCAAATGCATGCGCTGACCTAAATAGGTTTCCAGCATTCATTTGTTTGCTGAGACTCTCGACCCCTATAGCAAAAAAACCTCGCATACCTGTCCTTAACTATTTCTTTAAATTTATAATATTTAGCGCTCTAATTGTTTTAAATTTTTAAAATAATTCAATGCTTGAGGGTTAGATAAAGCCTCTTTATTTTTTACTGGCCTGTTATGAATAACTTCTCTCACTGCTAATTCAGTAATTTTACCTGAAATGGTCCTAGGAATATCCTCAACAGATATTACTTTTGCAGGGACATGCCTAGGGGAGGTATTAATTTTTATTTTATTTTTTATATCTTCTATAAATTGATCGTCTAATTTTTCTCCAGGGACCATTTTTACAAATAATATTATTCGAATATCATCATTCCATTCTTGTGAAACACAAATAGCTTCAGAAATTTCTTTGTAACTTTCTACTTGTCTATAAATTTCAGCTGTCCCAATTCTAACACCACCTGGATTAAGAATTGCATCAGACCTTCCATAAATAACCATTCCGTTATTTTTAGTAATCTCCGAATAGTCACCATGAGTCCAGATACCTGGGAATTTTTTAAAGTAAGCCTCTAAATATTTCTCATTATTTTTATCATCCCAAAAACCAATTGGCATAGATGGGAAAGATTCAATACAAACCAACTCTCCTTTTTCACCTACAATTTCTTGAGCGTCTTCATTATATACTCTAACCTTCATTCCAATAGCCTTAGATTGTATTTCACCTCTCCAAACTGGTTTAACAGACAAACCTGACGCAAAACAAGCTATTATATCTGTACCACCGGATATAGATGATAAACGAACATTATTTTTAACTTTTTCATAAATATAATCAAATGAATCAGGTGATAAGGGAGAACCTGTTGATAAGATAGTTCTTAAAGAATCTAGCTTAAAGGTTTTATTTAAAATTATTTCTTCCTTCGAGCATGCATCAATAAATTTAGCCGATGTACCAAAAATATTTACATTATATTTCTCAATTAAACCCCAGAGCCTCTCAAAATTAGGGTAAAAAGGTGAGCCATCATACAAAATTAAAGTTGCCTTGCGTGATAAAGCTGAAACGACCCAATTCCACATCATCCAACCACATGTTGTAAAATAAAAAATTTTATCACCTTCTTTAAGGTCCGTGTGAAAAATATGTTCCTTATTATGCTGTAATAAAGTTCCACCAATACTGTGAATTATACATTTTGGTATACCTGTTGTACCTGAGGAATACATAATATATAAGGGGTCATTAAATTTCATATGTTTGAACGTTATATTTGCTTGAGAAAAATTTTTTACATAGTTATTCCATGAAATAGATTTTTTTAGAGTAACTGTTTGCTCCTCTTTTGAATTGTATGGAACAATTACTACTCTCTTTAGTGATTCAAGTTCACTTATTATTTTTTCTATTTTTGATAAACAATCAAATCTCCTACCATTATAAAAATAATTACTGCAAGCGACTAATACAGAAGGCTCAATTTGGCCAAATCTATCTTTTACTCCTTGAACGCCGAAATCAGGTGAGCATGAAGACCATATTGCACCCAAGCTTGTAGCAGCTAACATAGCAATAATAGTTTCAGGCATATTAGGCATATAAGCGACAACTCTATCTCCTTCTTTAATACCATCTGCTTTTAGAGCTTGGGCAAATATTGAAACTTGATGACGTAACATAATCCATGAAATTTTTTTTGTAGTTTGATCTTCACCTTCAAAAATTATTGCATCCGTGTCGTCTTCTCCAATCATTAGATTTTCAGCAAAATTTAATTGTGCATCTGGAAACCATTTAGCACCTGGCATTAAATGCCTGTCCTCTACAATTTTTTTTCCTCTAGTTTTGGAAATAATTTGGCTGAAATCCCAAAGAGATTCATAAAATTCTTCAGGATTTTTTTCAGCCCAACAAAAAAGACCTTCGTAATTTTCTAATATCACTCCCTTTGGAATTAGGTAAGAAATAAATTTATTTATATTACTTTTTTTAATATCTTCTTCACTAGGGGACCATAATGGTATATTTTCTGATTTATCCATTTATTTACTCTTAAAAACATTTAGCTCTATCTTAAATTAATGAGAATAAAAATAAACATATTTTTAGTTGCAACTTTATTAATGTTGGGATCTGCCCTACTCTTTACAATAATGATTGCTGCTATTCGATTAGCATCTGAGGAAGTAAATGCATTTGTAATTGTATTTTACCGCAATCTTTTTGGGTTTATAATTGTTGGCCCAATATTATATAAAAATGGCTTTAATTTATTAAAAACAAAAAAATTAAAAATCTTTTTTTTAAGATCATTTGTGGGTATTCTAGCCATGTTTACTTGGTTTCATGGAGTAATTTATACACCCTTAGCTGAGGCAGTGGCTCTAAATTTTACAATGCCGCTATTTGTGATAATAGTTGCAGCTTTTGCTTTAACAGAGAAAATAAGATGGAGGAGATGGTTAGCAACTTTTATAGGTTTTGGTGGCACATTAGTAGTTTTAAAACCTGGTTTCGAAGTAATTACTTTTGGTCATCTAGAAATTCTTTTATCTTCACTGTTTATGGCTATTGCATTTATACTTGTAAAAAAATTATCTTTAACAGAACCAACAAACAGAATTGTAGTATACATGCTTCTTATTAACACACCTATTGCCTTTATTCCTGCATTATTTTTTTGGGAATGGCCATCTCTTTATATATTAATGATTCTAATATTAATCGGTGTATCTGGGACCCTTGCTCATTTTATGTTTACCAAGTCAGTTTCACTAGTCGAAATAACTTCAATAATACCAATTGACTTTTCAAGATTACCAATGACAGCAATAATAGCGTATGTTTTTTTTCTCGAAAGACCTACTTTAGATACTTTTATTGGAGGACTAATTATTTTTGTAAGCACAATATATATTCTCCACCGAGAAATAAAAAAATAATTTAATTCTATGACAAAAAAAATTAATATTTTATTTCTATGTACTGGAAATATTTGTCGTTCACCTACAGCTGAAGGAATATTCAGAAAAAAAGTTGAAGAAGAAAATATTGAGAAATTTTTTTTTATTGACTCTGCAGGTACACATGGTTACCACGATGGAGAAGCACCTGATTTACGCTCGCAAAAAGAATGCAGAAAAAATAATATAGATTTGTCCAAAATAAAATCACGTAAATTAAATAATGAAGATATAAAAAATTTTGATTACATCATAGCGATGGATAGAAATCATTATAATTTTATAATGAAAAAAAAACAAAAAGTAAATTGCAGTTTACTTATGACTTATGCAAAAAAAACTAATATAACTGATGTCCCAGATCCTTATTACGGAAGTGAAAAAAATTTTTTTGAAACATTCAAAATAATTAATGATGGAATAGTAGGATTAATAAAGGAATTAAAAAAAATACATCATATTGAAGGTTAGTAAATTTATTTTTGCAATTCT
>PTLN01000070.1 GCA_002938125.1 Alphaproteobacteria bacterium MarineAlpha2_Bin1
CTGATCCATGCGCCGAGATTGCCTCAACAGCGCCAGATGTCAGTAGCGGGCATAAACTAAAAGCCATATTTGCAGAAGTAAAAAATTCATTAACTGATAGACCAATAGCAAAAGGCATATTTTGGCCCCCAATATCTTCAGGGAAACTTATTCCATTCCAACCACCTTCAACAAATTTTTTGTATGCATCAGGAAAACCGGGGGCAGTTCTTACTGAACCATTTTCAAGAATTGCTCCTTTTTTATCACCAATTTGATTAATTTCAGCAATCGGCCCTGAAGCTAGTTTCCCTGCTTCATTTAGAACAGCTTGAATTAAATCCTCAGAAATATCTTTATAATTACTTAGTAAGGTAAGTTCTTTATACTCAGTTATTTCATTTAAGGTAAATAAAATTTCATCTATAGGAGGTGAATAATGTGGCATATTAAACCTTTTTATCTAAAAATTGATACAATTAAATTACTTATTAAAATATAGAATAATTCATGGTAAAAATGAGTGCAACATTACATGTTTTAATGAATAAATTATTAGATTAATTGCTTAATTTCAACTACTTAGTTATATATATGAGTATTCTTAAACCTACAAAGAAAAACCTAATACTTGCTGTAAACGAGTTAAAAAAGGGTGAATTGGTAGCATTCCCAACCGAAACAGTGTATGGACTCGGAGGAGATGCTACATCAGAAAATGCTATTTTAAAAATTTATAATATAAAGAAAAGACCAAGCTTTAATCCTTTAATCATTCATTGTAGTAGTGAAAAAGAAGCATTGAAAATAGGTAAATTTGATGTATTAAGTAGGAAATTAGCTAAAATTTTTTGGCCAGGACCATTAACAATAGTTGTACCGATAAAAAAATCTAGCAAAATTTCTAAACTTGCAACTTCAGGTCTTCAGACTATAGCCTTAAGAGTTCCGAAAAATAAATTTGCAATAGATTTAATTAAATTATATGGAAAACCGATTGCAGCACCAAGTGCAAATCCGTCAGGAAAACTTAGCCCAACATCTGCAAAACATGTTCAACAAAAATTAGGACGAAAAATCGGCTTAATTATTGATGACGGAAATTCAGAAAACGGAATAGAATCAACTGTTGTTTCTATTCAAGATAATAAAGTTTATTTACTTAGGCCAGGCGCAATTCCAAATGAGGAAATTGAAAAGGTACTTAGCACGAAATTAAATATAAATAAAATAGATAAAAATTTATCCCCAGGTATGCAAAAAAGCCATTATGCAGCCGCAAAACCTTTAAGACTTAATGCAAAAAGAGTTTTTAGTAATGAAGCCTTTCTAGCATTTGGTAATGAAGTGCCAAAAGGTGCATACAAAACTCTTAATTTAAGTAAAAATGGTAATCTAAATGAAGCTGCACTAAATTTATTTTCTATGCTCCATGAATTAGAGAGGTTAAAAGTAGAAAAAATTGCAGTTTCGACTATTCCTAATGTTGGATTAGGAAACGCTATCAATGATAGACTAAAAAGGGCATCATATTTGAAATGAAAAAAATTAGATCATTTATATCAAGAAAAGATATTGAAAACCTAAAATCAATATGTGGCAAAAATGGATGGACTGATAAAAAGGATGTAAATGAAAAATATCTAACTGAAGAAAGAAACTTCTATAAAAGTTATTCTCCCATAATACTCAAACCAAATAGCACTCAGAAAATATCAAATATACTAAATTATTGTTACAACAAAAATATTCCTATCGTTCCACAAGGTGGTAATACCGGTTTGGTTGGTGGCACAGTTTCTGGATATGTATCTAATGAAATAATTTTAAACTTAGAAAAAATGAACAAAGTTAGAGAACTCTCTCACACGGACTCAATGCTAACAGTTGAGGCAGGCGTTAAACTTCATCAAGTTCAATCTATTGCCAAATCAATAGATAAGTTTTTTCCTTTAAGTTTAGCATCTGAAGGAACATGCCAAATAGGAGGAAATCTTGCAACAAATGCGGGAGGTGTTCATGTTATTAAATACGGTAACGCGAGAGACTTAGCTCTTGGACTTGAGGTAGTGCTGGCAGATGGAACAATTATAAATGGATTAAAAAAACTAAGAAAGGATAATTCAGGATATAATTTAAATCAACTTTTTATTGGCTCCGAGGGAACGTTAGGAATTATAACCGCTGCATCATTAAAACTATTTCCTATTCCTTATGAAATAAATACAATTTTATTGGCTATTGATTCATTAGAAAAAGCAATAGAAATAATGAATGAATTAAAAAAATTATATATAGAAAAACTTAGCGCCTTAGAGTTTTTTTCTAATTTTGCTCTAGAAATAGTAATAAAAAATATCCCTGACTCATTACAACCTTTTGAAAAATATTATCCATGGTATATTTTGATTGATATAGAAGGAACTAAAGAAAAAGATAAGAATTATAATTTAATTGAAAACTTTCTATTTAAAAATTTAAGAAACAATATAATCAAAGATGGTATAGTTGCAAAAAACCTTAAAGAAAAAGAAAATTTTTGGAAAATAAGAGAGAGTATCCCTTATGCCCAAAAACCTGAAGGTTCAAGTATAAAACATGATATATCAATACCAATAAGCAAAATCTCTCAATTCATAGACGAATCTACAAAAAAAATATTTAAAGTTATTCCAAATATAAGACCCTGTATATTTGGTCATCTTGGTGATGGAAATATTCATTTCAACCTTACAAAACCTATTAATATGCAAAACCTTGATTTCGAGAAATATCAGGATAGAATTAATAAAATTATCTTTGATATTGTTTTTAAATATAATGGATCAATAAGTGCAGAACATGGAATAGGATTACTCAAAAAAGATGTAATTAAAAATTACAAAGATAAGGCTGAAATCAACTTGATGAAAAATATTAAAAAAATATTTGATAAAAAAAATATTTTAAACCCTGGAAAGTTAATTTAAGACATCTTTGATACTTTTATATGGCAAACCTAGTGAGACTGATACAGGTTTACTCACAACATTACCTGAAAAAATATTTAGACCATTAGCTAGATTTCGATCAGCGAGCAAAGACTCTCTTAACCCTTTGTCAGCAATATTCATTATAAAAGGAAGAGTAGAGTTATTTAGAGCATACGTAGAAGTTCTTGCTACTGCTCCAGGCATGTTTGTAACACAGTAGTGGATCACATCGTGAACGATATATGAAGGATTGTCATGAGTTGTACCCCTACTTGTCTCAAAACAACCGCCTTGGTCAATCGATACATCAACCAGAACACTGCCATATTTCATTTTTTTCACTAGGTTTTCTGAAATCACACACGGTGCTGAAGCTCCAGGAACTAAAACAGCGCCTATAACTAAATCTGCTTCAATAACTTTTTCCTCAATAATATCTATTGTTGGATATAAAGTGGTTATTGAAGTACCAAATATCTGATCTAGTTCTGATAAACGTTGTGGATTAAGATCAAATATGTAAACATCTGCCCCAAGGCCAACTGCCATCTTTGCAGCATTTGTTCCAACAATACCTCCTCCAAAAATTATCACTTTAGCCGCAGGCACACCAGGAACTCCACCCAGAAGCTGACCTCTACCACCTTTAGAAATTTCTAAAAAATGAGCGCCACATTGTATAGACATTCTACCTGCAACCATACTCATTGGGGCCAGAAGTGGAAGACCCCCTTTATCATCAGTAACTGTTTCATAAGCTATTGCCGAACAACCAGATTTTATGAGAGCATCTGCTTGTTTTCGATCTGGAGCAAGATGAAGATAAGTAAATAAAATCTGTTCAGGCCTTAAGTATGAGTATTCTTTCTCTTGTGGCTCCTTTACTTTGACTATAAGATCTGCGTTTCTCCATACTTCTTCAGCTGTTTCGACAACTTTCGCACCTGCGTTTATGAAGTCTTGGTTGGAAATACCTATTTCCTTTGCTGCGTTTGATTGAACAAATACTGTGTGGCCTCTAGATAAAGCTTCTCTAACACTTGAGGGAGTCATACCGACTCTGTATTCATGAGTTTTAACTTCTTTTGGAACACCTATTAACATAACTTATTCTACCTTTTTTAATACCTCACCAATAGTTTCAAACAATCGGTTTATTTCATTTTTCTCAATAATTAAAGGGGGGGATAATGCAATTGTATCACCTGTTACTCTTACCAAGATACCTTCATCATAGCAATGAGCAAAAACATCATTAGCTCTAGCACCAGGTTTGTCTTTTCTAGACTCCAATTCAATACCAGCTATAAGACCTAAATTTCTGATATCCTTGACATACGGAAAACCTTTTAGGGAATGAGCAACATTTTCCCAGTAATCTGATAAAGACAATGCTCTTTCAAATAAACCATCTTCTTTATATACATCAAGCGTTGCCAAACCTGCAGCGCATGCTAACGGATGGCCAGAATATGTGTATCCATGAAATAATTCAATTGCTCCTTCCCCTGAACCTTGCATGAATGCATCATAAATCTCTGATTTGACAAACACTGCGCTCATTGGAACTGTCCCATTAGTAAGTCCTTTGGCAGAAGTTATCATATCAGGAACAACTTCAAAATACTCCGCCGCAAAAGGTTTTCCCAGCCTACCAAATCCAGTAATTACCTCATCAAAAATTAAAAGTATGCCATGTTTGTCACATATTTCTCGTAACCTTTTTAAATAACCAACTGGAGGAACAATTACTCCTGCGGAACCAGAGACAGGCTCTACGATTACAGCAGCAACAGTTGAGGCATCATGCAAACTAACTATTTTTTCAAGATCATCAGCCCAATGAACACCCCAATTAGGTTGACCTTTTGAAAAGGCATTTTTCTCTATATTATAAGTTGCTGGTAAGTGATCAACACCCGCAAGTAAGGGGCCAAAAAACTTTCTATTATTTACCATTCCCCCAACAGATATTCCTCCAAAACCAACACCATGATAACCCTTTTCTCTACCAACTAAACGTGTTCTAGAAGCTTGACCAATTATTCTTTGGTAGGCGATTGCAATTTTTAATGCTGTATCAACTGCTTCAGAACCTGAATTAGCAAAAAAAACATGATTTAAATCATTTGGCATTAATGCGGATAATCTTGCTGCAAACTCAAATTCTGAAGGATGTCCCATTTGAAATGCCATTGAGTAATCCATTTTAGAGACTTGGTCCTGAACAGCCTCAACTATCTTAGTCCTACAATGACCAGCATTCACACACCATAATCCGGCTACACCATCAAGAATTTTACGATTATCATGAGATGTGTAGTACATACCTTTAGCAGCAACCAACATTCTCGGATTAGCTTTGAATGACCTATTAGAAGTAAATGGCATCCAATACGATTCTAAATTATTTGTTTTAATATCCATTGCATTCTTAATCATGTTATTTCCTGAGTCAAATATTCATAATCTTTTTACTTTCTTGATGGTTCATATAAAATTACTGGACCATCTATACCTTTCATACCATACTTTCCTGCCTCATCAAACACTATTGGTTTACCTTGGGACAATTCTCTAACTATATTAGACACAAGAATTTTATCAGTTTCAGCAGCATCACATATCCTAGCTGCCATCTGAACGGTTGAACCAAACAAGTCATTTTCTTCAACTATTGGCTCACCAGCATTTATACCAATCCTCATATGAAGCGATAGCTCTTTATTTTCTGAATTATGGGCTTTCAACCCTTTAATCATAATTAACGCAGATTCGACAGCTTGGTGTGATTTTGAAAATCTAGCCATTATTCCATCACCGGTATGCTTAACTTCTTTCCCACTAAAATTTCTAAGAGCAAGCCTGACAATAGCGTTGTGAACTCTTAAGACTTTCTGAGCTCCCTCATCACCTAACTCCTGAGTTAACTTTGTAGAACCAACTATATCAGTAAAAAGAACAGCGATTGGACCATCAGTCGTTGAAGAATCTTTCTTTGGGTTTCTCCATTCATTTATAGCATTTTCAATTTTACTTGCAGCGGTCATGTCTCCTTTTAAATAATCCTTTAAAGCATCTGTGCCAGCCTGAAAAATTGAAATATATTGCGGCTCTAACAGATACTCATCGTAATTATCTGCAAGTTTTTTAGCAGCTGATACTTTATTTCCAATAAGTGACAAAACTCTTTCTAACAGTTTTATAAATTGATCATAATTTAGAGAGCTGTCTTCACGTACTACTTCACATGCACCAGCTAAGTATAAATTTGTTCCAAAACGATCAGAACTTGAAATGTTTATATTTTTTGAGACTAAGTGCTGAAGAGAATTTTGTAAAAAATTCATCAGTGCTAAAGTGGCTTCTTTATCATCCCCCTCAGGATCATCCTCTTGATTTAGTTCAATATCCTCAGATAGTTCTTCGTCAAAATTGTCACTAGAAGGAACAATAACTGAGTCATTATCAATTTTTCTTTTTTTATTTTTACTTTTCTTAGACGATTTTTTTTTGTTTAATGAATTACTTCTATTTTTTTTAGAGACATTAATATCTTTCTGTGAACTTCCAAAAATACTTGACATAAGATCTCTTTCTTCTCTGGAGAGAAAGACCCTTGTCAAAAGGCTGTAACTCAAAAGAAATGAGAGAACAAATATACCCCAACTAGCATATTCAAGCATTCATTCAGGTTCCCTTAGTGAAGTTTACAAAATAGACAAATTATATATTTATTCTTATTCTTTTCAAATACCAAATTGACTATATAAACTTAATCCAAATTTTTGGAAAATTAATGTAATTATAGCAGCAAAACCGCAGCTAAAAATCAGTATACTTAATAATTTAATTACTAAAGAAGTTTTAGAACTCTCAACGACTTGAATATTATTTTTTTTAAAAGTTCTTTTCTTTTTTTTTCCTAAGGCTTCTACTTGTGGTTTTTCATCAGGAATATCATCCATCCAGCTCTTTTGACTCGATTCACTATCATTCTTACTCTCATCTTTATTATCATTTGACGAATCTTCATAGCTGTCAGCTGATTTTTCTGGTTCAGTTGTAAAAACAGTTTTCTCTTGTTTGGCACCTGTTGCAGGATCTAATGTTTCTCTAATTACCTTTACTGCCTGCACATGCCTCTGCGAAGCAAGTTGCTTTGCATCATCAACAGCTATTGTCTCCTGATGACCAGGAAATGTAGCATCAATAAGCCATCGATCTTTTGACTTAACATATAATTCTACATTTGTTTCCATTTGTTATCTTTAATTGAATTATAAAATATTTTTTGAATTTTATTAAATTTAATAAAAAGTATTTTAATGCATCATTATTGTTTTTTTTTCAATACTTCATCAATTACTTTATCACCAGTCGGCAACCCAAACTCAAACTTTCCAAAAATTGACATATTTCTATCCCAATTTGCACCAAACTGGGAAGCCATCGCATTAACATCCCTATAAAACCTATGAACCGGATTTGTGTCATATAAACCGACAGCCCCCATGTGCCCAACAAGTCTATTAACTGCATTAACACATAGCTTTGCTATAAAAGCTCTATCTCTTGTAATTTTTGCAATCTCTATAGCCGAAAAATACTCTTTATTAAGCCCTTTTTCGTGAAGAATCTTGTTAATATTGTTGTATATAAGGATCGCAGCATCTATTTCAGCTGAAGACTCTGCTAACCTATGTTGAACTGGCACTTGCTCTTTGATTGAGTTCCCAAAAATTGCTCCTTTCCTATCGGAGGTAAGATCTTTATATGCTTCATATGCACCTTCAGATGCTCCAATCAAAGGGCCAAGAAAACTTGAACCAAAATAAGGAAGAAAAGGCATCTCGTATAAATAACTTTCTGGGTTAATTGACGCTCCTGGTGGGTTTCTATCAAAAGTTTTATGAGCATTTATAGTTCTATAATCGGGAATAAAAAGGTTCTTACATTTTATATCTTTACTACCGGTTCCTCTCATACCTATTACATGCCAAGTATCAACTATCTCAAATTCCCTTGTAGGAACTAAAAGCCTTATATACTTGGAATGGTCACCAGGATCATTCCCATCAATATGAGAATGAACAATTGACCATTCTGAGTGATCTACACCAGAGGCAAATCTCCATGTTCCACTTAAATTATAACCACCTTCAGTCTTGATAGCACAACTACTGATTTGAGCTGATGCTGTTACAATTACTTGGTTTTGATTACTACCCCAAATTTCATCCTGACATTCTTGAGACATTCTTGCAGCTATTGCAGCATGAGCACCTACTACAGAAACTATCCAAGCCGATGAGGGGCAACCCCTTGCAATTACTCTAGCAGCATCTGCATGAGTAGCCCAACCCATAGAATATCCGCCATACCTTCTCGGCTGATAAATTCTCATTAAGCCAGATTCAAATAAATCATCAATATTTTTTTTTGGTAACTTTCGATCTGATTCGGCTTCATCAGCCCTATCCTTAAAAATTGGGATTAGTGATTCTGCCCGCTTTAGTATTTCCTCTCGGCTCGGAACATTTTTAGCTATGTCCATATCTAAAGACATTTAAAGTCTCCATAATTAATTTAAGATTAGCATATTAACACATTAGCTTTTCTCTATAAAATGGTGCCCAGGGGCGGAATTGAACCACCGACACGCGGATTTTCAGTCCGCTGCTCTACCAACTGAGCTACCTGG
>PTLN01000071.1 GCA_002938125.1 Alphaproteobacteria bacterium MarineAlpha2_Bin1
GTGCTGATGAAAACCAAGTGTCTAAAACATCTTGATCTCTTTTAAGAGTAACTTCTTTACCATAAAACTCCTTAGCCACTTCTTGCGCAATATCTTCTGAGTATTCAATAAAATATTTACCATCGGGACCATACCAAGCAGGAATTTGATGACCCCACCATAATTGTCTTGAAATACACCAAGGTTCAATATTTTCCATCCATTCAAAAAAAGTCTTTGACCAATTATCTGGAATAAATTTAACCTTCCCATTTTTTACAACATCTATAGCAGGTTTTGCTAATGTTTTTGCATCAACATACCATTGATCTGTTATTCTTGGTTCAATAATTACTCCACTTCTGTCACCAAAAGGTAGAGTATGTTTGATCTTTTCAATTTTTTCTATAACTTTAAGTTTATTCAATATATCAATAATTTTTTTTCTAGCTTCAAATCTGTCAATTCCTTGTAAATCTTTGGGGCATTTGTTATTTAATACAGCATGATCATCAAAAATATTTATAATCTCGAGGTTATGTCTTTTACCTATATCAAAGTCATTAAAATCATGAGCAGGTGTAACTTTTAAAGCTCCTGTTCCATTTTCTGGATCGACATATTCATCAGAAATAATTTGAATTTTTTTGTTTAAAATTGGGATTACTGCGAATTTACCAATTAAGTCAATATAACGATTATCATGAGGGTTAACAGCTATTGCGGAGTCGCCCAACATAGTTTCAGGCCTTGTTGTTGCAATTGTTATATACTTTTCAGATTTAAATAATTTATACTTTATATACCATAAATGACCATCAACTTCTTTATTTTCTACCTCCAAATCAGATATCGCAGTAAGAAGTTTCGGATCCCAGTTAACTAAACGATTATCTTTATAAATTAAACCATCTTTATATAAATCAACAAAAACTTTAATAACTGACTTAGATAAGCCTTCATCCATAGTAAATCTCTCACGAGACCAATCAGCTGATGAGCCAAGTCTTTTAAGTTGATTAGTTATTGTATTACCAGATTTATTTTTCCATTCCCATATTTCTTTAATAAATTTGTCTCTACCTAGGTCTTCCTTACTTAAACCTTCTGCATTAATCTTTCTTTCAACAACCATTTGAGTAGCAATACCTGCATGATCAGTACCTGGCTGCCATAAAGTTTTATAACCTTTCATTCTTTTATATCTTATTAATATATCTTGAATAGTATTATTCAAAGCATGACCCATATGCAAAGATCCAGTCACATTTGGAGGAGGAATAACGATAGTATATGAATCAATAGACTCATTTAAGCTTGCGGAAAATAAATTATTTTTCTCCCACTCAGTATAATGTTTTTTCTCTAATTGTTTTGGATCATAAGTTTTGGAAAGAGGCATTGAAATTCACATATATGATTATTAGCATAGAACAAATATATTGAAAATATTTTTAGAAAATATAAATAAAATTTAACTATATCATTATTCTTTGATATTTCCTGATAGTTTAGTTATTTCTTTTTCTACCAATCTTTCAACAACTTGAGATAAATTCTCATCAAGCCAAGTCTTTAGCATAGGTCTTAGTAATTCTTTAACCAATTCTTCTAAAGTTGTAGCTCTTTCTGCCCTTGTATTTGCAAGTTGCGCAAAAGCAGCAGAAGCATTATCAGCAGTAACTGAATCTAACAAGCTAGCCACATCTGTACCCATAGTTTTTTTAGAGGCAATGAGATTTAAGGCATCAAGTTTAGATTTAACATTCGGATCATTAATATCTGTAGTATCAGATTGATTTTTTAGATTTTGAGGACTCCCGTCTTTATTTAATTTAACTTTAGAACCATCATCAAGAACCATTTCAGTCAAATCGACAACATCATTTTGATCATAATATTTATCTTCGTCATTATCATTATTAGATTTTTCTTTTCCTGAAGATGGTTTAGCTGACTTATCTGATGAATCTTTAT
The DNA here is from genome assembly GCA_002938125.1 of Alphaproteobacteria bacterium MarineAlpha2_Bin1. Lineage (GTDB taxonomy): Bacteria > Pseudomonadota > Alphaproteobacteria > SHVP01 > SHVP01. The sequence continues at coordinate 1,957 of PTLN01000071.1, forward strand.
CGTCATCAGAAATAATCCTTCTTATAGAGGATAAAATCTCCTCCATTGTAGGTTCTTGATCATTTTGCTCAGTTTGAGACTCACTCATATAAAGCCCCCGCATTCATTATGCATAGATATCCATAATATTACGCCATATATACATATATTTCCAGCATACATAACAAAATATTGATTTAAATAATATAAAAAATTGATTTATTCACTAATCTCAACTCCGAATAGCTTATTTTTTACCAAATTATAGTTCCTATTTGGGTTATATAAAGCAGTAGGAAGGCCTAATTCTTCGGCTGATAAGGTCCCAATTGCTAACCTCAGGTCAAAAGCAGCAACAAATTCATCTCTTTCAGCTCTTACTAAGGATACTTGAGCATCCAAAAGCTCCTGCTCAGCATCAAGAACATCAAGTGTGGTTCTTGCACCTACCTCCGCCTCCTGAATAACTCCATCTAGTGCAATTTCTGCAGCCTCAACTTGGACAATATTTGACCTAATTCTATCTGAAGCTGATTGTAAAGCCGTCCATGCAGATGTTACTCCTTCAATCACAGTCTGCCTTTGTTGTTCGAGCTCTAATCTTCTCTGGCTAGCTACTTGCTTTGCCTGCCGAACTTGTGACGATAAAACACCACCTTGATAGATGGGGATTGATAAAGATGTTGAAACTTGAGCAGTCTCAGAAATATAATTTAATACAGAAGAGTCATATGAGGTTGTCAGACTTCCATTAATTGTAACTGAAGGCCTCATAGATGATCTTGCTATTTCAATTGAAGCAATAGCTGCTTTTTGGACATTTAATGCTTGAATCAATGCTGGATTTTTTTCTAAAGCCAGTGAAATTGCCTTATCTATAGATGATGGAAGGAAACTAATTGGAGGTACTCTGGTTAAAGATTTAGCCTTAATACCTGTTATTCGTTTGAATGTAGCTTTAGATACACCTAACGCTCCCTCCGCTGCAACTCTGTCAGAAATAACTCTTGATAATCTTGCTTCAGCTTGTGCTACATCTGTCCTAGTAACCTCCCCAACATCAAATCTATCTCTAGTAGCCTGTGCCTGTTTTTTTAGCCTCTGTTCATTTGAAAGATTTAATTCAAGAACAGCTGAGTCTCTCAAAACATCCATATATATCCTTATGACACTTTGTAAAACACTCTGTTCAGATTGATTAATTCTAGCCCTAGCTGCTACTATATTTGCCTCGGCCTGCTTAATTGTATTTGTTGTTCTTCCACCGTTATATATAGACTGGCTCAATGATAAAGATAAACTCCTTGGTTTTGTATCGGTTGATCCCGTAGATTTACCTTGAACATGGTTAACAGAAGCTGATGAAGAAAAAGTTAATGATGGCCTAAACCCTGCCAGAGCCTGGGGTATTTGTTCGTCCGTTGCTCGCAGGGAAGCTCTTTGACTTTTAAGTAATGGGTTATTTTTATATGCAGCTACTAAGGCTTCCTCAAGTGATTGGGAATATGTATTTTTTACATAAAAAATCGTTGATGAAAGTAAAATAAAAATAATTAATAATTTAATTCTTAATGTCATACTTAATATAATCTCCAAAGATTAAAAAACAAATTCTGCTTTTTTTTTATCGCCAGGCACTAATGGGATAGATGCATCAAAAAGTACTCTTTTCCCATAACTTTCTGTTTGTTTAAGATAACAAACTGCTTTTCCAATATTATTGATATTTTCTACACAAATTAATCTTCCACCATTAGTTAATTGATCAATTAAAATTCTTGGAACAAAATTTATTGAACCATTAATCAAAATTACATTATATGGGCCTTGTGATAACCAACCCTGTGAAATGTCTCCAACTAATACTGCAGCATTATCAATTTGTAAGTCAGATAAAATCTTGTTTGCCTTCTCAACATGAACACTATTAGGTTCTAAACCTATCACCGTAGCAGCTAGTTTAGAAAGTACTGCTGTTGAATAACCAGTTAGACATGCAATATCAAGCACTACATCACTCTCTAAAATACTTGCTTCTTGTATCATTTTTGCTAAAAACATTGGAGACAACATGTATCTCATTGGGAAAACTTCTATATTTACATCTATATATGCAAGATCAACTTTATCTTCTGGAATAAATATTTCTCTAGGAACTTCACGCATAGCCCGTAATAAACGTTCATTAGTAACATTATTAGTTTGGAGTTGACTAAGTATCATACTTTCTCGTGCTTGACTAAAAATATCCATTAAATTTGCCTCGGCATCTAGAAAACCCATAATTAACCAAAAATTTCAATATTTTCGATTTATTGATTTTAATGATATACGCTATATACTGTCTCATGTTAATAAAAACAACCAAGCATTCATCAAATAAGTATATAAAATCATTATTATTTATATTTAAGTAATTAACAAATATTAACTATTTAATTTATATTGAATGAAATTTTCAGGAAAAGCTTGATTCGCAAAGGGTTTTCAGTTTAATTACGAGATTTTCTAGATTGTAGTTTTGAATAAATTTATATATGTTTCATGTAATTTTTGTATTTATAAAAGTATGTTCAATCATCTATGGCCGGGTGGCGGAATGGCTACGCAGAGGACTGCAAATCCTTGAATACCGGTTCGATTCCGGTCCCGGCCTCCATAATTAACAACAAAGAGAGGATATTAATGAAATATATTATTTTTTTAGGCCTTTTTTTCTTTTTCTATCAAGTCCCAAATCAGGCAAATGCTTACGTTGATGGAAAAACTCTTTTATCCGGTTGTAAAGATGAACCAGGTTCTACAATGAGATCTATATGCCTTGGTTATGTTTCAGCTATTGCTGATATTATGCGATCTTCATCAGTAGGTAACAGAAAAGCATGTTTAGATAAAAAAATGAAACTTACAGAACTTATAAAAGAAACTGTGGCTTTCATAGAAAAAAGTAGGCTAGATAGAAATAAACCTGCTGCTGAACTAATTACAGTTGCTTTTTCAAATAAATATACTTGTGAAAAGAAATAATTTCATTTTGATTAAATCTAATTACTATAAAGGGCAGATACAAATATGGATTGCTAGCTTATTAATAGCAACTTCTTTTCCTGTAGGTGAATTTGTTGCAAACGATTTAGATCCCGGAATATTAAATCTATTAAGATTTATTACTGCTGTTATAGTTTTTACGCCTTTTATTATTTGGAAATATAATACTCAATTTTTACCTAGTGTAAAAAAAATCTTATCATATTCTCTTATTAGTTTTTGTCTTACTGGTTTTTTTTGGTTTATGTTTGAATCTTTAAAATATACAACTGCCTTAAATACTGGAACACTTTTTGTTTTAATTCCAGGAATAGCAGCCATCTTTTCATTTTTTCTTCTTAATGAAAAACTAGGTTCTGCAAAATTATTAGCGCTTTTGTTTGGTTTTATTGGAGCATTATGGGTCGTTTTTAAAGGTGATATTAATAGTCTACTTGAAATGAAATTTAATATTGCTGATTTAATTTTTTTATGTGGTTGTTTTTTAATGGCATTTTATGCTCCTTTAGTAAAAAAAATTCATACTGGTGAACCAGCTGCAATTATTAGTTATTGGACTTTAATAACAGGCTGCTTTTGGCTACTACTTTTTTCAAACTTTAAATTGTTTAATGTAGAATGGTCATCTATTCCAGCAACAACTTTTATATTTATTATATACCTTGCAGTATTTACAACAATTCTTAGTACTTTATTTTTTCAATCAGCAGCAATCAATCTTGGTGGTAACAAAGTTGCTGCCTATACATATCTTAACCCTTCCTTGGTAGTAATTATTAATTGGTCTGTTGGAAAAGGTTTACCTCCATTACAAGTTTTACCTGGTGTTTTAATAGTATTACTAGCAACATTAGTTTTGCAACGAAGTGACTTTGAAAATTAATTACTTAAACCATTTTCCATGATGAGATAAATTTACTAAAACTCCATTTGGATCTCTGACAAACATCTCCCAAACCTCTTCATCAATAGGTAGATCAAGTTTTGTAGGAAGACTAATAATTTTCGAATTTATTTTTTTTAAATTAGACAAAATCAGTTTTAAATTTTCAGTTCTTATTACTATACAAGTTTCTCCAAGAGAAATATTTTTTGAGGGTACTATTTTATCTAACTTAATTTTGGGTTTTATTATGTTTGCTAAACCAATATTACCGAAATTTGAATTAAAATTTGATAAAACTGTAACTTCAATGGAGTCACAATTGAAGCCAACTATATCAGATGCCCCGGGGTTAGGAATTTTAGCCTCTATAGTTATAGAGAAACCTAATACATCTCTCCAAAAATAAAGAGACCTTTCCATATCTTCAGTGAAAATAGTGGTTCTTGAAACAGGAAAAGTTAAATTATTTAGCATATCAGAAAAAATTCATGTACACTTTGAACCACCTAGCACACAAAACTGGGAACAAAATCTGTGGTTTAGGAAAACTTTCTTCTTTGATTTTTTTAATGTTTTTCCTAAATTAAAATCAGAATCATAGGGGATTAACGTACACGCTTGAACATTAGGTTCATTTGCATTTTTTTTCTTAACTACCATCCGAGAATTTGAACACATCAGTTCATTGGGTTTTATTTTGACTTTATCCCAACATTCAGTAGAAACTTCTGGACTAAATGGATGATCTGTCATCTCTGGAAATATTATTAAATCATCATTTGAAAATGCATCTAATTTTATTTTAAATTCTTCAAATAAAAATTTAAATGATTCCCTAATATCATTTTCATGTTCTGCTGAGAACTTTCTAGACGCAAGTTTTAAATTAAAATTATTATCGCTTAACCATAGCAGGCCTAAAAGAGCTTTATTCCAAGAATTTTGCCCTCTGTGAAAATCGTGAGTTTGACTATCAAAACTATCTAAAGAAACTCTTATACATAGTTTATTACTATATTTTTTATTTAAATCAATAAGAGAAAAATTATGTCTCATCATAGGTCTCATTGCATTAGTTAGAACCAAAACATCAAAATTCCTTCTCAAGCACTCTGAAATAATTTTAATTATTTCTGGATTCATGAAAGGCTCACCGCCTGTAAGACCAACAGTTTCTATTTTTTCTGAAGATTCTATTTCGTCTAAATATTTTTTTACCTCTTCGAATTTTATGTATACTAATGCATCATTTTTAGGGCTAGATTCAATATAACAATTTTTGCACTTGATATTACATAAAGTCCCTGTATTGAACCATAAAGTCTTAAAGCCATTAAAATTTACAAAAGCTCTATTTTTTCCGTCATTTGTAAAATATTTATTTTTAAAATTTTCTATGTAATATTCTGGATTTTTTTCTAACATTTTTATAAGTCGTGAGATATACAAATTTTTCCAAAATGCTTGCCTGATTTAAGATATTCGTATGCATCTTTGGATTCATTTAATTTGTAAACTTTGTCAATAATTGGTTTTATTTTATGATTTTCCATAGCCTTAACCATGTTTAACAGATTTTCTACAGAACCAACCGTAACACCTTGTAGTCTTATTTTTCTAGAACCAATAAGAGGTATTAGTAAATTTGATTTTGCACCATCTAAAACACCTATAATACTTATAACACCCCCCGGTTTGACCGATCTAATTGATTGTTTTAGAGTTCCAGCACCACCCACTTCCATTACATGATCAACACCCATACCGTCCGTAATCTCTAAGACCTTCATTCCCCACTCAGGATGTTTACTATAATTAATAGTTTTTTTGACTCCCATTTTTCTCAAGATTTCAATTTTTTTATCACTTGACGAAGTTACTATTACTGATGCACCCGCCATTAGTGCAAATTGCATTGCAAAAAGAGAAACACCTCCTGTACCTTGTATTAAAACTGTTTGACCGGGTTTTATACATCCAAGCTCAATAATACCAGACCAAGCAGTAAGAGCTGCACAAGGCAAAGATGCAGCTTCAATAAAAGACAAATAATTTGGTATTTTTACAAGACCTTCTTGTTTAAAACACCTATATTGTGTCAAGACTCCGTCAGAAGATCTTCCAAGATCGTCATCTAAAAGCTCCTCAGTTAACTCACCTGAAATCCAAGATTGAAAAAAGCTAGCAAGGACTCTATCTCCTACTTTAAACTTTTTAACACTACTACCGACACTAACTATTTCTCCTGAACCATCTGATAAAGGAATTAAGTCTCTCTTTTTTTGACGAGAACCATAACCACCAATTGCAATTAATAAATCTCTATAATTTAGAGAAGATGCAAATAATTTAACTAATACTTCATTTGAATTTGGTTCTGGAACGGGCCTATCAATTAGCTCAAGGTTAGAAATTGAAGTTGTCTCTGTTAGGGCAATAGCTTTCATGATAATTTATCCAAAAAAAAAAGGGCATCTAAAATGACGCCCTTAATAATAACAGTATTTATATTTAATAGTCCATATCACCCATATCAGGAGCAGAAGGACTAGCTTCACTTTTTTCAGGCTTGTCAGCAACTCCTGCTTCAGTTGTGATTAGAAGACCTGATACCGAGGCAGCATGTTCTAATGCAGTTCTGACAACTTTTGCAGGATCCATAACACCTTCTTTGAGTAAATCCCCGTAACTTTCATTAGAAGCATTAAAGCCA
>PTLN01000072.1 GCA_002938125.1 Alphaproteobacteria bacterium MarineAlpha2_Bin1
TTTTACTTTATTATTTTTCTTATATTCAAGAACTATAGGTTTAATTAACTGGCTAAAATTTGATGAAACTGCAATATTCAAAGATTCTGCTTTAATACTTTGTTTAAAAAGAACAGAAAATAAAAAAATTAAAGTAAAAAAAATAAATTTAATAGTTTTTAAATTTAAAATTTTCTATTCCTTCTCATTACACTCTCTTTCACCAATAGTATTTTCACATACAGAATTTTTTATTGTTTCTTTAGTATTAGAATCTTTGCTATCATCTCTATAATTTTTTTGCACAAAAAAAATATTTCCAATTTTGCTGAATGGCGAGCACCAGAACTCTCTTTCTGGTGGAGCTCCAATCTCGCCTGAACATGTTAATTGTGTTCCACACCCTGTGATGGATAACATTATAGAAAAAATTATTATTTTTTTAGCGATAAAGTGTTTAAACATATTTCATTACTTTGCTGTAAGTTATTCCAAAATTATACCATATTTCTTGAATAACTATCATAATTTTTAGTTTTATCTTAGAAATGCGTCTTTAGATAATAGTATTTCTTAAAAACCTTTGTTTTTTTATATAAATTATCATTTAAATTATTAAAATAACATGTATTATTTAGTAAATTATATGTTAATTCTGAAAATCATTAAGAAGTCTTGGTCTACCAGGAGGTTCGTAATATATTTAGGAGTTCAGGTATTGAATAGTATCTCTTTTCAATTATTTAATAAATTAAAAATATTTCATATACTAATTTTAATAACATTTTTTTCTGCTTGCGCAAATTTTGACCAAAATCTCAATAATTTAATCAATGATAAAAAAACGACTAGCGAGGAAATTCAAGAGCAAAATAAGGAGGATCTTGCTAAGTTTACGAACAGAATTGAAGACCTTCAAAATCAAGTTAACTCCCTTAGAAATGATTTAGATAACCTTAGACCAAACATTTTAGAATTAACTGAAATTGATGAAGAAATTCGCAAATTATTATCCGAGCTTACTAAAATTGAAAAACCTCAAGAGGTAAGCAAGATATCAGAGGATAAAAAAGAAGAAAAACCAATTATATTAGAAAATAATAGTTCGGAAAAAAACAAGATACCAGAAGGTCCAATTTCATTAGCCCCAAAGAAAACAAAGAAAATAAAAACTGAAAATCAGCTAGGGATTCATTTAGCGTCATTTAAAAAAATAGATTTAGCACGTAAAAGTTGGGGACAAATTTTAAAAGAGCATGGAGATTTACTTATTGGCTTAGATTATAGAATAAGTTCTACAGAGATTAAAGGTAAGGGTAAGTATTTTCGACTTAAAGCTGGACCATTTATGGATAAAAAGACAGCTACAGAGACATGTCGATTGTTAAAAGAGAAAAAGTCTTATTGTGTTGTCACCAATTTTAGCGGTGAAAAATAAATAAAATATTTAATAATTTATAAGCTTTAAAATATGAATAAATTATTTAAATTCATTGAAAGTAATAGTGTTTTTATACCTATCAGTACGGCATACTTTATTGGCATAATTACTTTACAACCTTTTGGATATTATATAGCTTTCTTTTTTTTATCATTTATTCCTGCTATTTTAGGAATGCCAGATCCAGTTGGAGAATTTATCGAGTTTGTAAATAATGAAAGAATAAAAAAAAATGAACAAAAATACAAAAATTTAATTATTAAAATTCATGGTGATATGTTTTTAAAAAAAGTAAGTTCATTTTCTCCAGTAACATTAAGACTAATTTTAGACTGTATCATTAATAGAACTAACGGCTTTAATAAAGAGGAAAATGATATAAACGTTAATATACTAATTAAAAATAAATTTATATATATTCCTAAGGGTTACACACCATCTGGATTTCCATTTTATTTTAATACAAATATTTGGATAATTATGAATTCACTAAAATATGAAATTTTAGAAATTTATAATAATAAATCAAGAATTCCAATTAAATTTAACGAGGAAATAAAATTCAAGTATACTATTAAAACTTTTGCACTTAGTATAGCTATTGGTTTTTTAAGATTACTGGCTTTACTTTTAATTGGTATAAGTTTCGGAGGGATAACGTGGATAGTTTGGGTTATATTAATGGTTTTTGTAGTTTCAATAATTGTTTGGAGTGGCAATTATATAAAGATATTTATAGGTATATAAATTTTTGAAATTATATGAATAATAAACTTTTTTCATTTTTAAATATACAAAAAGAAATTTTAATGGGAAAAATTTCTATTGTCGAATTAGTACAGAATTCTTTTCATAAAATAAAGAATCTAGAACCTAAAATAAAAGCATTTGCCAATATATCCGAAAATAATGCAATAGAACTAGCTATCAAATCGGAAAAAAGGTACAGAGAAAAAAAACCTTTATCAATACTAGATGGCTGTCCATTTGCTGTAAAAGATATGATAAATACAGCAAAAATACCTACTGAGATGAATAATCCTTTTTATGCAAACTGGTATGCACCTGTAGATGCAGCATGTGTTAATGCATTAAAAGCTGCTGGTGCAATTCTTATTGGTAAGACGGTAACAACGCCATTCGCAGTTGGGCATACGAATGATACAAGAAATCCCCATGATTATAAGAAAACTCCAGGAGGATCATCAAGTGGTTCAGGAGCAGCAGTAGGATCAGGTATCATTCCATTTGCGTTAGGAACTCAAACTAGAGGTTCACTAATAAGGCCAGCTTCTTTTTGTGGGGCTGTTGGTTTTAAACCAACTTTAAACTCAATACATATGGGAGGCATCCACCCTTTATCGGCCACTCTTGACCATGTTGGTGTCATTGGTGCAACTGTTCCCGATACATGGTCAGCTCTATATTTTATGTCGCAAGTAAGAGGAGGTTTTTCAGGACATAAACCTTTTGTCAATCAGGAGATTTTTAATAAAAAAAAACAGATAAAAAAAATAGGTATTTTTAAATTTGATGAGTGGAATAAATCTGGAATTGATACCATTAAAGAATTTGAGAAAGTCACTGATGAAATAAAGTCTTATGGTTGTGAAATAATTTTTTCAAATGATAACTCAAAATTATTAAATATAGAGAAGGAACTTACTTATATTATTGAAAATGACTCAATCGATATTTTAGCTTATGAACTTGATTGGCCTTATAACTCATACCCAAATGAAATACTTGATGATAGAATAATTGAATTATTAGATAGAAAAAAGAATATCAGAACTGTAGATTACATTAAGATGATTGAACACAGAAATAAGCTTATAGAGAAAGTTCAAAAATTGAAGAGCAATTTTGATTTTTTTATGACCTTATCTTCCACAGGTCCTGCCCCAGAAATAAAAGAAAGTACTGGAAGTAGACATTATCAAGTTCCTTGGACATACTTAGGGTTTCCTTCTATAAGTCTTCCTCTAATAGAGGTTGAAAAAATGCCAGTTGGAGTTCAAATATTAGGTTTTGGAAATTACGATTATGAATTAGCTTTAAAGGCTAATATTATTTTTGAACTATTATATAATAAATAGAATTTTATTCTGCAAAATTTATTTTTTTATAATCCAACCATCTTAATAATGCAGGCCACTCCAAATCGACTGCTCTTTGGTCACCAAAGCTTTCAAACTGAGATGAAGTAAAATTTTTTACTTCTTCACTAGGAAAAATAATATTTGAATTATTATTTTGACATAATAATTGAGATCTACATGCAGTTTCAAGGTTATCACAAGATGCAAAAGCTCCAGCTACAGTTTTACCACACACAATAACCCCGTGATTTCGTAAAAACATAGAATTATTGCACCCTAAATCTTTTTGAAGACTTAACTTTTCAGACTCATCTAAAGCAACACCCTGATAATCATGATAACTTACTTTACCATAAAACCCCAAAGCATGTTGGCTCATAGGAAGCAAACCATCTTTTAGTGATGATATAGCTATTCCTGCATCTGTATGATGATGTAATACGCAATTAATATCTGATCTTGACTCAAGTATAGCTGCATGTATTACATAACCTGCCTTATTCACCTCTCCGTCTCCTATTACTTTTCCCGATAAATCTATATCAATCAAATTAGAAGCCTTAACTTCATGAAACATTAGATTATCTGGCTTTAATAAAAAATGCGAATTTTTCCCAGGTATTCGCATTGAAAGGTGAGTATTAATACCATCAGTCCATCCTTTTTGCTCAAAAATCTGATAACAAGCCGCTAAATCTACCCTTGCTTTCCACTCATCAAATGTGAAATAATTATTTCGAGCTCTCTCGTAAATATCTTCAAAAACTTTAACCATAAATCATTTCATAAAATAAATATTAAAAAGGTAAATTATAGTAATTTGAAATAAAAATCATTAACTTTATTAAACCATAAGCAACAAGACCAAAAAAAGTGGCGATTATGAATACAATAATGTTTTTATATATAGCTCTTAACATATCCTAATTTTCAATTTAAACCAAAAATATCTATTGTATTTTCACCATTATTAATTTTATTTATTATTTCTTTCTCTTTACTTTCTTTCTCAATAGCTCTCTTAAGCACAATTTCACACTTATTTTTTTTGACTACAACTAATCCATCATCGTCACCAATTATGTAATCACCATTTTCAATACTGACTCCTCCAAAAATTATCGGCTTTCCAATAATAGCCTTATCTTCTTTTTTTGAGGGGCTACGCATACAAACTCCCGTAGCATAAATAGGCAAGCCAAGTTCTCTACAATCATTTAAATCCCTCATGACACCATTTGTTACAAAACCTGCTAATCCTCTTTTAATACAATTCCTAATAATTATATCCCCAACACAGGCATGATCCTTATGATACTTTGTATCTAAAACAATCACTGTTCCTTTTGGTGCATTACTAATAGCTATGTGTACCGCAAGATTATCACCAGGAATAGAATCAATAGTTATTGCAGTACCAACTAAATTCATGGGTTTCCACATTGGCTTTATTTTAGGATCAACAATTCCACTATCACCCTGACCAAAAGCAATACTAGCAGTAGGAATAGAAAGAAATTTTTTTAATAAATCACTCATCAATTTTCCTTTCATTAAAATTATTTATATTGATCCGGAACCTGTGGGTTATTATTTGGATTAGTATCATATTTAAAAATATTAATTATATTTGAGTCTTCCATTTTAAGTTCAAGTAATTTTCTTTCCAATTTATCTGCTACATCTTTTTGATAAATATGTTGATTATTAATATAAATAGTAAAAGATTTAAGGTATTTATTTTTTTTATTTTCATCGTCAATTGTTGCTTTTGTCCATTTATATAAAGGATAGCTATCAATGCCATTTTTTTCTGCTTCACTAACATATTCTGAAAAAGCATCAAATTGACATACCAGTCTAGCATCAAAGTTATTAAGAAGGTCTAAAAGTTTATTAATTTTATTATTTGACTCTAAATTTCTTATTTTTTTCGCATAATTTTCATTTAAGGATATTCTTAGTTGATATTCCCATTCAATCATTTCTTACCCTTTCTTATTATGATTTTTTTTGTGGTGCGCCCGAGAGGATTCGAACCTCTGACCCACAGCTTAGAAGGCTGTTGCTCTATCCAGCTGAGCTACGGGCGCAAAAATATATGAATAAAATTATTTTTTCTTTGCTCCTACTAAATGATAAGACCCAAAACCTTTACCTTCTCCTCTGTCTGAACGAGAGCTATAATAACTTACTGCATTATCCTCAAAAAAAGTATCTTCACAAAAACCTGCGTCAGATGTAATGATTTGAAAGTCTTCGTCCTGTATAGTGCCTAAATAAGGCTCAGCATTATAATGTGCATTCCATTCAGTGAAATATTTTTTATATGGATCCTTTTGTCCAACAACATCAACATGCATCATTATACCTTTTTTTGATAACAAGCGATAACACTCTCTATATATATTTCTTATAGCTTTGGAAGATGTCTCATGCATCATTAAATGTGAAACAACTAAATCAAAATAACCGTCATCAAAGTTGGTTTTTTCAGCATTCTGTTGGCTGAAGTGTGCTCTTTTTTTTAATGCTTCTGCTCTATGATGAGCGTATCTAATACATGGTGCCGCAACATCAATTGCAAAAATTTCCGCGTTTGGAAATGCGTCAACATAAGGTAAAGTTGAATGACCTATTGTACACCCCATATCCAATATTCTTCTGGGCTTAAAACTTTTAAAGTTTTTCTTTAACCATTCTGAGCTAGATCTTCCCATATCATCATTATTAGGACCAGCTTGCCCCATAAAATAAAGATGAATTGTTCTATCATATTCAGCTCCAGCAGCTATATCATCTTTTTCAACTATTTCAGTATGATATGCTCCTGGCTTCGAGTGTATATCAACTGCAGTATGATAAGGTGGCATCTTTAAAGAAGGATTAACTTTCAAAGAACCAAGTTTACCAGAAAAATTTCTTTTTCCTTTTAAAATTAACTCAGGTAGCTGTCTTTCTATACTTGGTCTAACTGTTTCATATAGCATTTCTTGACTTGTTCGAAGCATAGCACTCCACATTTTGTTGGCAGGTTCTTTGAACAATGCTTCACGAACTTCCTTACGATTTTTTGGTTTCCTGCCTTTTTCCTTTTTAAAATTCGGTATTATTTTTTTTTGATACAAACAATCATTAACTGGCATAATATCCTCAGCAATATGAACTTTTAAACTACGAATGAAATGTTGTCTAGATTGTTCATCGTGCACTGCATCAGGAAACATTTTATGAGTTTGATTTACAGGCATTCTACCTCTCTATTTAATATTAATAAAAATTAATTAACCTTTTCATATGAAAAGTTTGCAGAATAACTTTTAGGAGATATATTTCTTTTTTTAGGCTCTAAAATTACATAACTTATTTTGTTTTTTTCAGCATAACTTACTGCTTCCTCTTTAGAGGAAAAAGATAGACAAATTTGTTGATTTGTATCACTTGAAGAAGTCCAACCCATTAGAGGTTCAATTTTTTTTGCTGATTTAAGTTCGAACTGCAACCTCCAGTTTTTTAATTTAGGGGCAGATTGCATTGCTGTTTTTGCAGGTTGAAAAATTTTTGCCTTCATTAAATACATCCGGAATAAAATGATATGATATATGTATTATTATAGTAAAAATTAAGAAAATAAAGATAAATTATTATAATATTCTCACATTTATTGTTGGCTTTAGATAGAAAATAACAAAAAATAAAGCTCTTAATTTTATATAAATATACTTATTTAGTTGAATTATTGAGGAAATATATAAATTCTTACAGTAGTCATAAAAGGATTATAAATTTTATGAATTTAAAAAAAACAAGGGAAAAGTTCACAATTATTACTAATCCTACTGCTGGTAATGGTAAAAAGAAGAAATTATTAGAAATTGTATCTTCTAAATTAGTTGAAAATTCAATGAATATAGAAATTATTGAGTCTACTAATTCTAATCATGCAAAAGAAATAGCATATAGATCATCAATAATTGGAAATACTATTATTGCTTGCGGTGGAGATGGTCACGTAAGTAATTTATCTTCTATAGCTGCTAAAAATAAGACAAAATTTGGAATTATTCCAACTGGAACTGGAAATGACTTTGCAACATCTTTAGGTTTATACAATATTCATAATATTGTATCAGCATTAGTCAATAATAAAATAGAATTGATTGATTTATGGAAATTAAATAATGAAGTTTTCTGTAGCGTTGCTAATATTGGATTTTCTGCAAAAGCAAATGAATGGGCAAATAAAAGAAAATTTTTGAGAGGTTCATTGTTATATTTTACATCTGTAATTAGTACAATATTTAATTATAAACCATTAAGATTAAAAGTAGAGGTTGATGAAAAAATATTTGAAAAAAAAACTTGGTTAATTGCATGTGCTAATACATCATTTTTTGGTGGTGGAATGAATATTGCACCCTTCGTATCACCATCTGACGGTTTCATAGATTTAGTTTGTGTTGGTGATGTCTCTAGATATGAATTTTTGAAGACATTTCCAAAAGTATATTCTGGTGAACATATAAACCATCATTCAATATCTTATATAAGAGGCAAAAAGATTATTATTGATCATAGGTCAAAAAAAAATATATCTGTATTTGCTGATGGTGAAGACTATGGAAATTTACCAATCAAAATTGAACCCCTTAATTTTAAACTAAAACAACTTGTACCTATTATAAATTAAAGTATATACTAATAATCTATCATGAATATCATTAAAGAAAATAATAGGCCTAATTTTGTTATATTAAACGGTAAAATAACGAAGTTTAATGAAGCAAAAATTTCAATAATGTCTCCGGGATTTACATTTGCAATTAGTGTTTTTGAAGGTTTAAGAGGGTACTGGAATAACGAAAACAAAACACTTTATATATTTAGATTAAATGATCACTTAAAAAGATTAAATTTTTCTATTAAAACAGTTGAACTCGATTACAATGAAAATTTTAGTGAAATTGAAATTCAAATTTTAGAACTTATTCGTAAAAATAATATTAAGGATAATATCTATATAAGATTACAAGTATACGCTGATGACTGGGGCTCAATG
>PTLN01000073.1 GCA_002938125.1 Alphaproteobacteria bacterium MarineAlpha2_Bin1
TATTAGATCAAGAAGATTCTTCTGACTCCTCAAAAGAATTAGAAATTAATGAAGTAGTAAAAATTGTTAGTAAATAAAAAACCCCCCTTTTATAATCAAAAAAGGGGGGTAATCAGTTTACTATAACTTTTGATTAGGATGTAGGTGCACTTAGACCAGTAACCTTACCTATTGTGTTATTAAACTGTTTTGCACATTCTGAACCACATCTTTTAGCCCATCTTGGAAGAACAGTTTCTAACATAATCTTTTTCAAAAGCTTCATATCTGCGTTAGAAGGGTCAACTCTTTTCATACCACCGGGCTTTCCTTCAGGACAAGGACCAGTCGTATTACAAAGAATTCCCATTTCACCTTCACTTCTATTAAGATCCCACATAGCTTGCTCATGAGCTTTGATACGATCTTCAATGATTTTACGATTTGAAGGATCCATTGAGTTCCAAGCTTTAATATTTACAGCAGTAACTCCAGCAGCAAAATTTATTGGCAAAGTATAAAGATAATTTGCACCTTCCCACCATTTTGCAGAATAACCACCTAAAGTTCCTGTTATTGCACAATCAATGACGCCTTTTTGAAGCCCTTGTTGAACTTCAGTGAAAGACATTGGTATTGCTGATGCTCCAATAGCTGATAAGAAATCAGATTGTGAAACACCTGAGCTTCTAACTTTTCTACCTTTCATATCTGCCAAACTTTTTAGAGGATCTCTACAATAAAGGATTTGTGCTTGAAATGATTGCATTGTTAAAATCTTTACACCAAAATTATCTTCGTAAAATTTTTCCAATGTTGGTCTAAAAGCCTGGGTAACTTTCCAAAAGTCATCAATAGTTGGAGACATACCAGCTAGATCAGTTGTATCATTTATTGGGTGTTCACCTGACACGTGACCAAGCTGAAAAGAGGCAACCTGGGTTTGACCTTTCATAAGAAGTCTTAAACCTTCAGGACCCTTTAGACCCATTTCATTCCAACCTTTGAAATTTACCTTTATTTTACCTCCAGAAGCATCAGGAACTTTTTCTGTCCAGAATGGCTTTTGAAGTGTTTTAAATTGAGTGGTAACACTTACGTTACCAATCACATTTAGCAAGTCCTTTGCATTAGCAAAGTTAAATGTTGCTAAAACAAATAGAATAGCAACTTTAATTAAAGCTAACTTTTTTAATAAACTCATATTTCCCCCTTTTTATTTATAAGAATTTAATTCATAAATTTTGTTAATGATTAATGAGTTGTACGTACATTAGTTTAATAGATTTGGTAACCACATTGCAATACCTGGGAACAAAAGAAGTAAGAAAATCATTCCAATCATCATGATTAGGAAGGGTAATGAGCCAATTACTACATCTCGAAATTCCCCTTTTCCTCTGACTGCTTGAACTACAAATAAATTTATGCCTATAGGTGGGGTAATCAAAGAAGCTTCAATTAGTATCACAAACACTATTCCAAACCAAATCTGGTCAAATCCAAGAGCTAATATTACTGGAACAACTATCGGTGTAGTTACGGTAATTAAAGTAAGTCCTTCCATAAACATACCTAAAACTAGATAGAACGCAATTATTAATACAATTGCAACGTAAGGATTCAAACCTAGATTATCCATAAAATCAGTAATAAATTGAGTAGCTCCTATAGTTTGCAGAACAAAGTTAAGAAAGTGGGCAACAACAACAATTAGAAGAACCATTGAGGTAGTTTTCATGGTTCCTTCAAATGACCTTTTAAGAACTTCCAAATTTATTCTTTTTCTTGAAAGTCCAAAAATTAGTGATGCAACCACCCCAAGTGAAGCAGCTTCAGTAGGTGTTGCAATTCCGATATAAATAGAACCAATAACAACTAAAAAAAGAATAATAGGAGGTAACAAATGAGGCAAAGCTCTGAATCTCTCAGACCAGTTAGCTTTATCTCTAGTTCCACTCAAAGATGGGTTTATTTTACACGCAATATATATAGCTACTGAAAACATTACAGCTAATGAAAAGCCAGGTATCATAGCTGCAAGGTATAAGTCATTAACTGAACTATCTGTTAAGAATGCATAAATAATAATACTTATACTTGGCGGAATAAGTATCCCTAAAGTCCCACCCGCAGCAAGTGATCCTAAAAATAAAGATGGGCCATATCCATGCTTTTCAATATTTGGAACAGCAACCGTTCCAATAGTTGCTGCTGTAGCAACTGAAGAGCCTGTTGTAGCAGCAAACAAGGCTGTCGATGCAACATTAGTATGCATCAGCCCACCAGGTATCCAATTTACCCATTTATCTAAAGCGTTAAACATATCTGCTGCAATACCAGTTCGTAGTAATATTTCACCCATTAGTATAAATAAAGGAACAGCAACTAGAAGAAAATTAGAACTTGCACCCCAACTAACTGTACCTAATGAAGGCATTAATGGTAAAAAAGAGAATGTTTCACCAAGAATTACTGAAACAAGACCAAGTACCGCTGCAACATAGATCCCTGAAGCTGCTAAAAGTAATAAAAGTATAACTGCAATTACTGTCATTTTTTTTCTTAATCTCTAAATTTTTTCATTTTTAGTTAATTCCAAAGCTTCAGTTAATTCATCACCTTCTTCTCTCTTCTGTATACCGATTAAATAAGTAATAGATTTGTAATCTTTCTTTGAAAAAAAGTATAAACTTTTTAGTAGAAACAAAAGTGATGTTAATGCAAACCATGTTAATCCAAGAGCCCACATAGCTTGAGGTATAACCAAAGGAACATATAGATCAGATACTGATCTAGCACCCCATATGTCATTTGTAGGAAATGATAAACTTTCT
This sequence comes from Alphaproteobacteria bacterium MarineAlpha2_Bin1, assembly GCA_002938125.1. Lineage (GTDB taxonomy): Bacteria > Pseudomonadota > Alphaproteobacteria > SHVP01 > SHVP01. The sequence continues at coordinate 2,817 of PTLN01000073.1, forward strand.
AATGCAGTTAACCAGCCATAATAAGCTAAACCTACAGCAACCATTGAAATAACAGCACAAGAAAAAATATCTAAAATAACTCTGTATATATATGGTAAATGTACATACAAAGCGTCGATTCTAATATGAGTTTTTGTTGTTAATGCGTATGCGTAGGAAAAAGCTACCGTTACAGCAAAGATATATATCGATATTTCATAACTTTCAAATAGGTTATCTGAAAATATCTCTCTAGCTAAAATATCAAGAGATACTAATATTGCAGCAAATAATATTAACGCTCCAGCTATCCAAGCAAAAAAATTAGTAGTTTTCTCAAATGGAATTTTAGGTTTATTTTGACTATTCATAAAAAACTCACAAAAATATTACTCAACTTAACATTAAATTATATTTATTGTAAATTTTTTTATATATGAATCAATATATAGTATTATTTTCCTAAATTCTTAAGAAATAGAGGATATTATGTCAGATAAAAAAGAGATATTAGATAAGGTCTTATCAAAAAGAGGGTACCTTCTTACTTATCATAAAATGATAGGAGAATGGGATCCAAAACTTTTAGATACTTATGATAATTTTTATGAAAATTTAACGCTTACAAAAAGAACATTATCACTTAAAAATAGGGAGCTTATTTGGGCGGCCCTTCAGGTAGCTTCCGACGAAGAGCACGGTCATATACACATGAAAAGAGCAAAAGAAATTGGACTTAGTTCCCAAATTCTCACAAATGCAATTGCTCTTGCTGGTGCAGCGGAATCTCATCGTGCGCTTTGGTTTGGATTCACTCACTGGGGAGAGTGGATTCCAGATGAATATTCAAAGCAATGTTACCTTGATATATGTGAAAATGCTAGAGGAGATATTGAACCAAAAATCTCCGAAATTATTTTAACTGTTTGTCATGCTGCAAGAAGGTCTTATGGGCCAATGCGGATACACCTACATCGTACTTTTAAAAAGGGAGCATCCCAAGCTGAACTAGCTGAGGCATTATCATATATGTTATTACCATGTGGAGGTCCTACTTTAATTGATGCTGTACAAATTTGGGAAGAAGAAGGATCTAAAAAAAATTGTCCGCCACCATATTAAAATAACTTTGTACTTACTCCTCAATAATTTTTAACTGTTCCGTCAATTTATTTTTTAAAATTTTACCAACAGAATTTTTAGGAAATTCATCAAGCAGAAAAATATCCCTTGGGATTTTATACCTACTAATTTTTTTAGAACAGTAATCAATTATATCATTTTTTTTAAATGATTTTTTATCAATAGGAATAATAAATGCAGCTATTTCCTCACCTCTAATTTTAGAAGGCCAAGGAACTACAGCAACATCGTTTACCATTGGATGAGAGATTAAAAGATTTTCTATTTCTGCAGGATATATATTTATACCTGAACGAATAATAATATCTTTAGATCTTCCAGATAGGTATAAATATCCATCAGAATCATAATAACCTAGATCTCCTGGATAGAACCAACCATCTTTAAAATAAGAAGAAGATTTTTCACTATCAATAAAGAAACTTTGCGCAACACTAGGACCTTTATACCTAATTCGTCCAATATTGTTCTTACCAATGGAAATTCCTTGATCATCAACTATTTCCAAAACAGTTCCATATACTGTTTTTCCTACAGATTCTGATTTTTCTAGAGGATCATCCCATTTTAGTACAGATACGCCTCCACCCTCAGTTGATCCATAATAATTTAACAGACATGGACATATTTTTTCCATTACTTCTTTTCTTTCATTGGAATGAAGTATAGATCCTGTTGAGAGTAATAATCTCAGTTTATTATTTAGTTTTTTTTCTATTTCTTTTTCTTTTAAAAGTTTCCTTAATATTGTTGGTACAAGCAAACAAACATTAATTGAATATTTAATTATATAATTAACTAATTCTTCAGCTGTATAAGGTTTTTTCATAAGTACAACTGTGCACCCATTATGAATCATGCCCATTAAAAAACTTCTTCCTGCTCCAAAATAAAAAGGTGTTGCAGCTAAAAAAATATCATCTTCACCAAAATATAATGACTTCTTTTGAGTGATAAATCTTGCTTCCATTTGTGAATGAGTCAACATAGGGCCATTTGGAATTCCTGTTGTTCCGGTAGATAAAGATAATAATAAATTACTTGAGCCATCTGTATTAGTTTCATTATTATAATCTAAATTTAAACTGGAAATTATTTTTTTTAGCCAATCTTTATTTATAATTATTTTTTTTAAATTATAATTTAAATCATCATCCATAAGTAAAAGCTTCGGAGAAAAAGCAGATATTATGTTTTTCCTTTCCTCAACAGGCCATCTTATATCCATTGGCAAAATAGCAACACCACTCCTAATCAAAGCATAAAAGGCAATAACATGCTCTATTGTATCTGGCAAACAAATACCTACCAAGTCTCCTTGAGATAATTTCTCTGATTTTATTAAATAAGTAGCATGATTAACTAGCTTTTCTAATTGCAAATAGGAAATGAATGTAGATTCATAAATTATTGCTGGATAATTTGGTTTTATTTTACTGTGCTTAGATATACTCTCAGATAAATTCATCATTTTATAAATATATCATTTAGCTTGTGGCTTTAACATAGACTCAATTGTTTTAGTTGTACGAATTCCGTCAAGCTCTTTTAATTTTAAATCCCATTCTTGAAAGTATTTATTTAAATTATTAAGTTTTTCTAGGGGATATTTACTATCTGGTATCAAATTATCAATCTTAATAATGGCTCTTGCCCAACGTGTCGGCTCTTGAAACTCACTCTTCTTTTTTTCATCAATCAAAGTAAAAATATCAAATTCAATTGTAAAACCATCAAAAAATATATATAAAACCGAGCTTTTGGTATGTGATTTGTTCAAAAAATTATCTTTCCCTCTTGGATAAACATCGAAAAATTCAAAATCTTCAACAACATATGCAAGTCTATCTGCTTCATTTTCTGTCCTAAATTCTCTACTTGGATCTACATTTAAGAGTTTCATTTCACTCTTTGTATCTTCCCTAGAAGTTTCGGTAGTTTTTCCATTGGCATGGAAAATAGTTATTTTGCTTACATCCTTGGGATCAAAATCAAATACTTTCTTATCTATCCAATCCCTAGGATAAAAACCAAAATTCATCTCACCCTCTGATAACCAGGTTTGAAGCTCATCACCTTTTCTGATATAAGTTCCACTTCTACCATCAACATATAAAAAATATTTTCTTTTCCCTATATAACCAGAAGCTAGCGTTTCACCCTTTTTATTAAAGACATTGATTTGTCTAGATTCAGAACTATCAGAAGGAGAGTCTAAATCTAACCTCTTTAACCTATTACTCATTTTTGTTTTTCTTTCTACAAGAATTAAATTAGTTAACTCTAATAGAAAATTTCTAACTTTCTCTCTTGGTACTGGGTAATTATTTTTTTCCTTTAAGACCCAATTTTTATTATCATAAATAATTGAATATTCATCTCCCTTATAATTAATGGTTAACTTTCCTACATCATTTATCTCTTTTAACAATCTAGGAAAAGCTAGCTCTCTCTCAGAAACAATAATAGGGTGGGTTGAGTTTTTAATTATGGAAAATATACTTAATATAACTAAAAATATTGATAAAAAAACAAGAATGAGAAATGATTTTTTTTTCATTTTTATTTTTTTCCTATAGAAACTTTATTCTGAAAGTTTAAAATGCGATTTCGATATTTTATTTGTCGAAACAAAAAAATTATAATAGCAACTATACCTATAATTCCTGGGATAAGACCAATATTAATTATCTTTAGTTGAGTATGTATATTATCAATATCTTTTTGCAAGTCATGTTGGACAGTTCTAAGCTGTGATCTTATTTTAATTATATCTAATCTAAAGTCTTCAATCATCTTTTTTTGAGATGGAGATAACATAAATTTCCCTTTATCCTCTCTTCTTAAAGAGGAAATTTTCCTCTCAGTATCCTCTAAGTTTTTAAGTAATTCTCTCTCTTTAGTCCTATATTTTAGCTCAGATTCTTTTTGAATATTCTGAACTAAAATAAATGGTCTATTTGATAAACCTCTACCTCTTAATGACATTAACCCAATACTACCTGATAAATTATCCAGCATATTTATAAATAAATCATTATTTTGAGCAGTTGGAATCGCAAGCTCACCTCCCGACCTTAACCAAATTTGATCAGCTAACATATCCGAGTCAGCTACTATGATTATAGATGTTCTATCTTTTGATATACTAAGATGTTTTTCTATGAGTTTAGGATCTGGTTTAGTATCATTTACTTGATCAGTCCGATTTGGAGGCCCATTTTCAAAACTTGTTTTAAATACTCCAGAAACTCTAGCTGCTATTGGTAGGTTTGAAGAAGTTTTCTTAAAATCCGATAGCATCTGAACAGGATTAGGATTATTTATCACCTTATCAGCTTCAATTATTTGTGTTGCTTTACTCGAAAAAACCAAAGGGTCTAAAGTTAAGTTTGAATTATCAAATAACTTTATAAAACCTGCAGATGCAACATTAACTCTCTCAATTTCAGAGGTTATTACATCTTCGCTATGTAAGCCTCTCTTATCGATTGATAACCATGGAAGGTAACTTGTAACAACTCGTCTACCTCCACTAAGAGCAGTGACTCTTTGGGCTAAGTTTTTATCACCAATGATACTATTGAAATCTACATCTACACCCCAAGAATTAAATAAATCATGCAAACCATGACTTTTTATTGATTCCTTTTTATTTTCCCTATTATTTCTTTTTTTAGTTTCTATGTGTGGATCAACAAAAGCTAACATTTTACCACCACGTAAAATAAATTGGTCGATTGCATATTTGGTTGTCTCGCTTAGATCATCTGGTTGAATTATAAGAAGGATATCAATGTCTTCATCTATTTCCCTAATATTACCGCCTATAGTTCGTAGATCAAAGAATTGAGTGGCTTGTTTATATACTACCCAAGGTTCATAATTTTTTTGAGGATCGGCAGCAATTGGAAGACTTGAAATTACCGATACAACAACCTTTTCAGGTTTTGATAAATTATAAATTAATTTAGTTAAATCATATTCTAGAAACCTTTCACGATCAGGTCTAAATATAGGAATTATGTCTTCATCATCTGTTGAGTTTGTGCCAGCTAATCCAAAATATATCACTTCTCCGGAACCACTAATTGGAATAGATTGTATTCCAAATCCAACAGCTTGATCTTCCTCTACTGAAAACTGTTCAGGTTGGTAAAGATCTAAAACTATTTTTCCTCGTGATAACCTTGAATAGTTTTGTAAAAATTCCTTTACTCGATTAGCGTAAGCAGATAAACCTGGTATTGAATTTACAGCTTCGGATTTATAAAACTTTAATTTAATTGGTTCTTCAATATCTAATAATACTCTTTTAGTTACATTAGATATTGTATACATTTTATCATTAGTTAAATCTAATTGTGCCGTTTTGAAAACTTGAGCAGAAAAAACATTAAGCGATAAAAAAATAATTATAACTAATATAATTTTTAATATATATGTTTTGTCAGTATTATTCATAATAATTTCTTTATTTTGATTTCTTTAGCTCAACAAGATACTTATTAACAAATAAAAACCCTAAAATCATTGATGTAAAAAATATAAGCTCACGTAAATCAATTACACCTTTAGTTATTTGTTGGAAATTAGATAAAATACTTAGTGAAGAAATAATATTAATAATT
>PTLN01000074.1 GCA_002938125.1 Alphaproteobacteria bacterium MarineAlpha2_Bin1
CGACTGCAAGATTGGTAAATAGCTGAGCAGACTCAGTGCCAGAGATATTACCTCTTAAAAGGTGAATTCCAATTTGAAACCTTCTCTCTCGGGCCCATATTCTTGTTTGATCAAGAATATCCTGAAAATTATCATAATAGTTTAGATGACTTGATAGATCATTCAGAATAAAATCTTTATTTTTTAACTTTTTAAAATCATCTGAAATAAGTATATCTAAAACATTTGGAGATTTTTCAAGAAATTCTGATAAGTAAGGTGATGTAGCTATAATTTCTGCTAATAAATTAAGAAGATTAGGATTACTTTGAAACAGAGAAAATAATTGCACTCCCTCAGGCAACCTGCTCAGAAATTGATCAAATTTTTTAAAGGATACATCAGGTTCAGAAGTTTTAGAAAATTCATTAAGTATTAAAGGAATCATGTCTGTTAGTATTTCTCTAGCTCTTATGCTTCTTGTGGCCCTATATCTTGAGTGATGCCACTCTCGTATTATCTTAGAAATATTTTTTGAATCATTAAAACCTAATTTTTCTAATGTATTAATTGTTCTTGGGTCATCCTCGCTTCCTGTAAAAACCAAACTACCGTGATTACTAACTAATGGCGAAGAGTCCTTGAACAATTTTTTATAGTGCCTTTGTACATTATCTAAATTTTGTAAAAGTTGTTTTTTTAAAAAATTTTTATCTTTTAGACCAAGGAATTTTGATAACATATGTATTTTATTTGAATCAGTTGGAATTGAATGTGTTTGTTCATCTGATATCATTTGAATCTTATGTTCCAAGTTTCTTAGAAAAATATATGAATTAATTAAATCTTCCCTAGCTTCTTTTGTAATATAATTATTTTTTTGTAATTCAATAAGTGCTTCAATAGTTGAAGATGATCTAATATTATAGTTTTTCCCACCATATATAAGCTGCTGAGTCTGAGCAAAAAATTCAATTTCTCTTATACCGCCTCTTCCAAGCTTTACGTTAAAACCTTTTATTTTAAAATTAGAATTGTTTTCCCTTGAATCTATTTGCCTCTTTATTGATTTGATATCTGATATTGCTGCATAATCAAGATTTTTTCTCCAAATAAATGGTTTTAAGTTTTTAATAAACATATTCCCTGCTTTTATATTACCTGCTATAGGCCTTGCTTTGATCATTGCTGCTCGTTCCCAATTTTGTCCTACACTTTCATAATATGTTTCAGCAGCTGTTACTGATAATGCAAGTGGTGTTGCTCCTGCATCTGGTCTTAATCTAAAGTCGGTTCGGAACACATAACCATCTTCCGTTCTCTCAGATAAAATTTTTACTAATGCACTTGTAATCTTTACAAAGAATTCTTGAGGTGATTTAGAGCCAGAATAGTTAATGACATTGTTATCATCATATAGCGCAATTAAATCTACATCACTTGAGTAATTTAATTCGTTACCACCTAGTTTACCGACAGCTAAAATTATATATGATGATTGGTGTCCGGGGTTAGAGGCTGAATTTAATTTGAATTCACCATTTTTATAAGCATCAAGCATAAGACAATCAACAGATATTTTAATTAATTGATCAGCTAAAAAGGATAGTTTTTCTATTACTTGAGTTAAGGACCAAACTTTTGTTAAATCATTAATTGCAACTAAAAGTGATAATTTTTGCTTGAGTAATCTCAAATCTTTAAATAATTCTTTGTTTCTTATTTCTGAATCCTTAATATTTTTTATTTTTTCATAATATTTCCCGTATACAGAATTTATATCGCTTACTAAGTTAGTTTGGGAATCTTCTGGGCTATTATCGATAATACTAAAAAAATATTCTAAATTTTTATTCAAACATAATGTCAGAAAATCACTAATTCCAAAAATATGAATTAATAATTTTCTTACGTTAGAGTTGTTGTTTATTATATTGTAATATAAATTACTATTTGTAGAGTGTTTAATGTTTGAGTAGAATATATCGAAATTATTGTTTGCCTTTAGCAAATCTGGTGGTGGTTCAAGCTCACATAAAATATCTTTAAGTTTTTTTTTCATTTAGTGTACTATGTATGATCATCAATTATATATAATATAGTGTCAATAGGTTATTAATGTTATCTAAAATTTCTAAATATATCTTCGCGGTAATTTCTAGTATAATATTAGTGATTTCAATAGTTTTAGTATTTCTTTTTTTTAGGCTACAGCAAGGTCCATTATCTATAACCTTTTTAACTCCTTACGTCCAGGAAGCTATCCAACTTAATCCTGACCTACAGTTGGATATTACAGTTGATGATTGTTTATTGAAATGGAGAAGTTTTGATAAAGGATTTGATATTAGTTTAATTGGTGGCAAAATTAAAAAGAGTAATGGTGATAAAATTGCTTCTATTCCTGAAATGTTTATATCTTTTGATATAGATAAAATATTAGAGTTAAAATTGAAACTTAAATCAATTGAAATTAATGGACCATCATTTACCATTGAAAGAAATAAAAATGGTAAATTTGACTTTGGAATAGGTGATTACAGACAAGATGAAGAAATAGTCAAAAAATTTAAGAAAGTTTTTTTTGAAGATGTTCTTCAAAATAAAGTTTATGAACTTGAGCAAATTAAAATATTCAATGCAAAAATATATTATATGGATAACTTAATAAATAGAAAAGTTAACTCAAAAGATACTGATCTTATTATTACAAAAAACAAATCTAAAATTGAATCAGTTTTAATTTCTACAATAGAAGAAAAAAATCAAAATATCCCTATAAAGATATCATCATTATATAATATCGAATCAGAAGTATTTGACATAGGTATTAACTTTTCTAATTTTTCAACATCTTTAATTACACCTTTTTTTGATGAACTAGATCCGCTTAAAAGAATTACTTTGCCATTGGATGGTGGTTTATCATTAAAAGTTAACCGTAAGGGTTTACTTGAGAACTTAGGTTTCAATTTCTTTTCAGTTAAAGAAGGAGAGTTAAGTCTAGATCCATTAATTAAAAAAAATATTTACGTAGATTTCATTCAAGCCTCTGGAGAAATTGATAGAAGTTTAGATAAAGTTTATTTTAATGACTTATATATTTCTTCGAAGACTGCAAAATTTGAAGCAGCTGGAGTTATTTCAAATAGCAATGGTGGAACAATCAAACTTAAAGGAAAAGTTAGAGATTGGTCTAACGACGATCTAAAAAGATTATGGCCAGAAAATATTCTTCCTCCAGTGAGAGGGTGGTATATTAGAAGTATTAAGAAAGGGAAAATTACAGATGGAGATGTACTCTTAGATATCTCTTTAGATCAAGTTCAAAAAAAACAATTAACGAATAGGTCTATATTAGCAAAATTAAATGTTTCTGATATTGAAGTAAGCTATTTAAAGTCTTTTCCAGAACTAAAGAAAGCTAATGGTTATATAGAATTAAATCCAAAAAAATTTCTAGGTAAGCTTGAATTAGGAACAATTGAAGGTATTGATATATCAGAAGGAATAATCGAATTAAATTTGAAATCGCCTAGGCAGTGGGTTGCAGGCCTTGAATTTGTCGGGAAGGGAAAAAATAAAAATATTTTCAAAGTTTTAAACAATCAACCTATAAATGTTTCTAAAAAGTTCTTGATAAATGAAGAAAATATTTTCGGCACCTCGGCAAGCAGGGTGATATTGAATTTTCCTGTAAGATTAAATTTAAATTTTAATGAGATAAATTTTGCTGCAGTAACAAATCTTGTCAATTTTGGGATAAGTAATATAATTAGAGATATAAATTTATCAAATGGTAATATGTTGCTTAACGTTACAAAGCATAATTTATATGTTTCAGGTAAAGGTGAAATTAATAATATTCCAATAAATTTAGAATGGGAGCAAAACCTTTTATCTAAAAACGGAGCTTTTGTTAAAATTAATGGAATAGCTTCGTCAAAAAATTTAAATTTACATGAATCTAGTTTTTTTGATTTTATTGATGGTGATGTATCGTTTGATTTTATCGGTCAAATATTAGAAAACAAAATTAATAATGCTGATATATCTATGGATCTAACAAATTCAAAAATTAACTTAGATTATATCAATTATATAAAAGACTTTAATGAAGAAGCAACAATTAGTTTTAAGTATAAAAATAGTGATATAAATAATTCGTATTTAATGGAAAGTATTAAATATAAATCAAAAAAATTACAATTCTATGGAGATATTGAATTCGATAGTTCCCTTGACATTAAGAGAGTTGACATAGAAAAATTTATATCACCATATAACGATTTTAGTTTTTCAGTAAGAAAAAAAAGGCCTAAAGGTTATTTAATAGCGGTTAATGGTGATAAATTATATGTCGAGAGTTATGTAAAAAAATTTCTAGAATCAGATTTAAAACTTGATTTTCCCGAAATGAAAATATTTATTCAAGTAAATAAAATGCAATTTACTAAAAATCAGTTTCTAACAGAATCAAAAACTGAAATTGAGTATAACGGAAAATCAATTGAATCTCTTAAGTCAACAGGCAAGCTTAATGATGAGGGTTATATCATAGCAAAAATTATTTCCAAAAATAATATTGATAAATATTTTTTATTACATACTAAAAATGCTGGTTCTATAGCAAAATCTACTGGATTTTTTGATGATGCTAAGGGTGGAAATTTGCTTGTATACGCTAAAATAAATGATGGTAAAACTAATGCACTTTTAGATGGTAAGATTATATTAGAGAATATTCGTTTAATTAAGGTACCATTACTTGCGAGAATTCTATCTTTAGCTTCCTTAACCGGTATAATTGAGATTTTTTCAGGTGAGGGAATTCTTTTTGTAAAAGGTGATATTCCATTTAATTACAATTCTGGTGTCCTAACACTTGATGATGCTAGACTTTATGGTCCTTCATTAGGTATGCGATTAGACGGAAATTTCAATAACAAAGAAGATAAAATTGATATTTCAGGTACAATTATTCCAGCATACACAATAAACTCTATACTAGGTCAAATTCCTCTATTGGGATCGTTATTGGTTGGTCAAAAAAAAGAGGGAGTTTTTGCTGTAGCATACCAGATTAAAGGTGATAAAAAATCTCCATATGTCGGAATTAACCCTCTATTATCGCTTTCACCTGGCTTCATAAGGGATTTCTTTTCTGTATTTAAATCAGGACCAGCTCCACCCACATTGGAAGAATTAGAAATCAGAGGTTTACCTGATTAATTTTTTTTAACTATACTGTGTTTTTTTTTCCCTATAGACAACTTAAGGGTATTGTTTGAATCGAAGTCTGAATTTTTTATAAAATTAGTTTCATTATTAACTTTTAAACCATTGATTTTCGCAGAACCTTCTCTGATTATTCTTCTTGCTTCACTTCCTGATGACAAATTAAATGCTCTTTTAAATAAATCAAATACAGTTATTCCACCATTTAAGTCAGAGTAATTTAGGTTTAAAGTAGGAAGAGAATTTCCATATAAACCAGTATCAAATGTTTGTTTTGCGGTTTTTTCTGCCTCCAATGCATTAGATCTTCCGTGACACATTGAAGTTGCTTCGGTTGCGAGTAATTTTTTTGCTTCATTAATTTCATCAATTTTATTTATATTTATAGAATTAATCTCTTTATCAGGAATATCAGTAAATATTTTTAAAAACCTTATAACATCTGGATCTTCGGTATTTCTCCAAAAATTCCAATATTCATATGGAGAGAGAAGGTTGTCCGATAACCAAACTGCTCCTTTTGAAGTCTTACCCATTTTTGCGCCGGAGGATGTGGTTAATAACTCAGAAGTAATTCCAAAAACTTCTTTAGCTGAATACCTTCTACATAGTTCGATACCATTTAAAATATTCCCCCACTGGTCTGATCCTCCCATTTGAAGATTACAACTAAAATCTTGATTTAGCTTTAAAAAATCAAAAGCTTGTAAAATCATATAATTAAATTCTATAAATGACAGTGGTTGAGATCTATCCAGCCTATTTTTCACTGACTCATAGGTAAGCATCCTATTTATAGTGAAAAATTTTCCTATATCTCTCAAAAAAGAAATATAGTTTAGCTTGTCTAGCCAATCAGAATTATTAACAAGTATTGCTTCATTAGGTCCGTCACCAAAAATAATAAATTTTGACAAAATAGTTTTTATTTTATCAATATTTTCCTTTATTTCATTGTCATCTCTAATTTTTCGCATCTCATCTTTTCCAGATGGATCTCCTATTCTTGTAGTTCCTCCGCCAATTAGAACTATTGGTTTTTGTCCAGTATGCTGCATAATTCGTAATTTCAAAATTTGCATTAAATTACCAACATGTAGACTCGGTGCAGTTGCATCAAAACCGATATAACCAATTAATTTATTATTAATAGCTAATTCATCTAAAAGTGCTATATTATTAGATTCATGGAAATCTCCTCTTCTAAAGAGTGCTTTGAGAAATTTTGACTTTGGTTTTTCCATGTGTTTTTTTTAAATTTGTTAATAATTAATTTTATTTATCATGTTCATAGGTAAAAGATCAAATTTAATATAAATTATGTCGGATAATTCTAGAATATATACTGCTATTGGCCTAATGAGTGGCACATCAATTGATGGAGTAGATGCGGCTATTATCAAAACTAATGGTCAAGATTTCATAGAGTTAGGTCCTGCTATCACTATGGAATATAATAAAAATTTCAAATCTTCCTTATATTCAATAATGGGTTATACTGATAAATCAAACACAAAAGTTTTGAACATTGAATATAAATTAACCGAATATCACATAGAAATTATTAGAGAACTACTGTATTCAAATAATTTAAATTCAAAGGATATTGATATTATTGGTTTTCATGGACAAACAATAAATCATATTCCATCTAAGAGATTAACCTTACAAATTGGAAATCCCATACAACTTGCAAATGAATTAAACATTAACGTTGTTAGTGATATGCGGGTTGCAGATTTAGAGTCGGGTGGTCAGGGTGCACCTTTGGTGCCAATTTATCATTATGAATCTTTCAAAAATTATGATATTCCGCTAATTATTTTAAATATAGGAGGTGTTTCAAATGTAACTTGGATAAATTCTGATAATTTTATAGCTTTTGATACAGGTCCTGGGAATAGTATAATTGATGATTGGGTAAGGTTCTCTCTTGGGCTTCAATATGATGATTCTGGTAAACTTGCGAGACAAGGGAAATCATCCACAAAATTGGTTGATGATTTTTTAAAAAATGATTTTTTTTATAAATTACCTCCGAAATCAATTGATAGAAATCATTTCAATTACAATTTAATTCCAAAAAATCTAACACCTGAAGATGGTGCGGCTACAGCTGTAGATTTAATTGTCAATTCTATCAAAAAATCTGAATTATTTTTTCCTATTAAACCCTCTTTGTGTTTGGTGAGTGGTGGTGGTAGAAAAAATGATTCAATAATGTCAGGTTTATCCTCTTCATTATCATTCCCGGTAAAAAATATAGATACTTTGGGTCATAGAGGTGACTTTATTGAAGCAGAAGCTTTTGCATACCTTGCAGTAAGAAGATTAAAAAATCTTCCAACGACTTTTCCTAAAACAACTGGTTGTAAAGTTCCGACATCTGGTGGTGTGATTACTTATTATAAGTAACTTCATCTTTGATTGTTTGTTAGGTTATTATCAAAATATTTATCAATAATTTGTTTTACGTCATTTAATCTATCTGTGAAAAAATGATCTGCATCTTTAATTTTTTCAAGATCAACAGTAATTGTTTTTTGTGATGAAAGTTTTTCATAAAGTTGTAAAATATTTGTTTCCGGTACATGTTGGTCATTAGTTCCGTGAATAATTAAACCTGAAGATGGACATGGGGCAAGAAATGAAAAATCAAACATATTAGCTGGAGGGGCTAGAGAGAGAAATCTATCAACCTCGGGTCTTCTCATTAGCAATTGCATCCCAATCCAAGCTCCAAAAGAAAAACCTGCAACCCAACACCTTGGTGCATTTGAATTAAAGCTTTGAAGCCAGTCTAGCGCGGCTGCAGCATCAGATAATTCACCAATTCCATGATCAAATTCTCCTTGACTTTTTCCAACGCCACGAAAATTAAATCGCATTACAGTAAACCCTCTTTCTGCGAATGCATTATAGACTGTATAGACAATTTTATTATTCATTGTTCCTCCATGTTGTGGGTGAGGGTGAAGAACAATTGCTATTGGTGGATTATTCTTTGTACTGGGGTGATATCTCCCCTCAAGTCTTCCTTCAGGGCCATTAAAATGTACTTCAGGCATTATTTTTCCTCTTTTTTGTCATAAAATTGGATATATGGATAATATCGAAATTTTTTA
>PTLN01000075.1 GCA_002938125.1 Alphaproteobacteria bacterium MarineAlpha2_Bin1
ACAAGCTCATCACCTGTTGATAAAATAGCTATATTAGGTTTCTTTTTCACCATAACTTTTTGTATATTCATGGCACAACCGAGAGCTATATCTTTTATTTTTATAGGAAAACCAGTTTTGGTCCAATTATCATTAGCTTTGAAGTCCATTCCTTTTTTTCTTATGAAGGTGCTGTTATTTAATTTATTTACTATTATTTGTTTTCTTGTTTTATTTGAAGTGTTTTCTTGAATTATAACTGTATCACTACCTTCAGGTACTTTTGCACCCGTTAGAATTCTGACTGTTTCATCTTTTTTAATCTTTCCCATAAAATTTTTTCCAGCAGAAGATATTCCTATTAAATTTAATTTTTTAGGTAATTTTTTTATATCTTTTTTTCTACAAGCATACCCATCCATCGAAGAAACATTAAAAGGTGGGTTTGAAAAAAAAGAATTACAATTATCTGAAAGCACCCTATCTGAACTTTCTTTAATATGAATTAATTCATTTGAAGTTGATTTAATATTTGATTGTATTTTTTTTATTGCACTTTTAACTGTAATCATTTTATTTAAGATGAGATTTTCCACCAGTTTTTTCTAATAATTTTATATTACTAATAATCATGTTTTTATCAACAGATTTGCACATATCATATATTGTTAGTGCAGCTGTGCTGACAGCAGTTAATGCTTCCATTTCAACTCCTGTACTATTTTCTGCTTCACATACAGATATTATACATATCTTATTAAATTTATTATTTATAGAAATATTAATTTCTATATTAGTTAAATGCAATGGGTGACATAGTGGTATTATTTCAAAAGTTTTCTTGGCAGCCATGATACCCGCAATTTTAGCTACAGAAAATACATTACCTTTAGGCATTGTTTTATCATTAATTAATTTAATTGCTTTCTTTGATATAATAATTTCACCATAAGCTTTAGCTAATCGTTTAGATTTTAATTTTTTTGAGATATTGACAATATTAATCTCTCCATTTCTATCTATATGTGAAAGTTTATTTGCCATTTAACTTCCTATAATTTTTTTTGTTGCTTCAGCTATATTATCACTGTTCAACAATGATTCGCCAATTAAAAAACAGCTTATTCCAAAATTAAATAATTCAATTAAATCATTATTTTTTTTAAGCCCACTTTCACTAACAATAGTATAGTTTTTTGGGATTAATGGTGCTAATTTTTTAGTTGTAGATATATTTGTTTGAAGTGTTTTTAAATTTCTATTATTTATACCTATGAGTTTACTTTTTAAATTTAAAGCGCGTTGCAATTCTATTTCATCATGCACCTCTATAAGTATATCTAAGCCTAATTTAATTGCTATTTCCTCTATCTCTTTTGCTAAATTATCTTCTAATGCTGCCATAATAAGTAATATTGCATCAGCACCAATTACTTTTGATTCATAAACTTGATAAGGATCAACAATAAAATCTTTTCTAAGGCAGGGTAATTTTATATTTTCTTTTACTTCTATTAAATCATTATTACAACCCATAAAATACTTTTCATCTGTTAAAATTGATATGCAAGTAGCCCCCGATTTTTGATATGTTTTCGCAATATTTACAGGTTGATAGTCTTTAAATAACAAACCAGCAGATGGTGATGCTTTTTTAACTTCTGCAATTAAACTAATTTTTTTTTCTGAGGATTTTATCAAAGTATTATGGAAACCTCTTGTATTTTCTTTAAACTTACATTTTTCTTCTAAATTTTTAAGAGGTAATATTTTTTTTCTTTGTTCAACAAATATTTTTTTATAATTACAGATATCTTTAAGAATGTTTTTCATTTATTTATTTGTAAACTCAATTAATTGTTCAAGACATGATAATGCTTTTCCACTATCAATTACGTTTTGTGCAATTTTAATTCCTTCTTCTATACTTTTAGCTTTACCAGAAATTTTTAGTGAAGCGGCTGTATTTAAAAGTACGATATCACGATACGGTGATTTTACTCCTTTAAGAAGATTAACTAATGATTTGGCATTATCCGATGGGTCTCCGCCAATTAAATCAGATGGATTTGATCTTTGTATTCCGTATTCTTCAGGCTTTATAAAGAATTTATTTATATTTCCATCTTTAAGCTCATTAACATATGTAGCTTCAGTTGTTGTGATTTCATCCATACCATCCATTCCATAAACAACCCAGGCGCTTCTAAAGTTTAATTTCTTAAGAACATTTGCTATTGGTTCGACCCAATCTTTAGAATAAACACCAGTTAATTGTACTTTAACTCTTGCAGGGTTTGCTAAAGGGCCAAGAATATTAAAAATTGTTCTTATTCCTAACTCTGATCTAATCGGAGCTACATTTTTCATTGTAGGGTGATGGTTGGGCGCATTAAGAAAAGTAATATTTATTCTATCAAGGCATTGTTTAATTTTTTCCGTGCTAATATTTATATTAACACCTAATTTTTCTAAAACATCTGCCGCTCCTGATTTTGAAGAGACTGCTTTGTTTCCATGTTTTGCAACTGGTATGCCACAAGCTGCAGTAATTATTGCACTTGTTGTTGATATATTAAAAGTTCCCTTTGCATCACCTCCAGTACCAACAATATCAATAGTTTCAAATTTTGAATCAATTATTTCCATATTATTTCTTAAAACAATAGCACCACCAAGGATTTCGTTTATTGTTTCGCCTTTAGTCTTCAAAGAGGCTAAAAAAGCTCCAATTTGTGAATTGCTTGCCTTTCCAGACATAATTATATTAAAAGCATCAATGGAGTCTTTTTGAGACAAGTCTTTATTATTTGTTAAATCAGATATATATTTTTTTATATTATTCATTTAAGTTATAGTAATTAAATTATTTTAAAAATATTTTTCTACCACAAAAAATTAAAAAGTTAAAATACAATTATGGTAAAAATTATTAAGAAATTAAAAAATAAAAAAAATATTTACCTATTTTCTATACTTCTATTAATTTTATTAATTATTTTGTATCTATCAACTGCATTTTTCAATTTTGATAAAAGTGATAAAAAAAATTTGTTAAATAATCAAAAAGTTGAAAAATCTAAAGTAATAAAAAAATATGATGAGTTAAAGACATCAGAAAAAAAACTAATTATTGAGAGATATATCAAGCATAAAAATAAAGTTAAGTCATCAAATAATTCAGAATTACAGAATAAGTACGAAAATAAATTATCTAATTCAAATATAAAAAAACCATCAAATATTACTAGTTCTATTGTAATAATTATTGATGATGCTGGAATGAATATCAGTAAATTAAAAGATTTGCTTAATTTGAAATTAAAAAATATTACAATTGCATTTTTACCCTATTCAAATAATTTGGATTATCAAGTTAATCTCGTAAATGAGTCAGGGTATGATATTTTAGTTCATATTCCAATGGAACCAGAAGATATATCTATTGACCCTGGTCCTAATGCTCTTTTGACTAGCCATAATATAGATGAATTAAAATCAAATATTTATAAAAATTTATCAAAGTTTAGTAATTATGTTGGTATAAATAACCATATGGGAAGTAAGTTTACATCAAACTCTAAGTCGATAAAAAATTTTTTTGAAATAATCAAATCGATGGATCTTATTTTTGTTGACTCAAAAACATCGAGTAATTCACTTGCTGCAGAAATGTCTAATAAATACAACATACCAACTTTAAGTAGGGATCTATTTATTGATAATGTTCACGATAAAAATTATGTTTTAATGCAGTTGAGAAAGGCAGAAAAAATCGCTAAAGAAAAGGGGCATGTTGTAGTTATAGGACACCTTCAGAAATGGACTATTGATGCATTAGCTGAATGGTATCCATCAGCAAAAAATAATGGACTTATTTTAGATACTGTATCTTCAATTATAAAAAAAAAATTAGTTAATTAATCCACTGAAATTTATTTTTTCAATATTCTTATTATAAATTTGTATATTTATTTTTTTTCTTAATGATTTATTTAGTAAAATAACTAAGTCATTAGAATATGATGTATCAAGCGATTGTTTTGTTCTTACATAATCATCATTAATCTGATTATTTAAAGGTGACTTAATATCAATAATTTTTATAATTAAGAATTTTCCTTCTTTTTCATTTAAAGATGATATATATTGATTCTTTTTACCTAGAAAAATTTTTTCAATAATTTCTTTATTTAAGTAATCTAGCTTATTTATATCGGTGCGTTTCAAATCACCTAAATGATTTATTTTAATGTTTAAATTTTCAGATAACTTTTCAAAAGAATAACCATTTTTTATCTCATTAAAGTATTTATTTCCATCAACTTTAAGTAATTTATTTTGCTCTTTAAATTTCCACTCCTTTAGAACCTCCTCTTTTGCATTTTTGAATGATTTGGTTTCTATCGGTTTAATTTTATTTAACGTGTAGTATATTATCCCACCTTCTTCAGTATCAAATGACTGAACAAAATTAATTTGATTTGAATTAAATACATTAGAAAGTAATTTATTTTTTGTTTCTAGGGATAAATCTTTTAAAAATACAGTTTTAGAATTATATTCTAAAAGAGGGATATCAGTAATTTTTACCCCAATTATATTGCTTGCATTTCTAAGATTTTTTCCAGAGGCTAGTTGATCTTCTAATTGGTTAGAAATTTTATAAATTGCATCATAAGCCTTATCCATTTGGATTTCTTCTTTTATTTTATTTTCGACTATTTCTAATGGAATTGTTCCTTCAGGGTTTAATTTTATAGTGTATATAAGGTGCCAACCAAGGCTACTTTTATGTGGTTGACTCCATTCATCAACATTTAAATTAAAAATAAAATCTGCCAATTCTTTTGGTAACTCATTCCAACTTATATTTTCTAATTTATTATAATTTATATTAGGTAAATTTAGATTCTTAATTTCTTCATATATCTTTAATTTTTTACTATTAATTATATTAGATGCATTTAAAATATCATCCTTGGAGTTAGCAATTATTTGAATAATCGACCTTTGCTCCGGTTTAAAGTATAGGCTTTTACCTTGATTGTATTTTTCTAAAATTAAATTTTTAGAAACTTTTACTTCTTTAGCTATTTCTTTAGGGCTAATATTTATGTATGAAAAGCTTCTTAGCTCAGGAGATAAGAAAGATTTATTATTTTTTTCATAGTACGAAATTAAATCTGATTCATTTATATTTTTGATATTGTAAACTTTATTACTTAATTCTATAAAACTAATTTTCCTTTTTTCTTCTCGAAAATTATAAATTTTTTGGACAATTTCTTTTGGAGTTGAAAAACCTGAAGAAACTGAAAGAAATATTTGCCTCTTTGCAATATCATTTTTTATTTTATCAATTACTTCTTCTTCCGTTTGTCCAGTTAAGTTCAAATATCTTTCGAATGCAAATTTGTTGAAAGAGCCAGTTGAGTCTTTAAAACTTGGTATAGACGTTATTTCTTTTTTTACAGTAGAGTTGTTTATACTCATACCGTATTCTTCAGTTATTTGTTTATACATTAGACTAGTTATCATTGTACCAAGAGTTTGGCTTAATAGACCAATGCTATTGGCTTCATCTGGTAAGATTTTTCTTCCTAGTTGCTGAGATAAATTTTCTAGATTAATTGAGTATTCTTTTAAAAAATCCCTCTGGTCAATATTATATTTACCAACCTTAGCTAATACCGACTTATTTCCTCCTGAAATAAAAATATCGCCTATACCCCATAAACCGAAGCTAATTATTAACAAAGCTAGTAAAATTTTGATAAACCAGGAGCTAATACCTTTTCGCATAGAATTTAACATTTTATTCTTTCAACTTAAACTTTAAAGAAAAATAATTTTAACAGTAATTTATAACAAGCATAACCGTTATTCGACAAGGTTTATTAGAAATACTTTAAATATATTATTTTTAGGTATAAGGTAAAAATATGAGTAATTTCAAAATTATAGTCGCTAATTGGAAGATGAACCCTTCAATTTTCGAGGGAATCGAGCTACTAAAAAGTATAAATCAAAGCATTGTTAGAAAAAAAATATCATCTAAAATTGTTATTTGTCCTCCATCCTTGATAATAAGGGATGCGATAAGGATTTTTTCAAATTCTTCAATTTCTGTTGGTTCTCAGGATTGTCATTATGCTCAAATAGGTCCCTTTACAGGTGACTTAAGTTATAAAATGTTTGAGGATATTGGTTGTGAATATTCAATTATTGGCCATTCAGAGCGAAGGGCAAATCATTTTGAAAGTAACAAATTAATTTTTGAAAAGCTAAATTCACTGAATAAATCTAAAATCATGCCAATTTTATGTGTAGGTGAAAGTTTCGATGAAAAAAATTCTGGTAAAGCATCTGAGGCAGTAATCCGGCAAATCAATGAATCAGGTATCAATGAACTTGAATTTAAACAAAAAATTATAGCATATGAGCCAATTTGGGCTATTGGATCAGGAAAAACTCCAACAAAAGATGAAATTATGACAATTCATGGTAAAATTCGAGAGAAATTGAACTCAAAACCTAATAGTAATAATATAAAAGTACTATATGGAGGTTCTGTAAATGTTGAAAATGCATCAGATATTTTTTCAATAAAAGGTGTAGATGGTGCACTAATTGGGGGTGCAAGCCTAAAACAAGCGGATTTTATTAAAATAATTGAATCTGTAAAAATTTAAATTATTATTTATATTTACTGTGTAGAATTTTTATCTCAGAAATGGTAACAAACTATCTATGATAACTTTAGTGTTAATTTTTCATATAGTAATAGCAGTTGCTCTTGTTGGTGTAGTATTGCTCCAAAGAAGTGAGGGAGGTGCACTAGGCATAGGAGGGAACCCAGGTGGTGGAATTATGTCTGGCAGAGGAGCAGCAAGTGCTCTAACAAGGACTACTGCTGTGCTTGCTACCGCTTTCATAGCAACAAGTATAATTTTAGCTCTATTGGCTTCTCAAGATAATAAAAATCGTTCAATATTTGATGATGAGGATCCAATTATTCAAGAAAATACTGATAAAATTGATAAAAAATCTTCACCATCAGTTCCGATAAATGATTGAAATTACAATCAGTTATTAAAATTTTTATTTTTTACTTTCCGCATTGCTTTTTTTATTGTATGACCAGGGTCCATGACGCGATTTATTTTTGTTACTGGCGGTGTGGTTTCATCTTTAGGAAAAGGACTAGCTTCAGCATGCCTCGGAGCCCTTCTTCAGGCAAGAGGATACTCTGTTAGGTTAAGAAAACTCGACCCATATATTAATGTTGACCCTGGAACTATGAGTCCATATCAACATGGTGAAGTTTTTGTAACTGATGATGGTGCAGAAACTGATTTGGATTTAGGGCACTATGAACGTTTCACAGGAGTATCTGCAAAAAATACTGACAATGTTACTGCTGGGAGAATTTATCAAAATGTTATATCTAAAGAACGCAAAGGAGAATATTTGGGAGCAACAGTTCAAGTTATTCCTCATATAACTGATGCAATAAAAGAATTTATTTTACACGACACAGAACATCATGATTTTGTTTTAGTAGAAATTGGTGGTACAGTAGGCGATATAGAAGGTTTACCTTTTTTTGAGTCAATAAGACAGCTAGCAAACGAATTAGGAAGAGAAAAGTACTGCTTTATGCACCTTACTCTTATGCCTTATGTTAAAGCATCAGGTGAGCTAAAAACAAAACCTACTCAACATTCTGTTAAAGAATTACGTTCAATAGGTATCCAACCTGATATACTTTTAATTAGAACCGAAAAAGATATTGGTAAAGACGAGAGAGAAAAAATAGCACTTTTTTGTAATCTTAATGATAAGGCAATTATACCTGCATTGGATGTACAATCCATATATGACGTCCCAATTGCATATCATGAGGAAGGTCTTGATGATGAAGTTTTAAAAGTTTTTGCATTACATAAAAAAAGTAAAATAGATCTATCTCCATGGTATAAAATCAGTAAGAGAGTAAATAACCCAGAGGGAACTGTTAAAATTGCAATAGTAGGAAAATATACGTCTTTAGAGGATGCATATAAATCTCTTGTTGAAGCTCTTACTCATGGTGGTTTAGCGAATAATGTAAAGGTTGAAATAGTCTGGATTGACTCCGAAATTTTTGAAAAAACAGACCCATCTGCTAACTTAGAAGGTATTCATGGTATATTAGTTCCAGGTGCATTTGGAAATAGAGGAGCTGAAGGGATGATAAATACAATTACTTTTTCGAGAGAGAGAAAAATACCATTTTTTGGTATTTGCTTTGGCATGCAAATGGCTGTAATTGAGGCTGCTAGAAATTTACTTGGTTTTGCA
>PTLN01000076.1 GCA_002938125.1 Alphaproteobacteria bacterium MarineAlpha2_Bin1
GCACAGTTTGCATATATAGCTGCATCTAAGGTATTCATACCTAGATTTATACCTGATGCCAAGGCACCATTAAATGAATCTCCTGCACCGGTTGTATCAATAACTGTCCCATAATTCTGAGCAGGTATTGAGTAGAAATTGTCTTTTGAAAAATATATAAAGCCATTATCCCCATGAGTGATTATGACTTCATTAACACCAAAATTTATTAGAATTTTTCCTGCTTTTTCAATATCATCATTATTAATAATATCAATTCCTGACAGTTCAGATGCTTCATGTATATTGGGAGTAATAATATCACATAGAGGTAAAAGATCTATAGCTTTATAACTTGCAGGGGCTGGGTTTAGTATAGTTTTTATTTTTTTTCTTTTAGCAATTCTTAAACTATACCCTGCTATTTCAATAGGAACTTCCAATTGTGTAAGAAAAACACTTGAATCTTCAATAGAGTTTTTAGCTATATCTATATCTTCTTTGGATATTGTTGAGGATGCTCCAGGGTAAACAATTATAGAGTTTTCACCTTTATTATTAACATATATTCCTGCAGCACCAGTAGATTCTGAATCAGAAAAAAAAATATTTTCTTTATTTATGTTTTCTTTACCAAATAATTCTAGGGCTTCATCTCCAAATCTATCTTTACCAATTTTTACAATTATATTAACTCTGGAGCCCGATCTTTTAGCAGCTATTGCTTGATTTGTTCCTTTACCACCTGGTCCAGAGATAAATTTATTACCCAAAACAGTTTGGCCTTTTTTAGGTATATTATTTGAAAAAAATGTTAAATCCTTAACAAATATTCCAAGTATAGAAAGATAATTTTCTGACATATATTTTTATAATAGTTTTAAAAATTATATGATATTCTAATGTAATTACTTTATAATTGAAACCTAATACTATATCTAGGAAATCTAATGAAATCATCTATTGAAGTTCCAAAGAAAAATAAAAAGAAAAATAATGATCTTTGGGGTAGTGATATAATTGCTAATAGTATAAGAAATATAGGAGTTCCTTATGTTACATTAAATCCTGGTGCAAGTTTTAGGGGATTACATGATAGTTTTGTAAATTATCTAGGTAATGTCTCACCAAAAATAATTTTATGTTTACATGAGGAACATGCAGTTTCAGTAGCTCATGGTTATGCTAAAGTAGCTGAGAAACCACTAGCAACTATTCTCCACAGTAATGTTGGTCTTATGCATGGCTCCATGGCTATATTTAATACTTTTTGTGATAGGGTGCCAGTTATAATTTTAGGTGCAACAGGGCCTTTAGACGCAAAAAAAAGAAGGCCATGGATAGATTGGATACATACTTCTCAAGATCAAGCCTCATTAATCAGAAACTTTATCAAATGGGATAATCAACCTGGTTCAACTGAGGCATCAATTGAGGCTGTGTATCGTGCAGCAAATATTGCTCAAACTTTCCCCAAGGGGCCTGTCTATGTATGTTTTGATGTTACTATACAAGAAGAAAAAATTAATAATACTTTTACATTACCTAGTTATGAAAAATTTAAGCAGATAGGCAATCAATTTCCTTCTCAGGAAGATATAATAAAAGCAAAAAAAATATTATTAAAAGCAAAAAAACCAATTATTTTCTATGGTAGAGTTTCAAGGAATAAAAACGATTGGAAAAATAGAATTTTACTTGCAGAAAAACTTGGTGCAACAGTTTTTACTGATAGAAAAAATGGTGCATCTTTTCCAACAAATCATGAGTTACATTCATTCCCCCCACTTCAATTTTTGTCCCCAAAAGAAATTGAATTTATAAAAAAGAGTGATGCCATATTAAGTTTGGATTGGGTTGATCTAGCTGGAACAATAAGTCAGGTATGGAGTAAAAAAATTGGAGCTAAAATTATAAATGTCTCATTAGACAATTTTGTTCATAATGGTTGGAGTATGGATCATCAAGGTTTTCCTCCATCAGATTTGAGAATTCATTCAACGTCAGATAGCTTTATTTCTATTTTGTTGAAAAACTTACAAAAGAAAACAAATAATTATGTCAAAAGAAGAGCGCTATCGTTTAAAAAAGAGAAAATTATATTAAATGATAATTTGAATTTAAATAATATAGCAGAATGTTTAAAAAAATTTTCAGAACCAAAAAAAATTTCTTTTTTACGTTTACCAGGAGGTTGGCCATTTTCAGAGTGGCCTTTAACTGACCCTTTAAGTTTCATAGGTTATGATGGTGGCGGGGGGATTGGTTCTGGACCAGGAATGTCAGTTGGTTCTGCTTTAGCATTTAGAGATCTTTACCCAAAACGTTTGCCTATATCTATAATAGGTGATGGAGATTATCTTATGGGTATAAATGCTTTGTGGACAGCAGCTCATTATAAGATACCTCTATTGATAATTGTTGCAAATAACCAATCATATTTTAATGACGAAATGCACCAAGATAGAGTTGCGCTTGAGAGAGGTAGAAATAGGGAAAATAAGTGGATAGGTCAAAAAATTGTTAACCCTGAAGTAGATTTAGCCAAGCTTGCAATATCTCAAGGGCTTAAAGGAATTGGTCCAATTAAAACTTTAAAAGATTTAGAGCAAGGTATTATTGAAAGTATAAATTTATTAAAAGCAGGTTACCCTACGGTTTTAGATGTGATAATTGGACCAAGAAACCCATTGGTGTTTAAAAATAAAAATTAATTTTACTTATAATGACTTTAGAAAATAAAAATATTATTATAACTGGTGCTACTGCAGGTATTGGAAAACAGGCAGCTTTTTTTCTTGCAAAAAAAAGAGCTAATTTAATTTTTATTGGAAGAAATAAAAATAAATCAATGAAAATTATCGATAGTATAAATTCTTTAAACCCAAGTATTAAAGCTGAATTTTTTTACGCAGATTTATCGTTACAATCTCATATAGCAAGAGTTTTTTTTGATATTAAGTCTAAATATAAATCAATTGATATATTGATAAATAATGCTGGTGCAATATTTTCTAAAAGGCAAATGACTAAAGAAGGAATTGAAAAGACATTTGCTTTAAATCATATGGGTTATTTCTCTTTAGCAAAGCTTATTATAGGTATAATGGATAAAAAAATAAACTCTAGAATTATTAATGTTGCCAGCGCTGCCCATTTAAGTGGAAAAATTAATTTTAGTGATCTATTTATAGAAAAAAAATATGGTTTTGGCTGGAAAGCTTATGCTCAGTCAAAGTTATGTAATATATTATTTACCTATCAATTATCAAAGTTATTATATTCAACTAAAATAACTGTTAATTGCCTGCACCCTGGTTTAGTAAATACAGATTTTGGTAATAATAATTCATTTATTTTTAGTAATTCATTCAAGTTAGTTAAAAATCTTTATGGTATTAATGAAAAAAAAGGTGCCGAAACAATTAATTTTCTTGCTTCTGATATTCAAGTAGCTAATGAGACAGGAGGTTATTTCGTAAAAAAGAAAAAAACTCATTCTTCAAAAATCTCAGAAAGTATTGATTTACAGAAAAAGTTATGGGATACATCTGAGGAAATTTTTCAAAGGTTATGTAAGTAATAAATATGCAAACAAATAACTTTCATCAGATAAGTATTGCGCCAATGATGGGGAAAACTGATACCCATTTCAGGTATTTATCACGTATTTTAAGTAAAAATATATTTTTATATACAGAGATGATAACTACTGGGGCAATACTTTATGGAAGAAAAGATCAGTTTCTTAGATTTAATCATATTGAAAAACCATTATCTTTACAATTAGGTGGAAGTGACCCAGTCGCTTTAAAAGAGTGTGTTCATATTGCAGTTGAATACAATTATGATGAAGTAAATCTTAATATAGGCTGTCCTTCTGAAAGAGTAAAAAAAGGAAACTTTGGAGCATGCTTGATGGAGCACCCAAAAATTGTTGCTGAATGTGTAAAAAAAATGAGTGAAATAAATATTCCAATTACTGTAAAATGTAGAATTGGTACAGATAATTTAAGTTCTTATAATGATTTAAAAAAATTTATTAATATTGTAAGTCAAAATGGTGGATGTAAGACTTTTATTATTCATGCTAGAATTGCAGATCTCAGTGGTCTTTCCCCGAAACAGAATAGAGATATTCCTCCTTTGCAATATGATTATGTGTACAAAATTAAAAATGAGTTTCCCGACCTTAAAATTATAATTAATGGAGGGATAAAAAATATACCTGATATGAAAACTCATCTTAATTATGTAGATGGTACTATGATTGGAAGAGTTGCCTATAAAAGTCCATGGATTATATCTAGTTTTGATGAAATATTTTATAATCTTAATGTGATTAATCAGTCTAGATATAGTGTTATAAAACAATACCTTGAATATTCTATTAAAAGATACGAAGAAGGAATACCTCTTTATCAAACTATGAAACATGTTATGGGTTTATTCCAAGGAATAAGAGATGGGAAAAAAATAAGAAGATATATTAGTGAAAATTTATCAAAACATGATTTTCATAAAAATATGAAAAAAAATATACTAAGTTTGGTAAACTAATTTTCTATATTTGATAAATACTCTTTTATATTATTTAAACTTACTACATCTGAGTATTTTTGTTCAAGATCAAAGAGGCTAGAATTATGGGGGCCTATAGCTCTATCACCGACACAATCAGAAACAATGATTGGAATAAAATTGTATGCACATGCATCTACTGCTGTAGCTCTTACACAACCACTAGTTGTACATCCAGCTATAATCAGGGTGTCAACTGTATTATTTATTAGCCATCTTAATAGACCAGTAGAATGGAATGCAGAAGCGTCAGTTTTATCTATAATTTGTTCGCCTTTAATTGGTTCTAATTCAGACACAATATGACTTAGTGGATTAGATAAAGTAAGAGTTTTAAGTTTAGGTGCTTTTTTTGCGAAAACTCCTATATCATTTTCATTTTCATTATAAATTATTCTTGTAAAAGCTATTGGTATTTTTTTATTACGACATATGTCTAATAATTCTTTTGTCATTTTAATTGCTGAAGGAATATTACCTCCACCAAAAATATTCGGATCATTAAACCCATTAACAAAGTCTATAATTGCTAAAGCTGGACTTTTACCAAAACCAAGACTATTTCCAAGACCTTGTTTCTCATAAATTTCTAAATCTTTATTCATTTTTTTCTTTCTTGAGAATTAAATTATTTTATAATGTATATAATAGTGTAAATAAAGGCTAATTACTATATGATAGATTTGGATAGAACTAGTGATGAAATTTCAAGAGAAAATTTTGTTTTATCACTAAAAAAACAAATTAATATTAATTATGGACCAAAACTTAAGATTATTTATGAAAATAAAGTTTATCCAAAATTTAAAAAATTAAATAAACGATCTCCAAAAGATAGATCTGAAATCCGAAAAGAAATGAGTTCTCAGAGTGAGTTTCAAATTTGGGGATCCTTGTGGTCTTCTAGTCAAGAGTTAATGTGGGAGGTAATTGGTGATGAAATTTATAGACAAATCCCTCAATTAAACCTTAGAGCTAAAATAAGGAAACCAAAAGGTTCATTAAAAATTAACAAGAATTTTAAATTACCTAGCTACATTACATCTGTAGATATACATGGAATGCCAGGTGGATACATGTTGAATCATAACAAAGATGATTTAATAGCAGGTGTGTACTGTGAAGGTGCTCATAGAATTTATAGTAAAGGACAGGGTGTTTCTATGGGTGGTTTTAAAGTTATGGATATTCTTATTCAAAATTTAAAACAAAAGTATAAAAATTTAATGCCAAATAAAATATTAGATATTGGGTGTAATATTGGAAGGACTTCAATTGCAATAAAGAATAATTTTCCTGAAGCTCAAGTTTTTGGTATTGATGTTAGTCCAGGAGTAATTAGGTATGCACATGCTCGATCGGAGAATTTAAACTCGACCATAAATTTTTCAGTTCAAAATGGTGAAAAAACAGATTTCAAAGATAATTTCTTTGACTTAATTCTCTCTGGTACATTATTACATGAGACATCTTTTAAAGCTATTTATAATATTTTTAAAGAATGCCACAGAGTTTTAAAATCTGGTGGTATAATGTCCCATTTAGAAGTAGGTGTGAGAAATAAAGATATGTCTGGTGATTTATATGGTCAATGGTATAAGGACTGGAGTACGCATTATAATTCTGAGCCATTTTGGGGAAAATTCCACGATATGGACATGATAAAACCAATGTTAAGAGGAGGTTTTTTAAAGTCAAATGTTTGGGAAGATTATATAAATACCCCTTCTGGGAGTAAGTGGTGGGCATGCGGTGCTCAAAAAAAATAATTATCTTATACCAGAAATTATAAATAAAGAAAAATTTAAACCATATGGTGATTTAATTGAAAAACCTTTGTTGGGGAATAGAACTGATTTTGTAGCTAATCTTCAAAAGTCAGATGAAGCTAAAAATCAAAGTATTAGTATCACTAGAATAGAATTTTCAAAAGGACCAATATCTATAGATTTACTAGAGAAGCATCTTCATACTTCACAAACTTTTTTTCCTATGGATGTAGAAAAATATTTGATTGTGGTAGCGCCAGATAAATTAAATCAACCTGATGTAGAGAAAATTAAAGCATTTATTGTGCCCGGAACGATGGCTATTAACTATTACTTAGGTACTTGGCATAGTCCTATGCAAGTACTAGAGAGAGATGGAGTTTTTGCAATTTTAATGTATTTGCTTGGCTCAGATCGTGATCAGCAATGGTCAAAAATAGACAAAGTTATGGTAAAAATTAATTAGATTTCTAGCAAAATTTTTATATTTTCTTAAAAAATTCTAAAAACTCTGGAATTCTTTAGTTATAATGATGTAACTTAGAATAATGGTTGAGTTACTTAAAGTAAAAAATTTAACAAAAAAATTTGGCCCCCTAACTGCGGTCGATGATATTTCCTTTAATGTAAATAAGGGAGAGGTCCTAGGTTTTCTTGGTCCAAATGGTGCCGGTAAATCAACAACTATGAAAATGATAACAGGTTTTTTAACTCCTAGTTCAGGTTCAGCAATAGTTTGTGGTAACGATATACTTGATGAACCTATAAAAGTAAAAAAAAGCATAGGTTATTTACCAGAAGGTGCCCCTTTATATGGTGATATGACTGCTGGCTCATTCTTAAATTTCATCGCCGAAATGAGAGGAATAAATAAAAAAAATAAACCTAAAGTCATTGAAAATATAATTGAAAAAATAAATTTAAATGAGGTTGTTTTTAGACCAATAGAAACCCTATCTAAAGGATTTAAAAGAAGAGTTGGTCTAGCGCAAGCTATGTTACATGATCCTGACCTTCTGATACTGGATGAACCAACGGATGGACTCGACCCTAATCAGAAATTTGAAGTGCGCCAGCTTTTAAAAGATTTGTCAAAAAATAAAGCAATTGTAATATCTACTCATATTCTAGAAGAAGTTGATGCTGTTTGTTCAAGGGCAATGGTAATTGCTAAAGGGAAATTATTAGCAGACTCAACACCATCTGGTTTACGGAAAAAATTTTCTGATGAAGATAGCTTAGACAGTATTTTTAGAAAAATTATATCGGAAAGATAGTTATGTCTAGTATTTATTTTATATTTAAACGCGAGTTAGCTACCTATTTTTTAACACCTGTAGCATATATTTTTCTAGTAATATTCTTAGCTGCATTGGGCTCATTCACCTTTTTTCTAGGGAATTTTTTTTCTAGAGGTCAAGCTGATTTACAAGTTTTTTTTAGTTTTCATCCTTGGGTTTATTTATTTTTAATACCTGCAATTGGTATGAGGTTGTGGTCTGAAGAGAGAAAAACAGGAACAATAGAATTATTGATGACATTACCTGTCACTGCATTTGAAATAGTAATAGCAAAATTTTTAGCAGCATGGTTTTTTTCGTTTATTGCATTATTTCTCACTTTTCCTATGTGGATTTCAGTTAATATTCTAGGTTCACCAGATAATGGAGTTATTTTTGCAAGTTATATTGGGAGTTTCTTAATGGCTGGAGCTTTAATATCTCTAGTTTCTTGTATTTCTGCATCTACTAAAAGTCAGGTAATTGCTTTTATACTTAGTGTATCAATAAGTTTTATTTTTTTAATGGCTGGTTTAGAAATTATTTTAAGTATTTTTAAAAGTTGGGCTCCTTCAATAATTATTAATATTATTTCTTCACTAAGTA
>PTLN01000077.1 GCA_002938125.1 Alphaproteobacteria bacterium MarineAlpha2_Bin1
AATCATAATGAGAGGTTTCACCTCTAATCACACATCCTAGAGCAATGAAACCATCAAAGCCGACCTCTTTACCCAATTGAATATCTTTACTTATAATAATATTCATAGCTTGTGCAATTTCCAAAGCACCTGGAACAGAAACTACTTCAAATAATATTTTCTTTGAGTCTAATTCTCTTTTTACTCCTAGGAGTAATTGGTCAGAAATTTCTGAATAAAAACGTGATTCAACAATTAAAATTTTCATTTTTTCCATCAAAATATTTCATAATTCAATAGGTACTCTGTCAACTACGCTCAGGCCATGACCGTCTAGACCAACTATAGTTCGATCACTATTAGATAAAAGAATCATTTTTTTTATACCCAAATCTGCTAGAATTTGTGCTCCCACTCCATAATCTCTTAATGGTTGTTTTTTTACATCTTCTCCAAGCTCAAACAGAACTCTTTCAGATAAACTAGTTGGTCTAGCATCTCTTATTAATACAACGACACCTTTACCTTTTTCACCTACCATTTTTAATGCGGCTGAAAGCTCTCCACCCATTCCACTTTTCTCACCCAAAAGATCTTTCATTATATTAAATAGATGGACTCTTACCAAAACTGGCTCATCCGCACTAATTACACCTTTTACAAGCGCTATGTGCTCTGTTTTATCAATAGTATTTTTAAAAATTAACATTTTCCAATCATCACCATAAATTGAATTGAATGGTCTTTCTATTATCCTTTCAACAATGGTATCATTTGACCTTCTAAATGCTATTAGATCAGCAATGCTAGCAATTTTTAAGTCATGAAATTCCGCAAACTTTATTAGGTCAGGCATCCTAGCCATAGAACCATCATCGTTCATTATTTCGCATATAACGCCTGATGGATTCAAACCTGCAAGTCTTGCTATATCAACTGCAGCCTCGGTATGGCCACTTCTCACTAAAACACCACCTTCCCTTGCAATCAGAGGAAAAACGTGGCCAGGGGTTGAAATATCAGCAGGTCCACAGTTTTCATCTATTGCAACTTGGATAGTTTTATATCTATCAGAAGCAGATATACCTGTTGTTACACCTTGTTTAGCCTCTATTGATACGGTGAATGCAGTTTCAAATTTACTTTGATTCTTTCTTGGCATAAGTGGGAGATTAAGGTCTGCACATCTTTTCTCAGTCAAAGCTAGGCAAATAAGCCCTCTAGCAAATTTTGCCATAAAATTAATGGAGTCGGGTTTAACTTTTTCTGCGGGGATAATCAGATCACCTTCATTTTCCCTATCTTCATCATCAACTAAGATGAACATACGACCATTTTTAGCTTCATCAATAATTTCTTCAGCAGAACATAAGTAATTATTTTTTTTCATATCTTTATAAAGAATAGTTTTTATTTATTTGATAAATATATCTTGCAAACATATCTACCTCAATATTAACGTACTGACCAATATCTAAATTACCTAGAGTAGTATTTTTTTGCGTATGGTCAATAATATTTACAGTAAACTCATTTTCAAAAGATTCATTTATAGTTAAAGAAACCCCATCAATAGTGACTGAACCTTTTGGAGCTATAAACATTTTAAACTCTTTATCTTGCTGAAATGTCAGAATTATTGAACCAGCATCTTGCTTCTTATCCAATAATCTAATTATTCCATCAACATGACCAGTAACAAAATGGCCACCAATTTCATCTCCAACTTTTAAGCCTTTTTCTAAATTAATTAAATGGCCTTCAGCCCAAGTACTAATATTTGTTTTGGAAATAGTTTCATTTGAAACCTCTACTGAAAATAAATTATCTCTCGATTCGACAATTGTAAGACATGGACCAGAACACGCTATAGATGAACCGATTAATAACTCTTTATGCTTATAATCAGTTTTAATTGTTAATTTTAAATCTTTTGTTCGAGAGATTTCTTCAATTCTACCAACATCGGTAATTATTCCAGTAAACATGATTATTTTAACACCTTATAAGTTTCAATTATATTCGAATCAAATTCTTCTAATTTAATAAGCTCAAGTTGAAGACTATCTGATAAACTCTTCACATTGATACTTTCTATTGCTGACATCCCATCTCCACCAATTACTGAAGGAGCGCGATAAATTACTAATCTATCAATAAGCTTCTCATTTATTAGTGCTGAGGAGAGGTTTCCTCCACTTTCAACCATAACACGCATAATTCCTTGACTAGATAAAAATGCAAAAACTTGTTTTAAATTTACACCGTATCCAAATCTATCTTTATTTACATTAATTATCTTAACACCTAGAGCGATTGATTCCTGGTTTATTTTTTCACTTTCTGGAACAGAAGTAAAAACCCAAACTGGGATACTCTTAGCATTCTTAAAAATTTCTAAATTATTTGGAACTTTTCTAAATGCATCTAAAATAACTCTAATAGGCGAGTAATCTATCATTCCAGGTAACCTGCATGTTAAGGATGGATTATCATTTATGGCAGTAGATGATGAAATAATTAATGCATCGCTTCTTGCTCTCAACATATGGGAGTGATCGCGAGCTCCTTTGGAAGTAATCCATTTACTTTCACCAGTCTTAGTAGCAACCTTACTATCAATTGAAATTGCAATTTTTAAAGTAGTTAATGGTTGATTTTGGTATTTATTTTTAAAATATCCTTCATTAACCTCAATAGCCTCTTTTTCAAGTACTCCGTTAATTACCTCTATACCTGAATTTTTTAATTTTGTTACCCCTTTACCTGAGACTCTTTTATCAGGGTCTAAAGTCGCTACAATTACCTTTCTAACTCCTGCTGAAATTAATGCTTCACAGCAAGGGTCAGTCTCACCAATGTGATTACATGGCTCAAGAGTAACATAAACACTAGAACCTCTAGCTTTATCTCCAGCCATTTTTAAAGCTAAAGTCTCAGCATGAGGCCTTCCACCTTTTGCGGTCACTCCCCTACCAACAATAGTATTTTTATTTACAACCACACAGCCTACCGAAGGATTAGGGCAAGTAAGTCCTATACCTCTAGTTGAAATATTAATTGCATGCTGCATATATTTTGAATCATTCGAGAAGGTCGTCTTCTATACCTCCACCCATTTTACCAACAAAAGTTTCAAAGTCTCTAGCCTCTCTAAAATTTCTATATACTGAAGCAAATCTAACATAAGCCACCTGATCTAGATTAGCTAAGCCTTCCATTACTAATTCTCCTATAGTATCACTAGAGATATCACTTTCACCCAAACTCTCCAACCTTCTAACTATGCCGTTTATCATTCTATCGATTCGCTCAGCTTCAACAGGCCTTTTTCTAGTAGCTATCAATATAGATCTAGATAGTTTATCTCTATCAAAAGGGGCATGTTGACCATTTTTCTTAGCTACAGTAAGTTCCCTTAGTTGCACTCTCTCAAATGTAGTGAACCTAGAACCACATCCGGGACAAAACCTTCTTCGTCTTATTGCTGACTGATCCTCCGCAGGTCGTGAGTCTTTTACCTGTGTATCATCATTACCGCAAAATGGGCAGCGCATTATTCAAACCTCTCTATTTTCATTAAATCAATTTTTTTGACTCGATTTAAGTGTCTTCCGCCGTCAAATGGTGTATTAATAAATGCATTAACGCATTTTTTTGCTAAATCTACTTCAATTACCCTTCCACCTAACGCCAAGAAATTAGCATCATTATGAGATCTAGCTAATTTAGCTGTTTCAATATCATAACATAATGCAGCACGGATACCATTATGTTTATTTGCGGCCATGGAAATGCCTAAACCTGAACCACAGAATATAATTCCAAAATTAGCAGTCCCCTTTAAATATTCTTTAGCCGCTAAATGACCAAAATCTGGATAGTCTACAGGATCAAGATTATTTGTTCCGATGTCCAACACTTTATGTCCACTTTTTGACATTTCATCACCAATAATTTTCTTCAGATTGTACCCAGCGTGGTCTGAAGCTATAATAATTTTTTTTGTAACCATGTTGGGTCAACTCGTTTAATATCGATAGTGTATGTTAATGCCAGATTATATCAAGTTGAATATAGTTACTATAATTAGTACTAATATCTCAATAAAATTAATTTAAATTAGATAAAAACTTGAAGAAAATGACTAAAATGTAGACTTTAGCCTCCCAAAAACATCTTGCCTATTTCTTCACTATTAAGAAGATTTTCCCCAGTATCCTCGAATCTATTCTTCCCCATAACTAAAACATACGCCCTATCAGCAAAAGATAATGCCTCTTTTGCATTTTGCTCAACCATTAATATGGAAACTCCTAAATTATTAATTTCTACAATTTTATCAAAGATTAATTGAGTAAACTTAGGAGACAAGCCCGCTGTTGGCTCATCCAAAAGTAATAAATCTGGATCTAACATTAACGCTCTTCCAATTGCCACCATTTGTCTTTGACCACCAGATAAATTAATTGCTGCTTGCTTTTGTTTGTCTTTTAAGGGAGGGAAGATTTTATATATTCTTTCAATTGAATTTTTTAAATTATACTTACCCTTTTTTTCGCTATAGGCACCCATTTCTAAATTTTCTTCGACAGAAAGAGAAGAAAAGATATTATTCTCTTGAGGAACATAACCAATTTTAAAACTAGTAATTTTATCCGTTCTCATATTCGAAATTTCTTTTCCTTTAAAAATAATAGAACCCGAATTTATATCAACTAAACCACAAATAGATTTCATGGTTGTTGATTTCCCTGATCCATTTGGACCTATTATTACTACTATCTCACTATTTTTTACATGAAGAGAAATACCATTTAGAATATTTACACCACCGTACCCTCCATAAATATTATCTATAGACAAGATTTTATTATTTAGTTCATTTTGTTCCAAGATAAGCTTCCTTGACTAAATTGTTAGCCCTAATTTTTTCAATATCCCCCATTGCTAAAACAGAACCTTCTGCCATAACTATAATAGGATCACATAAAGAAGAAATTAAATCCATATCATGCTCAATAATACAAAAAGTATAACCTCTTTCCTTATTGAGTCTTTTTATGAAACTAGATAATTTCCTCATTAAGCTTGGGTTCACTCCAGCACCGGGCTCATCAAGAAGAATAACTTTCGGATCAGTCATCATGACTTTTCCTAACTCAAGTAATTTTTTTTGTCCTCCCGATAATTCACTTGCATATTTTTCAGATAAGTGAGTTATTTCTAAAAAATCTAATACTTCTCTGGCTTTTAAATAAATATTTTTTTCTTCATTTTTAATTTTGTCTGAACCTATCAATGCAAAAATTAAATTCTCACCTGTCTGACTCATAGGTACCGCCATTAGATTATCTAAGACTGTCATACGTTCAAATGAAGCAGGAATTTGAAAAGTCCTAATTAAACCATCAGTGAATAATTTGTGAGTTGTGTGATTTGTAACATTTTTCCCATCTAATATAACTTGACCGCTATCAGATTTGAAAAATCCCGTAACTACATTAAATAATGTAGTCTTCCCCGCTCCATTGGGACCTATAAGTCCTGTTATACTATTTGGCATTATATCAAAACTTGCTTCATTAAGAGCTTTGAGACCTCCAAAACTTTTACTTACAGATCTTATTGATAGCACTGCCCTATCATTTTTTGAATTTTTCATTTTTTCTTCAAATCTTGAAATTATTTTTTTTATTTTTTTTAATAACGTACTCTAATTTATTTATTGCTACTCTTTTTAATTCCTCCTCAGTAGCATTTGAATCACCTACAATTGATACTTCTATATTTGTCACTGGATCAATAATTGAAACTTTTACATAGGCACCTAACCAATTAAACTCAAATAAATATTCTTTAATAGACATATCATTTTTACCTAAGTAGTATAACATAACAATTTATGTTAAAAAAATAATTCATAATAGCTTTTATATAAATTATCTAAATTTAATTAATTTAATTTCTTTGTAATTGGAACCTATAAATGGATAGAAATACTCTAAAAAGTCTTTTTAGGGATAAAAATTTTATAAAATTATGGAGTGTAGGGGCTGCTTCAATGGGGAACCAATGGTTGGAAATGCTGGCAATTACGGTTTTTATTTATAATGCTACACAATCCGCCTTAGCTGTTACCTTTGCTAATTTTGCGAGAGCTGTACCTATGATTTTTCTGGGAGGATTTACAGGAGTAATATCAGACTATTTTAGCAAAAAAAAAATACTTACTGTAGCTTATGGGTTGTTAGTTTTATCCTCTCTAATATTAGCTTTGCTTTCCTATCTAAATTTAATTGAAATTTGGCACATAATATTTGGAATGACTCTCACGGGAATTGTTTTCTCAACTGATTTTCCTGTGAGAAGAAATATGTTAGGTGAAATGGCCGGATCTAAGCGGGTTGGAAGTGCTATGGGTTTTGACTCAATAGCTAGAAACGGAACAAGAATTTTGGGACCTTTCCTAGGCGGAACTATAATGGAATTCTCTGGCCTACATGGAGCATACTTAATTTTAAGTTTTTTTTATGCATTTAACATGTATCAAACTATTAGCGTAATTGAGCTTGAAGATAAACATAAAGATAAAGATAAAGATAAAGATAAAGATAAAGATAGTGAAACAAACTCAAATTATTTTAAAGATCTAATTAATGGAATAAACTTTGCTAGAAAAGATTCTTCAATTTTAGGATTTCTTCTGATAACAGTTACTATGAATTTGTTTGCATTTCCCTACATGATAATGTTACCAGTAGTGGCTCAAACTCAATTAGAAATCTCCCCTCTATTAATTGGAATTATGGTTAGCACTGATGGTTTGGGTGCGGTTGTTAGTGCAATAATTATATCACTTTTTGGAATTACTAAACTTTATAAATCATTTTATTTTTATGGATCATGCTTAGTTATGATTGGTATTTGCCTATTCGGATTTAGTCACTATTATTTTTTATCGATTTTAATAATGTTTTTGACTGGTCTGGGAATGGGAGGTTTCACAACTATGCAAGCAACTCTTCCATTTATATTAGCACCAAAAGAAATGAGAGCGAGGGTATTGGGTTTAATATCAGTAGGCATTGGAATGAATCCTATAGGTATTTTACTCGTAGGATTTCTTGCTGTAAAATTTGGTCCATCTTTATCAATTATTATTTGCTCAATACTAGGATTATCAGTGCTGATAGGTTTGTTAATGATAAACAGAAAAACCCTTTAAGCCGCTGCATATTTACTAATATCGTGATAAGACCAAACATCACCCAAGGCATTTAATAAATCATCAATCATTTTATCTGTATGAAGAGGCGTGGGCGTAAAGCGCAACCTTTCTGTACCTCTGGGGACAGTTGGATAATTAATCGGCTGAACATAAATACCATAATCAAAAAGAAGCATATCTGATGCCCTTTTACAACATCTAGCATTACCAACAATTAATGGAACAATGTGAGTTTCCGACGGTATAATAGATAAACCAGACTTAAAAAAGCTAGACTTTAGTTTTGAAGATCTTTCTTGATGCTTTAGTCTTAAGTGGTTATTTTCTTTTAAAAATTTTATACTAGCTAGTGCACCCGCAGATAGAACTGGAGACATTGAAGTTGTAAAAATAAATGGAGGAGCATAACTTCTGACAACATCTACTATACTTTTTGAGGCAGCAATATATCCACCCATTACTCCAACTGCTTTACCAAGAGTTCCCTCTATTACTGTTATTCTATCAGCTAAACCTTCTCTTTCAGATATACCTCCGCCTTTTTCTCCATAAAGACCAACAGCATGGACCTCATCGAGATACGTAATTGCATTATATTTGTCAGCCAGATCGCAAAACTCTTTTATGGGGGCAATATCTCCATCCATTGAATAAACAGACTCGAAAGCTATTATTTTTGGTTTGCTCTTATCAGTTTGTTTTAATAGTTCTTCAAGATGATCAATGTCGTTATGTCTAAAAATCTTTTTTTCAGATTTGCTTGCTTTGATTCCTGAAATCATAGATGCATGATTATTTTCATCAGAAAAAACAATACAATCTGGTATTAGACCTGCTAATGTACTAAGTGTTGCCTCATTTGATATATAACCTGAGGTAAAAATTAGTGCAGCTTCTTTTTTATGCCAAGAGGCTATCTCCTCCTCAAGAAGAACATGATAGTGATTAGTACCCGAAATATTTCTAGTT
>PTLN01000078.1 GCA_002938125.1 Alphaproteobacteria bacterium MarineAlpha2_Bin1
TGAACAAGTACATCTGGGATTACAATACTACCATCTTTTTGTTGATAATTTTCCATAATTGCTACTAATGTTCGTCCAATAGCAAGACCAGAACCATTAATTGTATGAACAAATTGATATTTCTTATTTTTATCTAGATACCTAGTATTCATCCTTCTCGATTGAAAATCACCAAAATAAGAGCAAGATGAAATTTCTCTATATTTATTTTGGCTCGGCAACCAAACTTCAAGGTCAAATGTTTTACATGAACTAAAACCTAGATCTCCAGCACATAATGACATAACTCTATATGGTAGTTTTAGTTGTTTTAAAATATCTTCTGCACAATTTGTAAGTTTATTATGCTCGCTATATCCATTTTCTGGATTTACAAATGAAACAATTTCAACTTTATAAAATTGATGCATACGTAACATTCCTCTAGTATCTTTTCCTGCCGCACCTGCCTCAGATCTAAAGCAAGGGGTTAAAGCTACATATCTAATTGGAAATTTGTCCACATTAACAACTTCGTCACGGTGTAAATTTGTTAATGGTACTTCTCCTGTTGAAATTAACCAATGTCCAGATGTGGTTTTAAATAAATCTCCCTCAAATTTAGGTAATTGACCAACACCATATGGAGCTTCATCTTTGACAAGTATTGGTGGAGAGATTTCTAAATAATTATTTTGTTTAGTATGAACATCAAGCATGAATGCACCTAAAGATCTCTCTAAAAGAGCAAGTTCACCTTTAAGTGTTACAAATCGAGAACCTGAAATTTCTGATGTTTTTTGAAAGTCCATTAGATTAAGTTTTTGCCCTAATTCAACATGATCCTTGATGTCGAAATCAAAATTATTGAACTTACCCCAATCACGAATTTTTAAATTATCTTCCTCAGAAATACCATCTGGAACATCTTCAGAGGGTATATTAGGAATAATCGAAAGACATTCTTTAAGTTTAATAACAGTTTCTTTTTCAAATTTTTCAAGATCTTGAATTTCAATTTTATATTTTTGCACTTCATTTTTTAGTTTTTTTACTCTATCGTGATTATTTTGGTTAATAGCATTTCCTATATCCCTGGAAATCAAATTTCTAAGATTTTGTGCCTCTTGAAGTTTGGTTTGAATTGATTTTCTTTTATCATCAATTTTTATAATATTTGATGATTGTACACTCTCGCCTCTTTTTATTAAACCCGAGTCAAATTCTAAAGGGTTTTCTCTTATTTTGTTAATATCATGCATGCGATCTTACTAAATTTATTAATTATTGAAATTTATTCAACATTATTATCTTTCTCCATTTCCTCTCTCATTATTTTCTTTTTTTCAACATAACGAGCCATTATAATTGATATTTCATATAAACCCAAAATTGGGATTCCTAACCCTATCTGACTAATTAAATCTGGTGGAGTCAATATTGCAGCAACAACAAAAGTAATTACTATTGCATATTTTCTTTTGGAAGCAAGTGTTTTTGCAGTCACAATACCCGCTCTCGCTAATAAAGTTAGAATTACAGGAAGTTGAAAACTAATACCAAAAGCAAAAATTAATTTCATTATTAATGATAAATACTCATTTACTTTTGCTTCAAGTTGAATAGGAAGAGTACCTGATCCACCTTCGGTTTCAAATCCAATAAAAAATTTCCAAGCTAGAGGTATTATCAAGTAATAAACTAAAGCAGCACCAGCAGTGAATAATATAGGTGTAGCAATCAAATATGGTAGAAAAGCATTTTTTTCTTTATTATATAAACCTGGGGCGACAAATTTCCATATATGTATAGCTAAGAAAGGAAATGTTAACCATGCAGCAGTAAAAAAAGAAACCTTTAATAAAGTAAAAAAAGCCTCATGTAAAGCAGTATAAATTAGTCTGCGTCCATCCTGACCAGCAACTACATCGGCATAGGGAGCAACTAAAAAATTATATATATCCTTCGAAAATACATAAGATA
Organism: Alphaproteobacteria bacterium MarineAlpha2_Bin1; assembly: GCA_002938125.1. Classification (GTDB taxonomy): domain Bacteria; phylum Pseudomonadota; class Alphaproteobacteria; order SHVP01; family SHVP01. The sequence goes on from PTLN01000078.1 coordinate 1,963, forward strand.
AAATAAAGCTTATTAGAAAAAAAATTGCAACATAAATTAATCTTTTACGAAGTTCAATTAAGTGCTCTAATATTGGAGCTTTTGTTTTTGCTATTGTAGATTCTTCATCTTCAGAAGGTACAGTCATAATTCTATTCAAGCCAGAAATTTTAGTTAGATTAATACAGAATATTATTAATGTAAAAAAAGATAGTCTTTTTTATGAAACATTTTTTAATTTGTTTTTGTTATCCCCGCTTTCTTCAGTTTTAATTTCGTCTAGTTCATCTTCAGTAATATTTGGCATTATCATTTCTTTTAAATTATCTTTTGGATTAATAGAATTATTAAGATTATCAGAAAAATTAATTGTTTCATTAAAATTATTTCTGACTTCATCAATTTCGGATTCTCTTGCAATATCTTCTATATTATCTTGAAAATCTCTAGCAATTTTTTTTACTTTTCTTGTCCACTGGCCAATAGTTCTTAAAACTTTAGGTAAGTCTTTGGGCCCAACTACAACAATTAGGATTAACCCAACAACAAGTAACTCTGTCCATCCTATATCAAGCAAGAAATACTCCAGCAGTAAATATTTAAAATATTAACTAGAGGCTGTTTCTTTATCTTTAGAAACAGACTCAGATTTCTCTTCAGCAGATGCATCAATAGTTTTAGTAGTATTATCAGTAGAGGTATCATTTTCATTCATACCTTTTTTAAAACTTTTGATACCTTTTGCTAAATCACCCATCATGTGAGATATGCGTCCTCGACCAAATAGCAATAGGACCAAAACTAATACAACACCAATTTGCCAGAAACTTATACCCATTTGAGGTTACTCCTATTTCTAAATTTAAAAAATTAAGATCTCATATTGTCAGAAAATTAAATAAATCGCAAATATTCATTAAAATTTTGTTAAATACAACCATATTTATTATATTTAATGTTTTTCCTTTTCGAAAATAAAGGTAAAACGGGGGTCAAAACCTAACCATACCATTGAATTTTTAGAGATATTATGGCTATCGGTTAACCTTGCTGAGATTAATTTAGGATATCCTTTCACCGCAATATTTACATATTGAAAAATACCAACTTTTTTTAATGATGAGATTTCACCCTCTATATTAAAATAATTTTCAGTCTTCTTATTGTTTATCTTAATGCCTTCTGTTCTAATAACCACCTCAACTTCTTTTTGACCAAAATCATTGTCATTATGTATAGCGCCAAGTAAAAAATTAACTTTAGATTCATTAACTACACCATCAAAAATATTTATATCACTAAAAAACCCTGCAACAAATTTATTTTTAGGTTTGAAATATAAATCTTCAGATGAACCTTCTTGTATTTTATTTTTGTTATTGATTATTATAATTTTATCAGATACTAACATAGCCTCGTTTGGGTCATGAGTTACTAATAGAACTGGCGTGCCATTTGATTTAAGAATAGAAATTGTTTCGTCTCTAATTATATCCCTTAATCTAGAGTCTAAATCTGAAAAAGGTTCGTCAAGTAACATTAATTTTGGTTTTGGAGCTAGTGCTCTTGCAAGAGCAACTCTTTGTTGCTCGCCACCAGATAATTCATGTGGATATTTTTTTTCAAGATGCTTAATTCCAATTTTATTTATCAAATTATTATAAACATCTTTTTTTATATTTTTTTTAATTTTATTCAGACCATAATTTATATTAGATTCTACATTCAAATGAGGAAATAAAGCTAAATCTTGAAAAACAAATCCAATTTCTCTATCCTCGGGTTGAATATAATCTGAATTATCACTAGAAATAATTTTATTGTTAAGATTTATTTTTCCATACTGTAAATTTTCAAGACCTGCAATCAACCTCAGAATAGTTGACTTACCTGAACCTGAAGGACCTAATAAACAAACAATTTCATTTGAAAAGACCTCAAAAGATAAATCATTAATTATTTCATTTTTTCCATATTTGTGACTTATATTATTTATATACAAAGTTGGTAAAATATTTTTAGACATAAGCATAACCATTAAGAAAAATATTTATTATTACTAATTTTTCTTGTTAAAAAAATTAACGGAACAATTCCGACCAAAACTATTGTAAGAGCAGATAGAGAACTCTGTTCTAATAACTCATCTGAAGCTAACTGATATACATTGGTAGCAAGAGTATCAAAATTAAATGGCCTTAAAATTAAAGTTGCTGGTAACTCCTTCATAGTATCTACGAAAACAATTATTGATGCAATTAAAATACTCGACTTTAGTAAAGGAATATGAATCTTTTTAATAGTTAAGAATTTTCCAATACCTAATGATATTGATGCCATATCAATATTTTTATTTATATTCAAATACCCTGAGTCAATAGCGCCATAACCAATAGCAATAAATCTAATTAAATAAGCAAATAATAATGCAAATATACTTCCGCTCAAAATAAGTCCAGTTGAAATATTAAAATATGAATAAAATAATTTATCGATATAGTTATCTATGTAAGCTAAAGGAATGATAATACCTAGAGCTAAAACTGCACCAGGAAAAGCATAACCTAATAGTGATATACGAGTAAAAATAATAAATTTATTCCCATATAACCTTTGCCCTGAAGCAATAACTATTGCAGCTAAAACAGTAACTATTGAGGCTATAAAGGATAAGCTAAAACTATTTAGAATTAATTTATAATATGATACACCAAAAGAAATATCTAAAGTTAATAATGAGTAATAAAAAAGAATCATTGATGGAATAATAAAACCTATTAGAAGAGGTATAAAACAAATTAAAAATGCTATGAATGACTTATATCCTTTTAAACTATTCCTACGAATGAAAATGTTATTTCCATGGGTTGTATGATATTCTTTTCTATTTCTAGCACTTTTCTCAAAATATAATAATGCAAATACAAAAAATAGAATAACTAATGATATTTGAGCCGCACCTGCAGCGTTTCCCATACCTAACCAAACATTAAAAATAGCTAATGTTAGAGTATTAATTGAAAAAAAATCGACAGTACCAAAATCTGCCAATGTTTCCATCATAACTAACGAGCAACCTATAACTAATGCAGGTCTAGTTAAAGGAAGAGAAAGCTTAAAAAAAGTGCTCCATACATTATATCCTAGAGTTCTACTAACCTCATAAAATCTTGCAGAACTATGTTGAAATGAGCTTCTACATAAAAGATAAACATACGGGTATAGCACAAATGACATTACAAAAATTGCCCCCCCAATAGATCTAATATTAGGGAACCAATAATCCTGAGCATTATTCCAATTGAAAAGGTTTCTTAAGAAAATTTGTAATGCTCCAGAATACTCCATGATGTCAGTATATACAAAAGCAATTATGTAAGCTGGGACAGCTAGGGGTAAAATGAGAGCCCAACTAAAAAAATTTCTCCCAAAAAATGTATAAGAGGTAACTAGCCATGCAGTAGGTATTCCAATTATACAAACACATATTATGTTACCAAGCATTAATAATAGAGTATTCGCTGTATAAATTGGGAGAACAGTTGATATTAAATGTTTCCATATATTAGAATCGGGTGAGATAGCAATAAAAAATATTGAAATTATAGGAATTGAAATAATCAGTGTTAAAACTATTCCTAATACGCCCCATAATTTTAAAGAGTACTTCATCAAAATTCACTTTAATATTTGAAAATATTATATTCTGGAATATATTATATAAAAGAAATCATTTAAGAAGCAAAAATATCAATAATTCACCAACCAACTTTATCGATAATTATTTGAGCTTCATATGAGAATTCAGCTATCTTACTAATATCTACATTGTCTTCTCTAAATTTATTCCAACTGCTAAGTTTTTCTCCTGGCTCAACATCTGGATTAACTGGAAATTCAAAATTAATTTCACTATAAAGAGTTTGTGCTTTTCTTTCAGATAAAAACTCCAATAACTTTATAGCAAGATCTTTATTTTTTGAGTGTTTAACAACACCACCACCAGATATATTTACATGAACACCTCTATCTCCTTTTTCTTGATTTGGAAATATAAGGTACACTTTTTCCATCCATTTCCTCTGCTCTTCAATATCAGAGTATTTTAATTTACCAAAATAATAATGATTTATAATTGCCAAATCACACTCTCCTTGATAAATTGCTTTAAGCTGTGACCTATCATTCCCCTGTGGTCTTCTAGCTAAATTACCTACTAATCTCTTGGCCCAATCTTCAGCACCTACCTTACCATTAGCGATAATAATTGAGGATAATAATGCACGATTGTAAACATGGCTCCCTGGTCTAGAACAGATTTTGCCTTTAAATTCATTTTTTATCAAATCTTCATATGTTTTAACAGTTCCTTTTTCTAATCTATCTAATGAGGCTGCTATTACCCTATTTCTTTTTGAAAGACCGAACCATGTATTATCTTTACTTCTTAAGTGAGCCGGAATATTTTTAATTAATTTTGGAGATGATACGGTTGCTAACAAATTTTTATCTGCATACACATGCAGTCTTGAGATATCAACAGTTAATATTACATCAGCTGGCGTATTTCTTCCCTCCGCTTGTAATCTCTCGGCAAGACCTTTTTTTGCATAAACAATATTTGTTTTAATTCCAGTTTCTTTAGAAAATAAATCTAGGAAAGGATTAATCAAAAAAGGCTGCCTGTGAGAGTAAATATTAATTTCATTTGAGTATGATTTATTAATAATTATTGGTGATATTAACAAAAAAAATAAAAACGAGAGCGTAAAAGTCTTAACAACTTTTATTAAATTTATATTTTTCAATATAAACCTATTAATTTTATATTTAATAAAATAAATAATTTTATTATGTATATCTTTCATAATTTGTAAACTTTCATAAAATGGGTATAGGTAAAGAGAAACTACTGAGAATTTTTTCGGAAAACTATCATTATACAAACCGTATTTAACTTTTTTGACATTATTTGATAGTATTAGCGTGCCAAAGAAATTATCCCAAATAGAAAAAACTACACCAAAATTTTTATCGTGATGTTCAGGAATACTAGAGTGATGAATTTGGTGTTGATATGGAGAAATAAATATTTTTTCTAAACACTTAAAATATTTGATTTCAATATTTGTATGTCTCAAATTAGAACCGGCCATATTAAAGATAAAAGCAAATATATTTGCTGAATAAATAGTAATCAAATCGACTTGAGAACCAAACAAAAAAACAAATATTGCTATGATCAGGCCTTGGACTAGTGCCCCTCTAACTGAAAAAATTACTCCCTCTATTGGATGAGTTCTATAAACTGTTAAAGGATTCAATTTTTTTGCCGAATGATGGACCTTATGAAATGCCCATAGAAGAGGTACTTTGTGAAGTAAGCGATGAACATAAAAACGAGCAAAATCGTCAAAAATAAAGAAAACAGAACTAAATAGTATTGCTACAGTTAAATTAGAATACGCACCAGCATATAAATGGGGTGAAAACGATAGTTTATGGAAAAAATTAAACAGAAATGTAGCTAGAATCAATTGAGTTAATAAATATGGCGAAATAACAATCATAATAATTTGATTAACTATAGCTAGAAAAATATCCTCAAATGCTGATAAGGAAAAATAAACTTTTTTATCAAAAATTTTCTTAAAAATGTCCCTAAATCTATATGATTTAAATAACTTAAGCCAAATAAAAGAAATCGAAAATGCAGAAATAATATAGAGAAAAAATATTCTTTTTCTTGAATCAGTAAATTGATCTAAGGATATAACTTGTATTTGATCAATTAAAAAATAAAGTTCAGACATTGGGAAAGTAAGGCTCAGAAAAAATTCTCTCTGTTGAGGGGCGAAGACTTAAATTCTAGACAGCAGGATAGTCTTCGTTGATGGGAGAAGAGAATATTATTTTCTGAGCCCATTCATTTAATCGTTCTCTGCAGAATTTGACCCACCTAATTTTTTAGATAAGTCAGCAATACCTGAGAGTTGATCTTTGTTTCTAGCAGCAACTTTAAAGTCATCAACCATTAGTTTCTGAACTTTAAGCATATGTAA
>PTLN01000079.1 GCA_002938125.1 Alphaproteobacteria bacterium MarineAlpha2_Bin1
ATTTGTTTATCCTCTTTGTAGCCCTTAAGACACGCACTCAATAAAATTAAATTTTTCTGTATCTTTGATGATCGATAAGAGAATATTATATCTTTGGATTCAATGTTATGAATATTTCCATACCTATCAACTGCTTCTATACTAATCAAAATGTCTGAGATTTCTTTTCCATATGCGCCAGCATTCATGATGATAGACCCACCAATTGTACCTGGTATACCACTTAAAAACTCAAAACCCCCAATTCCTCTTGAAGCAGCAAATTTTGATAAAACAATATCTAGAGCACCTGCGCCAGCAAAAATATAATCTTCTTTTTGTTTAATTGATTTAAAATCTTTTCCTAATTTAATTACCACACCCTTAAAACCCCCATCTCTAATTAATAAATTAGAACAAGCACCAATAACAAAGAAATTAATTTTATTCATTCCTATCTTTTTAAGAAAACTTACTAAATCTTTTTTATCTTTTGGAATAAACATTACCTCTGCGGGGCCTCCTACTTTAAACCAGGCAACTTTAGATAATGGATACTTATACCTATAGGACCCCCTGATAGCAGGTAATAAACCCTCAAATGATAAAGAAGTATTACTTTTTCTCAAAACATACTCCTAACTTAGTATCACTTTTTCTTAAATTATTTATTTGCATTGGCAAGTCATTTGCCCATTTAGAAATTGTTCCAGCACCCATGCAAATTACTGTATCAGTTGGATTTGCTATATCATTAATGATTGAAGGAAGGTCCTCATGATTATTAAGTGCAAATACGTTCCTATGGCCATGATCACCAATACCATTTATTAGAGTTTGTTTATTAATGCCTAATATTGGATTTTCACCAGCTTCATAGATATCTGAGATAATAACTATATCAGCATCATTAAAAGATACACAAAAATCATCAAAAAGATCTCTTAACCTAGAGTACCTATGAGGTTGCATAACAGCTATAACTTTACCATTAGTTACGGATCTTGCTGCACTTAAAACTGACTTAATTTCAACGGGATGATGAGCATAGTCATCTATTATTTTTATATCATTAACTACGCCAGTTATAGAAAATCTTCTTTTTACACCAGAAAAATTTCTTAAGCTTTCAATTATTAACTTATCGTCTATACCAAGCTCTAAACCTACAAGAAAAGCAGCAAGTGCATTTTGAACATTATGCTTCCCTGGCATGGATATATTCACATTCTTAATTTTTCTTGACTCAAAAATTGGTTCATTCAAGATCAAATCAAATTGAGAACCATTTTGAAGAATTTTTATATTTTCTGCCCTTAAATCTGCATTTGAACTTAAACCATAAGTTATTATTCTCCTATCAGATATCTGACTGCATAAAACTTGTACTTCTGGATGATCAATACACATACATGCAAAACCATAAAAAGGTATATTCTCTACAAAATTTTTAAAAGCTTTTCTTTCATTTTCAAAATTTTTATAGAAATCCAAGTGTTCAGGATCAATATTTGTTACTATAGCTACTGTAGCTGGTAATTTTACAAAACTGCCATCAGATTCATCTGCCTCAACCACCATCCAGTCACTCGATCCCTTTCTTGCATTTGTGTCATATGCATTAATTATACCTCCATTAATAACTGTAGGATCAAATTGAGCTCTTTCTAAAACAGAAGCTATCATAGAGGTTGTAGTTGTTTTCCCATGTGTTCCTCCAACTGCAATAGACCATTTAAACCTCATTAACTCTGCCAACATTTCTGCTCTTTTAACAACAGGAATAAAATTTTCTCTGGATGCTATCAGCTCAGGATTATCAAAATTTATTGCAGAAGAAACTACCACCACACCAACATTACTAATATTTTCCTTACTATGACCAATTTTTACTTTAATCCCTAATTTTTGTAAGCGTAAAATATTAGTATTTTTAGAAATATCACTTCCCTGAACTTTATATCCAAGTTCATGCATAATTTCCGCTATACCACTCATACCTATACCACCTATGCCAACAAAATGAATTGGACCTATATTTAAAGGAAGAGTTCTCATAAACCTTCCTCTCGGAAGCTTACATTAAAGAAATTACTCTCTAAAATATTTACAAAGTCTTTTGCTGCGTTAGGTTTTGATATTTTATATGCATTAGTAGAATTTTTTGATAAAACATCTAGTGAAGAAAATATTTGATCTAATAATTTTGATAGTTTTACATCAACTACGTTATCCTCTTCAATTAACCAAGATGCTCCAGCATTAGTTAATTTTTTTGCATTTAGTGACTGATGATTATCTTTAGAATATTTAAATGGAATTATAATTGAAGGTATATTAGTAACTAATATTTCTGATAGACTTGATGCACCAGCCCTTGAAATAACTAAATGTGAATTGATAAGTACATCAGCAATATCACAAATGAAACCTCTTGTATCATTATTTATTGAACTCTCTTGATAATATCTATTTACTCTTTCAACATCTGTATGCCTACATTGGTGAGTAATTTTAATTCTATCTTTTATATCATTTGGAAATTTGCTAAGCACTTTCGGTATTACATCAGAAAACAACTTTGCACCTTGACTACCGCCTAAAATCAAAATATTTATTTTTTCACCTTTGTTAGGGATTGTATATTTTCTATCTTTAATAAAACTACTTCTAACTGGATTACCAACTACGAAAGAACGATTATCTATTTTTTTTGGTATATTTAATGTTTGATCAAAAGATAATAGAATAACTTTAGCAAATTTTGATAAAAATTTATTTGCTCTACCCATAATAGCATTTTGCTCATGTATCACAGTCGGGATTCTAAAATAATACGCAACAAGTAAAGAGGGTAATGATGCAATACCTCCAAAACCTAAAACGAGTGAAGGTTTTATCTTTAGAAGAATATATACTGACTTAATTATACTGAACAACAATAAGTAAAAATTTTTAATATTTTGAAATATGTTCATTGATTGAAAATTTTTTATTGGCAAAATTATAATATCTATGTTTTGTACTTTTTTTATATACTTTTCTCCACGTTTATCAGAGAGAAAAATAGGCTTTACCCCTCTTGAAATTAACTCATCTGCAACTGCTAAAGCAGGAAATACATGACCTCCAGTTCCTCCAGTTGCTATTATTACTCTATTTTCTAAAGCCTTTGATTCCATCAATGGACTCCCTCGATTATAGATTTTGAAAACTTTAAATTTACTCGCTTTCTAGTAAGGGCAATTACTACTCCTATTCCAAAAGATAGAGCTAATAAACTTGAACCTCCATAGCTAATAAACGGAAGTGTCATTCCCTTTGCAGGTAATAAACGCATATTAACACCCATGTTGATTACTGCTTGTAGTCCGATCTGAGTAAGTATCCCTGATGTTGTTAAAAATATAAATGAATTAGTTTCATTTAAAATTTTTGAAAAACCTCTTAATACTAAAAATGCAAACAATACGATTATAATTAAGACCAGAATTATTCCGAACTCTTCTCCAGCAACAGCAAAAATAAAATCTGCATGAGCATCAGGTAGTATCTCTTTAACAACGCCTTCACCTGGCCCAGTTCCTAGTAAACCTCCATTGTCAAAAGCATTTAATGCAGCATCGACCTGGTATGAGTCTCCACTTTTCGGATCAAGGAAACTATCTACTCTACTAGTAACATGAGGGAAAAATAAATATGAGCAAAAAGCAATGATCATTCCAATTATTGAAAATAAAATAACAAAATATATCGATAACCCTGCAATAAACATCTGTACAAACATTACAGCACTAATAACCATAGCCATTCCAATATCTGGCTGAAGATAGAGAATAGTTAAAATAAGTAATGTTACTCCTATCGTTATTGTGTAACCTGGAAATGTTCTGTCTGACATTTTTTCTGAGAGCATCCACGCTGTAAATATAACCAAAGTTGGCTTAATAAACTCTGACGGTTGAAGAAGTAAACTTCCAAATTGAAGCCACCTTTGAGCTCCCTTTGTCTCATACCCAACCAATAACGTGAGAAAAAATAACATTAAAAATAAACAAAAACATGCTACTCCTACTCTTCTTATCCACAATGGGGACAATAATGAAACTGACAACATTATAAAAATAGAGGGAAAGATAAAATATAATTGTCTTCTGACAAAATGGAATGATTCAAAACCAATTCTGTCAGCAACAGCTGGACTTGAAGCCATTATTAAAATAACACCGATAAACATTAAACTAAAAACGGTTACTAAAAACAGTCTATCTACTGTCCACCACCAATGGCCAATAATACTTCTATCTGTTCTTCCAAGGTTAATCATTATACTGGCCTACATATTTTATCACGATATCTCTAAATTTTTCACCTCTCTCTTCAAAATCCTTAAATTGATCAAAAGAAGAACATGCTGGAGAAAAAAGAATTACTGATTTATTCAATTTTCTTTTTTTTATCGTATCTACTGATCTATGAAATGCATTTTCTAGAGATGTAACAAACTCTACTTCAACTTTACCATATAATTGTTGAGCAAACATCTCACCCGATTCACCTATAGTGAATGCATGTTCAACTCTATTAAGGTAAGGAAATAAGGGATCAATTTCTTTATCTTTAGATCTCCCGCCTAATATCCAGAAAATTGATTCAAAAGAACTTAAAGCGTATGATGTAGCATGCACATTGGTAGCTTTACTATCATTGATGTATTCAGTTTTCTTATCTTTATAAACTAACTCAAGCCTATGTGGTAAACCTTTAAATGTCTCAAAAGCTGATTTTGTTTCATCGTTAGATAAACCAACTTCTTTAGCAACAATGTATGCAGCAGCAGCGTTTTGCCAATTATGCCTTCCCCTTAAATTAGTTATATTATTTATATCAATTATATTATAATTAAACCTTGTGTCATATATAATTCCGTCAATTACAGAAACACCACCTGAGATTTTCTTTTTGGTAGATATTGGAATTATTGACTTATTTATATTTTTTATTTCACTATATAATTTTCCTGAATAAAAATCATCAACTCCAATAACTCCAATACTACTTGTTTTATTAGACTCAAAAATTTTCTTCTTAATCATATAATAATTTTCAATAGAACCATGTCTGTCTAGATGGTCAGGCTGAATATTTAGTAAAACTGATATATCTAGAGAAATATTTGATGAAAGATCTAATTGATAAGAAGAAATTTCTAATACATAAAATCCATCAGAGTCTATTTTATCCAGGGAAAGAATCGGTGTACCAATATTTCCGCCTGCTTGTACATTTATAGACTTATTCTTAAGAATATGAGTAATTAAAGATGTTGTTGTTGATTTTCCATTTGTTCCAGTGATTCCAATAACATTTGCATTTATTTTTGATCGAAAAAATAACTCAAAATCTCCTATTACTTCACAACCTGCACTTTTTGCTCTTTCAACAACCGGATGAGGTTTTGGAAAATTTAGAGGAATACCTGGACTTAAGACTAAAGAAGAAATATTCTTAAAGTCTATCTTTTCAAGGTTTGAGATATTATAATTTTTTTTATCTAATTTAGAACAATTTTCTGAATTGTCATCCCATGCAAAAATATTTGCACCTACTTTGGCTAAAGACTCAACAGTTGCAATACCACTTTTGCCTAAGCCCATAACAGCAATATTTTTTCCCTTATATGTTTTTGATATAATCATCATCTTAACTTCAATGTTGCAAGCCCGATTAATGCTAATATCACTGCAATTATCCAAAACCTTATGACAATCGTAGCCTCAGGCCAACCTTTCTGTTCATAGTGGTGATGCAAAGGAGCCATTCTGAAAACTCTTTTTCCTGTTAACTTAAATGACGCCACTTGAACGACAACAGAAACTGTTTCTAAAACAAATAATCCTCCAATTATTAATAAAACAATTTCATGTTTTGTTACTACGCTTATTATACCAAGCGCACTTCCCATAGATAAGCTTCCTGTATCTCCCATAAAAACACTTGCTGGAGGAGCATTAAACCATAGGAAACCTAGTCCAGCGCCAACTAGCGCTCCACAAAAAACTGTTAACTCTCCTGCACCCGGCACGCCATGAATCTGCAAATAAGATGAAAACACTACATTACCAACCAAGTAAGCAATTAATGCATATGATGAAGCTGCAATCATTACTGGAACAATAGCTAAACCATCTAAACCGTCAGTAAGATTAACTGCATTTGAAGAGCCAACAATAACTATTATTGCAAGTGGAATAAAAAACCAGCCCAGATTTATTAATGTCTCTTTAAAAAAAGGAACCGCTAAACTTAATGATAGTGGTGGTGCAGTTATATTTACTATCCAAATAACTGCTACTAAAGATAAAATAATTTGAAGTAAAATTTTTGTAAGCGCAGAAATTCCTTTATGACTATTTTTTGTTACTTTCAAATAATCATCTAAAAATCCTATAAAACCAAATCCTAAAGTTACAGTTAAGGTAGCCCATACATACCCATTACTTAAATCAGCCCAGAGTAGAGTCGATACTCCAAAACTAAGTAGAATTAGCACACCTCCCATAGTAGGAGTTCCGGCTTTTGATATAATATGACTTTTTGGACCATCATTTCTTATAGGTTGACCACTATGTTGTCTTTTTTTAAGTAACTTAATTATACTTGGCCCTAACACAAAACTTAATACCATTGCTGTTATAATTGCGCCACCAGTTCTAAATGTTAAAAAGCGGAAAAGATTAAAAAATATGAAATCTTCTGAAAGAGGGACAAATAAATTATATAACATTAGTTAATATACCTATCTAAATCTATTTTCTTTTTATAATTTTCTTTAAGATCATTTACTACTAAACTCATCTTACTTCCAAATGAACCCTTTATCATAAGAATATCACCAGATCTTAATTTGGATTTTATAGAGGGAGTTAATTCGCATGACTGGCCCTTCCATTCTTTATAAATACCTTCAGGAAGAACTTTATACAAAGATTTCATCAACTCACCTGAACAGAAAACCATATCAACACAGGCATTCTCAATATGATCCGATAACTCTTCGTGAAAAGATATACTTTCGCCTCCTAATTCAAGCATATCACCTAATACCGCTATTCTTCTTCCATTATCTTTTAATTTAGATTGCCCAAGAAGATGCAAAGCAGCTTTCATTGAAGCGGGACTTGCATTGTAACTCTCATCAATTAACTCTACTTCACCATCTGAAGTATAAAGTATTACTCTATTTCCTCTCCCTGTTGGTAATTTCATTTTGGAAAAGGAAAGACTTGCTAAACTAATATCTCCACCAACTGCCTGAACCATTGCTAGAACAGATAAGCAATTACTTATGACATGCATCCCTGGAACTCCAATTTTTAGAACTATCTTTTGACCGTTAATATCAGATTTGACACAAGAACACTTTTCATGCAAAACATAGCTAGTAAGCTTTACATTTGCTTTTAAATTTGATCCAAAAGAGATAACTTTTAAATTATATCCAATAGCTTTTTTTGATAATTTATTATAGAAATTACTATCTCTATTCAATATTACAATACCCTTGCTTTCTACACCTTCAAAAATTTCTGATTTAGCGTCAGCTATATCCTCTATTGTTTTAAAATTTTCTAAATGAGCTGCCTCTACACTTGTAATTAGCGCATAATTTGGTCGAGCTAACCTTGTAAGTTCACTGATTTCACCGGGATTATTCATACCAAACTCTAAGATTGCAAAATCTGTTCTAGCTGGCATTCTTGCAAGAGATAATGGAACACCAATCTGATTATTAAGATTCCCTTCATTAGCATACACTATAAATTGTTTGCTGAGAGCAGAACGCAAAATCTCTTTTGTAGTTGTTTTACCAACACTTCCTGTTATTGCAATAAGCTTAGCTTTCGACCTTGATCTAGAATATTTTGCAAGATCTTCTAAACTTGCTAATGTGTTCTTAACAAAAACACAGTTTTTATTTCTAATATTTTTTATATTTTTAGAG
>PTLN01000008.1 GCA_002938125.1 Alphaproteobacteria bacterium MarineAlpha2_Bin1
TTATATCCACATCACTTAAAGGATAAATCTAAATGTACATTGGATGAATTTTGTATGATGGTTGCAAAAACTGCTGAAATTATTGGAGTTGATTCCATTGGCTTTGGGAGTGATTTATGTCAGAATCAACCTGATAATGTAGTAGAGTGGATGCGGAATGGCAAATGGACTAAAAGTTTGGATTTTGGTGAAGGTTCTGCATCTAATGCTGGTTTTCCAGAGCAACCAATATGGTTCAAAAATAATCATGGATTTGCTAACATAATTTCTGGATTAAGAAATATAGGTTTTTCTGAAAAAGAAATAAATAAAATAAGTGGAGAGAATTGGATGAAATTTTTTGAGAAATCATTTTCTCCGGCTTAACAATGCTTGATAAGATATGTACAAATATTGAAATTAGGTCACCAAGTGATGTTATGAGACTTGAGAGACTTGGGGCTACATTTCCAACAAGACTAAGTTTCACGAGAAGATTAATAAGGTTAATGCATCGTGAAAGTTGGAAAATCAATTGTAAAAAATTTGATTTAAATGATGACGGTTTCGGTGTGGCTCTGTATGAGGTTGTAACGTCTAAAAGAATTTATACGCTAATTTGTTTTTCACACTACTTATCTCCTGAACTTAGAACTGATAGGGTTATTGCTAATCACTGGGATGCAACTTTTGTTTTGTTCGATGGTATTCCAAATCAAACCGATATTGAAAGATTATCGAAAAATGTTCCTAAACAGGAGGCAGGTCGATTCCAAAAAACTGAATTAGTAATTAGTAGAGCTAATAAAAGTGTAAGATTATTTGCAGAAGTAATCAAATCTTTATCGAAAGGCAATCAGCCAGATATAAATATGGTAAATTCTGTTGGGTATTTAATGAGAACTACTGCTGTTTATGCAAATGGGAAATTTGGCCTTTGTGATAGACTCCATTACACAGACAGGTCTGAATTATCACATCCTTTTCAGGTTGAGATGCTTATAGTATATTTGATTCGTTTATTTACTTTTGACTTGGTCGATCACATAGCATATCAAATTGATAAAAAAAATTCTGTAAATCTCAATAGAGATATAAAACGGCATTTGGGCATTGGAAATGCAACAGGTTTAGGCATGGCTCCTTTTTTAATAAGTCATCCCGTATTAATTCATAATTGGTTTTATGCAAGAGAAGTATCTCTCCAAAAAATTCGCTCTATTAATGAAGTAGGCATTAATAAGTTAAATCATTTTATTGGTGTGTCAAAAAAAGCAATACAGCACGCTAAAGAATGGCTAGTTAGTGATGAATTTCAGACAAAAAGAAATTTAATTTTAATTAAAGAAATGTATAAGGTTTTAGATTTAGCAGAAAATAAAAATTTTCGTTATAAAAATAAACCATGGAACTACCTTTTTTCAAAAGCTTCAAGTGATTTTGGGTTAGAGTGTCAAGAGTTACTTCTCTCACTTTTGCTTGAGCCTTATCCTGAAATCATTGATGAAATAAGTGAGGCTCTTGAAGATAGAACTGAAGAGTTTCTCGATGTAAACATGACAATTGGTCAATTGAAGGAAATAATTGATGAAAACTATAAGTGGGCTTTAGATATTGACTTTAATGACCCAAAACAAAACTATCATTTTTGGTATTATTCAAAAGAAAAACTTGAGCCACGAAGAGGGATAAGAGGGCAAGACTTAGGTAGTGAAAAAGAAATGCGGATCACAATTGCAAAAGACGTTAACTTACTAAGGAAAGTTCTTAATGATGTCAAAGATGATTTGTCTATCGCAAATTTTGTTATGGTGAATAGTAATTTTAGGGATATTGCGTGTAGAGTTCAGATAGGATCTAAATATCACTTCTCTGAAATTAGGGATAATATTATAAGTAACTCATGCAAGCCAGTTGATATTTTGCGAGGTAAATTAGCATTCTTTGGAGCCTCAAAATTTGATCCAAAGTCAGACCTTTGGACAAGAATTACAATGTATCAAGGCGCCCCTTTAAATGATGAAATACTGAGTTCTGATGTAGACGATTGGTGTTTCCCAATTAAGCCACAATAGTTTATGATTGTATCATTGAATGAAATTCAAAATTTAATATACCGGTCGGGTTTAGCTGTAAAATTACCTGCAGGAGTAGCTAAAGAAAATTCTTTTGTAGCTGTAAGGATGTTTAGAGAAGGTTTTGGTTCTCTAAATGTATTTGTAAAAGCTTTTAATTCATTAAGAAAAACACTTTCAGTAAATTTTGATGTTGTCAAAGCTTCAGAAGGTAATTTTGTACCTATGATAAATAAAAGAAGATTATCGAGCTTATTAGTATCATCTTCAGTATGTGATTTATTAACATTGTTTGAAGAAAATGATAAAAAAAAAATTATAGTCAAAAAAATTGATGAGCCATTAATATTATTTTTTCATATTTTACAATTGTCTAAAAAGTTAAATAGAGATTTTAAAGTTTCATTTTTTTTACAGAACAATGAAACCAATTTTTTAATATCCACATATGAAGGTATTTATTATTTAAAAGAAAATTTATTTGAAGAGATTGATGCTGATAAAATAACTATAGAAAATTTTACCAAACAAAATTTATCCTCTGATTTTAATGGTTTAAATAAAGGCAACATAGATTTCTTTTTAGAAGACGAAGTATGGTTATATTTTTCTAAATTTTCAGATTCACTTTTAGTTGAAGACTCTATTAAATCAAGAATTCACAATGCGGGAAGTGGTTTAAACGATAATGACTAGTTACGTTAATAATTAAAATTAAAACTCTATTTGTTTTAAAACTAAATTAATGCCATCTTCAATAGGTAAAATTTCAGTTTTTTTGCTTCCTAGTTTTCTAACTGATACAGTTCTAGTAGCTTTCTCTTTTTCTCCTACGGTATATATAAGTGGAATTTTAGCTAAACTATGTTCACGAATTTTGTATCCAAT
Source organism: Alphaproteobacteria bacterium MarineAlpha2_Bin1 (assembly GCA_002938125.1). Taxonomy (GTDB): domain Bacteria; phylum Pseudomonadota; class Alphaproteobacteria; order SHVP01; family SHVP01. The sequence continues at coordinate 2,943 of PTLN01000008.1, forward strand.
CTTCTCATTTCTTATATCAACTTCAACTTTAATATTTTGTGACTTCAGTAAACTCTCAATCTCAAATGCGTATTTATCTGATTCAGAAGTGATAGTTGCTATAACTATTTGTGTTGGAGCTAACCATAAAGGTAGGTTTCCTGAATAATGTTCTATTAAAATCCCAAGAAATCTCTCAATCGAGCCAAAGAGTGCTCTATGAAGCATTACAGGTCTATGTTTTTTACCATCTTCGCCAATATAATTTGCTGTTAGAAGTTCTGGGAGATTAAGATCAACTTGAAGCGTTCCACATTGCCAGTCTCTACCAATTGCATCTCTTAAGACAAATTCAATTTTAGGGCCATAAAAAGCTCCTTCTCCAGAATTTAAGCTATAAGGTAGCTCCGTAGCATTTATAGCTGTCATAAGAGCTTTTTCTGATTTATCCCAAATATCATCATTACCAACCCTTTTAATTGGTCTATCTGAAAATTTAATATGTACATTTTCAAAACCAAAATCTTTATAAATTTCTAATATTAAATTACAAACCTCTACACATTCCTTTGTAATTTGATTCTCTGTACAAAAAATATGTGCATCATCTTGTGTAAAAGCTCTTACTCTCATCAAACCATGAAGAGCGCCTGATGGTTCGTATCGATGAACTTTTCCAAACTCAGAAAACTTTAAAGGTAGATCTCTATAACTTTTTAAACCTTGTTTAAAAACTTGAACATGTCCGGGACAATTCATGGGTTTAAGAGCATATACTCTCTCTTCCTTTGCTTCTGTAGTAAACATATTTTCTCCAAACTTTTCCCAATGCCCAGAGGTTTCCCATAAAGATTTATCCATAATATCAGGTGTATTAATTTCAATATATCCAGCTTCGTATTGTTTTTTTCTCATGAAAGTAATAAGTGTTTGGAAAAGCTTCCAACCTTTGTCATGCCAAAAGACTGCACCAGGAGCTTCTGGTTGAAAGTGAAAAAGACCCATATTTTTGCCTAAGAGTCTGTGATCTCTTTTCTCTGCTTCTTCTAGTTGATTTAGATAAAGTCTGAGTTCTTTTTTATTTCTCCAGGCCGTTCCATAGATTCTTTGAAGCATAGGTTGATTATGATCACCTCTCCAATATGCTCCTGCAACCTTAAGAAGTTTAAAGCCGTCACCTAAATGTTTAGTTGAAGGTAAATGTGGTCCTTTACACAAATCAACAAAACTACCTTGTTTGTAAACAGAGATCTCTTCTTCCTCAGGAATTGAAGATATAATTTCTGACTTAAAATATTCTCCTTTATTATTAAAAAATTTTAAACCATCTTCTCTTTTCCATATCTCCCTATTAATAACCTCATCTCTTGAGACAATTTCATGCATTTTTTTTTCTATAATACCTAGTTCTTCTGATGAAAAAGGTTTTTCTCTAGCAAAATCGTAATAGAAACCGTTTTCAATGACAGGGCCTATTGTTACCTGAGTACCAGGGTAAAGTTCTTGTACAGCTTCTGCCATAACATGAGCGGCATCATGTCTTAATATTTCAAGAGCTTCATCATCGCCTCTAAAGACAAAGGATATGTTTGAAGGAGAATTTATTTCTCGACTCAGGTCCCAAACTTCATCGTGTATTTTGATTGCAATTATATCCTTTAATCGGTTTGGTAGTATCTCACTTGCAATCTTTTTACCTGTAGAAGGTAAATCTATTTCCATTTTTTTTTCATCTGGAAGATCAACAACAATCATTTAAAACCTCAAGTCTTTATTAATATAGAATAAGATAAATAAAATATATTAATATTGAATAAATATAAACTTAACTTTAATTATTTGCTCCATATTGTATCACCTTTTTCGTCTTTTATTGAAATTCCATGCTGTAAAAGAATCTCTCTTATTCTATCTGCTTCTTTAAAGTTTTTATTTTTTCTTGCCAAAGTTCTTTGTTCAATGAGATTTTTAATATCATTTTCTGAAAGACTTTTTTGTTCTGGATTCTTTAACCATTGATAAGGATCTTTCTGAAGGATACCAAGAAAATACGATTCTCTTAATAATATTCCTTTGATTTCAGATTTTAAACTATTTTTTTTTGCTTTCTGAAGATCTTTTACTGTGCTAAATAGATTGGCAATTGCTTCTGGAGTATTAAGGTCATTTAATAAAACTCTTTCAACATTCGTTTGTTCTGATACCTTTGGGTAAATATTAATATTATCTGCAAGAATCGTATATAAGTTATTTAAAGAATTTTCTGAATTTGTCATGGTGGATTTATTCCAATCTAATGGTTGTCTGTAATGAGCAGAAAGTAGCGCAAACCTGATTGATTCACCGCGAAATTTTTTCCCTAAGTCATTTAGAGTAATAATATTATTTAAAGATTTTGACATTTTTTTCTTGTTAAATGTAACAAAACCATTGTGTATCCAGTAGTTGGCAAGAATACTTTTATTTGCACATATGCTCTGAGCATTTTCATTTTCATGATGAGGAAAGATAAGATCTTGTCCACCTCCGTGAATATCTATTGAATCTCCAAGAAATTTTTTTATCATTGCAGAGCATTCTATGTGCCAACCCGGTCTTCCCCTACCCCATGGGCTATCCCACCCAGGAGTATCATTATCTGACGGTTTCCATAGCACGAAGTCTGAGGAATTTTTTTTGTAAGGTGCTACTTCTATTCTTGCTCCAGCTATTAAATCTTCTTGTCTAAGTTTCGATAACTTTCCGTAGTGAGGAAAAGATTCAACATTAAATAAAACATGATCATTCGAAAAATAAGCATGATTTAAATCCTCTAATTTTTTAATCATACTTATAATAGAGGGGATATTATCAGTTACCTTGGGTATGAATGATGGTTCCATTATACCTAGATTTCTCATATCTTCTTCATATGCAGTTGAATATCTTTGAGTTAAGTTGGTAATACTCTCTCTATTTTTTTTAGCAGCATCATTAATTTTATCATCAACGTCAGTTATATTTCTTGCATAGATTACATTAGGGTATAATTCTTTAAGAATTCTGTACAAAATATCAAAAATAACCGCCGGGCGAGCATTACCAATATGGGGGTGATTGTAGACTGTAGGTCCACAAACATACATTTTAACATTTTTAGGGTTTATGGGCTTAAATGTCTCTATTTTCTTTGAAAATGTGTTAAATAATTTTAACATGAATAATTTGGCGCATTTATTAGGTTATAAATAAAGAGATTTTATATACACAAACTGAAATTAATATCAATTCCCAATTTTATCTATAAAAATCAACTATAAGCTCAGTAATGTAAATTTAATACGATTTTTTTTGAGTCTAGACCTTGTTTGAAATGAGTTTTTCATTAAGTTTATGATATATTAAGATTGAAACTAGTGACAAGAGGTTATTTTATATGAATAAAGAGCCAGATATCAAAAAACCTTCAAAAGCTGAAGCTGAAGAAGCAGTTAGAACACTGATTAAATGGGCTGGTGATGATCCAAACAGAGAAGGGCTTTTAGGAACTCCGGATAGAGTTGTTAGATCTTATGAAGAATTTTTTGAAGGATATACAGAGGACCCTACAAGTGTATTAGGCAAAACATTCGAAGAAACATCAGACTATGATGAAATGGTGGTCTTAAGAGATATTAGGCTTGAAAGTCATTGTGAACATCATATGGTTCCTATTATTGGTAAAGCCCATGTTGGATACCTTCCAAGAGGAAGGGTAGTAGGGATTAGTAAAATTACTCGTGTAGTCGATATTTTTGCTAAAAGGCTTCAGATCCAAGAGCAGCTTACTGTTCAAATTGCAAATGCAATTGATCGTGCATTAAACCCTTTAGGTACAGCTGTTATTATTGAAGCCGCTCATCAGTGCATGACAACCAGGGGAGTAAAAAAACCTGGTACGATCACAGTGACTAGTAGAATGACAGGAGCCTTCAGAGAAGATATTTCAACTAGAAGAGAATTTTTAAGTGTTATAAAGGGTAAATCAGAGGAATTATTATGAATAAAACCCTGTTTAAGAATAGAGTTTCTGTTGAACAGGTAGAAGAGTCAAATGATCTAGCTCCTAGTTTTGGAGAACAAGGGCTAATTCCGGTAGTTACTACTGATATTAATTCTGGGGATGTTCTGATGGTTGGTTACATGAATGAAGAAGCTCTGACTCTTACAATTAAAACTAAAAAAGCTCATTATTGGAGTAGAAGCAGAAGTAAAATTTGGCTAAAGGGGGAAACGAGTGGACTAGTTCAAAATGTAGTCGAGCTCAGAATTGATGACGACCAGGATTCTTTGTGGTTAAAAGTAAATGTTGAAGGTTCAGGAGCTAGCTGTCACGTGGGTTATAAATCTTGTTTTTACAGATCTGTGCCACTAGGTGATAGTGAAAACATATCTCTTGATTTTGAAGAAAAGGAGAAAACCTTTGACCCAAAAGAAATTTATGGTGAAATCCCCAATCCTACGAAAATTTAGTTCTTGATTTCATTAAAAAAATTTTTTATGGACTCGCCAATTTCATCAGGGCTGTCTTCCTGTAAAAAATGAAGCCCCTTAACAGTTGTCTCTTTTTGGTTTAACCAAGTTCTGCAATATTCCCTTTGTTTACCCACTAAAATAGAACCCGGATCACAGTTAATAAATAATTTTGGTAATTTATTTGATTTCATCCAGTTTAAAAAAAACTCAAATTTTTTTGATACTTCTTTTGGTTCTGAATTAATTGGTAATTGCCTTGGCCACGACAGGGTAGGTCTTCTATCCTCACCATTTTTTAGATAAGGCCTTCGATACTCACTCATTTCATCATTATCTAAATCCCTTAGAATAGAGTTAGGTAATACAGCTTCTATAAATAAATTTTTGTTTAAGATCATTTCTTCACCAGAATCTGATCTAAATCCTTGAAAAATTTTAACAGCATTTGTTGGCCAATCATCCCAAGTAACCGGCATAACAGCCTCCATATATACTATAGATTGAATTTTTTCTGGATTTTTACTTGCCCAATCGAATCCCAACGCAGTTCCCCAATCATGTAATATTAAATTTACATTATTAGATACATTCAATTGATTAAAAAATTCATCCAAATAGTATGCATGCTCTGAGAAAGAATAGCTATTTACTCCTGAGTTTTTTAGTTTATCTGAATCACCCATACCTATAAGATCAGGTGCAATAAGTCTTCCTAAGCCCTCACAATATGGCATTATATTTCTCCAAATATATGAAGATGTCGGATTACCATGCAGAAAAACTATAGGATCGCCATTCCCTTCTTCCAAATAAGAAATATTATAAGAATTTATCTTTATAGATTTTTTTTCTGAATAGGGTTTGCTTGATATATTAGAAATGATAAAATTTCTCCTTTAATATGACTGTTGAATGATTTTTAGTTTAATTTCAATATTATTATAAACTGTATATTTAACAAGTTATTTGTTTTTGTTTCAAACAAATAAACAAATTATAATATTTAAATGAATAGTTTTTTATTTCTTATTATTTAGAGCTTTTTATATAATTCATTTACTAGGATTTTCCTCAAAAAATATAAAATTTATCTTTCATAAAAAAGTAATATTCAAATATGAATATTTTAGTATATTATTATTTTATGAATAAAGACAATATTGTTCTAGATGATAAGTACCTCATTGAACAAGGAAAAATATTTATTTCAGGAACACAAGCGTTAGTTCGTATTCCAATCGATCAAGCAAGACTTGATAGGAAAAATGGATTGCATACTTCCGGTTATATCTCTGGTTATAGAGGTTCACCATTAGGAGGCTATGATAGTGCTTTATGGAAAGCACAAAAATATCTAATTCAAAATGATATAATTTTTAAACCCGGTGTTAATGAGGATATTGCTGCGACAGCCTGCTGGGGGACTCAGCAAGTGGGGCTTACAACTAATTCATCATTAGACGGAGTTTTTTCAATATGGTATGGTAAAGGGCCTGGTGTAGATAGAAGTGGAGATCCTTTAAAGCACGCAAATTTTGCTGGAACGTCTAAATATGGAGGAGTCTTGGCTTTAGCTGGAGATGACCATATGGCTAAGTCATCCACATCGGCACATCAATCCGAGCAATCATTAATTTCTGCAATGATTCCGATTTTTAATCCTTCTTCTATTCAAGAGCTTTTAGATTTTGGTCTTTTAGGGATAGCTCTATCAAGATATGCCGGGGTTTGGGTAGGATTGAAATGTGTAACAGAAATTATTGAAAGTTCTTGCACTATGTTAGTTTCTCAAAATAAAAAAATAATCATTCCTAAAGATTTTCTTTTCCCAATTGGAGGGGTAAATATTCGTTGGCCAGATGATTTTTTAGATCAGGAAAAAAGGTTGATTAATTATAAACTAGAAGCTGTTAAATCCTTTGTGTCAATAAATAATTTGAACCAAATAACTCATTCCAGTTTAATTAAGGAAATAGGAATAGTAACTACAGGCAAAACTTGGTTAGATATTTGTTCAGTATTTATTGAGTTAGGTTTAACTCAAAAAAAGTTAAAAAAAATGGGTATTTCAGTTTTTAAAATTGCTATGCCTTGGCCGCTGGAGACGAGTGCTTTAATTGAATGGGCTAAAGGGTTTTCAAAAATTCTAATTCTTGAAGAAAAAAGAAATATTATTGAAGATCAATTAGCTAGAGCTCTCTATCACTTAAAGGACCTAGAAAGGCCAAAAATAATAGGTAAAACATTTGGAGAAAAAAATATATTTGTTCCAAGTTATGGTGAGTTAAATACAAAAATTATCAGGGAAATATTTTATGAAATTTTTTCTGAAAGTCAAAAATCAGAAATTTCAATTTTTTTGAAAGGATCAGAGAGACAGAAAATTTTGTCTAAAAATCAGAATGAGATTTTAGATCGAAACCCTTGGTTTTGTGCTGGGTGTCCTCATAATACCTCAACGAAAGTTCCCGATGGGAGTAAAGCCTTCTCAGGTATAGGTTGTCATTTCATGGTGAATTCTATGGATAGAAAAACTGCAACCTTTACCCACATGGGTGGAGAGGGTTCATCTTGGATTGGCATATCTCCTTTTGTAAAGGAGAAACATATTTTCCAAAATATAGGTGATGGTACATATTTTCATTCTGGAATATTATCTATACGTGCTGCAATTGCTTCAGGTGTGAATATCACTTTCAAGATTTTGTTTAATGATGCAGTAGCATTAACTGGAGGTCAAGCAGTAGATGGTAAACTAACAACAATAGATTTGGCTTGGCAATTATTTTCTGAGGGAGTCTCTTCAATTGCTATAGTCTCTGTAAGTAGAGACAAATATATACCAAGTATGAAGCTTCCTGAAAATGTTAGTATTTATTCCAGAGATGAACTTGAAGAGGTTCAAAAAAAATTTAGAGATGAAATAGGTGTTACTGCTATAATTTATGACCAAGTATGTGCTGCAGAATTAAGAAGAAAAAGAAAAAGAAATATTGTGCCCAAACCTAAGGAAGAAATTTTTATTAATAAAGAGGTTTGTGAAGGATGTGGAGATTGCAATACAAATTCCAATTGTGTTGCTGTTCAGCCCTATGAGACTGAGCAAGGTAGAAAAAGAAAAATTGATCAAAATTTGTGTAATAAAGATATGACTTGTGTTGATGGTTATTGCCCAAGTTTTGTTTTAATTGAAGGTATTAAGAAAAAAAATACTTATTCGATAGATAAGATTAAAAGTAAAATTTTAAAATTAACACCTCCTTCACTTCCAAATTTAAATAAAGATTATAATATACTTTTGGCAGGTATAGGAGGGACAGGTGTTGTTACTACTGGCTCAATCATTAGTATGGCTGCCCATATTGATGGAAATGACAGTTCAGTATTAGATCAAACAGGGTTATCACAAAAAAATGGCTCTGTATTTGGTCATATTAAAATTTCTAGAAATGGAAAAGAGAAAACTAATTATAGAATAAGTGATAATTCATTAGACCTATTGATAGGTTTTGATAGTGTAACAGCCGCCAACGAGAAATCAATCGAATTATTAAACAAAAATAGAACCAAAGTTTTCATAGAAAAAGAACATACTCCCCTCCCAGTATTATCTGAAAAACCTAATAAAGAGAATTCAAACAAATTATATCTATCTTTAATAGCAAGAAAAGTAGGTGAAAAAAATATAGCCTTAATTAATGCCAAAGAGAGAGTTAAAAGTAAATTAGATGATTCAGCAAATTCTAATTTATATTTTATTGGATATTCTTATCAGCTAGGTTTGATACCAGTATCTCTTGGAGCGTTAGAAAAAGCAATCGAGCTAAATGGTGTTTCAATTGAAAATAATTTGATTGCCTTATACAGTGGTATTTTAGATTCAAATACTGATACAATTAAAAAATCAAATAATTGTAAATCAAAGAAAAAGGAGTACGAAAATTTTAATTCATACCTTGAAGCTAGAAAAAAAGACTTGGAAGAATACCAGGGTAAAAATTATGCAAATAAATATATTTCTTTGATTAAAAAAATCCAAGAAATTGAGAGAAGAGTAGCAAATGATAGGAAAGATCTTAGTTTGTCCGTTGCAAAAAACCTGTTCAAATTGATGACATATAAAGACGAGTATTATGTATCTAAATTGCTTTCTAAAAAAACGTTTTTAGATGAAATAAATTCCAACTATGAAAAAGTAAAAAAAGTTACTTATATTATTTCACCACCATTGCTATCTCTTATTTCAGGTAAATATAGAAAAAATAAAATTAAATTAGGTAATTGGTTTTATTGGGTCTTATTGATTTTATCTAAATTCAAATTTCTAAGAAACACCCTTTTTGACCCTTTCAGATGGACTAAGGATAGAAAAGATGAAGTTTTTTTATTAAAAAATTATCTAGCTTTTATTGAAACTCTAGATATTAAATTGAATAAAAGTAACTATAATATTGCATTACAAATAACATCATTGCCTGATTTAATAAGAGGTTATGGTCATATAAAGCGTAAAAATATTGAAAATACTAAATTACTAAGAGATAATCTAGTTATCCAATTTAATAGGGAAAAATTATGATAGATTTATATACATGGCCTACTCCTAATGGTCATAAAGTTCATATATTGCTGGAAGAATTGAAAGTCGATTACAAGGTTATTCCTATAAATATTAATACAGGCGATCAATTTAAAAAAAGTTTTTTAAAAATTAGTCCTAATAATAAAATGCCAGCAATAGTTGATAAAAATGGTCCTTCTAGAAAGCCAATTTCAGTATTTGAGTCAGGAGCTATTTTGCTTTATTTATCTGAGAAACACGGGAAGTTTATTCCAAAAAATACAAGAAGTAAGTATGAAGTTATACAATGGTTAATGTTTCAAATGGCAAGTGTTGGACCTATGTTGGGTCAGGCACACCATTTTAGAAATTATTCACCGAAAAAAATTCCTTATGCTATAAATAGATATACAAATGAGGCTACAAGAATTTATGGAGTTATAAATAGAAGACTGAATAAATCAAAATATATAGCAAACAATTTATACTCTATAGCTGATATGGCAATTTTCCCATGGATTAGGTCACATTTAAATCAGGGTCAAAATCTTGAAGATTACCCAAATTTAAAAAAATGGTATGATAAGATCAATGAAAGACCAGCTACAAAAAGAGCTCTTGAGATTTTGAAAGATAAACGACGTATTGGTCCAATGAGCAAAAAAGACAAAGAGATTCTTTTTGGAAAGACTCAATATATTAAACGGTAACAAATGAAATACGTAGATATCACAAAAAATGGCGGTTCTGAAGTTTTACAAATAAAAGAGGTAACTGCTCCATCACCAAAAAAAGGTCAAATATTAATTAAAGTTGCGGCTGCTGGTGTTAATAGACCTGATGTTCTCCAAAGAATGGGATTATACCCTCCACCTAGTGGTGCTGCTCCTTATCCAGGTCTTGAGGTTGCTGGAACAATTGAGAAAATTGGAAATGGTGTTACAGGTTTTAATGAAGGTCAGCAAGTTTGCGCGTTATTAGCTGGCGGAGGTTATGCTGAATATTGTGTTGTGCCATATCAGCAAGTATTGCCTGTACCTAAAAATCTCTCAATTATTGAAGCTGCTTCTATACCAGAGACTTATTTTACTGTTTGGTCCAATATTTTTGATATAGGAAAACTAAAAAAAGGTGAAAGAATTTTAATTCATGGTGGATCAAGTGGTATTGGAACAACTGCAATTCAACTTTGTAATACTTTTGGATCAGAGGTTTATGTTACTGTGGGTAATGATGAAAAACGTAATGCTTGTATTGATATTGGTGCTAAAAAAGCTATAAATTATAATAAAGAAGATTTTTATGAATCTATAAATGAATATACTGATAGTAAAGGTGTAAATATTATTTTGGATATGGTTTCTGGGGACTATGTAAATAAGAATATTAAACTTTTAACACATAAAGGTCGCTTAATTTTTATTGCTTTTTTAAAAGGGCCAAAGGCTGAAGCTAATTTTGGATTAGTTATGCAAAAAAAATTACTTATAACTGGATCTACTTTAAGACCACAGTCAAAATATTTTAAAGGTAAAATAGCTAAAAAACTCTATGAACAAGTTTGGCCTTTATTTGAGCAAAAAAAAATAAAACCAATTATAGACTCTGTATATCCAATTGAAGAAGTTTCTAAAGCACATGATAGAATGGAAAGTAACAAGCATATAGGAAAAATAGTTTTAACATTCTGATATATGCTTTATTATATAAGGTGTAAATTGGGCATCTATTATGAATATAAATAAAGGATATGTTAAAACAAAATTTGGTCAAATTCATTATCGTTTTTGTGGTAATGGTAAACCGATAGTTTTGTTACATCCCTCTCCAAGATCGTCTGTCGTTTATGAAAAGCTAATGATGAGTCTGGGTGAAACACACCAAGTATATGCTCCAGATACACTTGGGTTTGGATATTCTGACCCTTTACCTAGAAAATTTGATTTTTATGATTTAGCAGATTCTATTTATGAATTTTTAAAATATTTTTCATTAAATGAAGTAACAATATTTGGTTTACATACTGGTAATAAAATAGCTGCGGCAATTGGTCATAAAAATTATAATTGTATTAAAAACCTTATATTATGTGGAATGTCTCACAGTTTAATTTTAGATAAAAATATAAGAAATACTCAAATTCATAAAATTGTAAATAAAAACTCTGAAGTAGACATCTATGGAAATAGGTGGAAGAAAACTTATGAGTTAATTTACAATTCATGGTGGACAGAAAAAATTTTAAATAATAATAATTTAAAAGTAAAAGATTTTAAATTTGCTGAAAATGAGGTTATAGATTTTATTAAATCTAGAGAAAGTTATGAATCGATATATAATGAAAATTATATATTTGATTTTGAAGAAGCAGTAAAAAATATAACTATTCCAGTTTTAATTATTGAACTTATTTCAGAAAGAGAAAAAGATATAGGAAATCAATCTAATTCTTTTAAATCTATAGGTAGTAACTTCCATACATGCCAATTAAAAAAAAGTTTTACGGGTATTTTATCAGATGAGGGTAGAAGTAACGATGTTCTTGAAACAAAAGTCAACTTACTTTCAAAAAAAATAATTGACTTTAATAAGAATTATATTTTATGAAAATAATTATTTTTTTAACCTTTTTTTTTATATCTAAAACGTATATTAATTATAATAATATTTTTAAAAAAAAGAGAAAAAATGGATTTTAGTTTATCAGAGGAGCAAACGTCTATTCTATCATCAGTTGATAAAATGATTTCTAAATTTTTACCACCTGAGGAGGTAAGACGAAGAGATAAAAATTATGAACCTCCAGATTTCTTGCTTAAACATTATGCTGAATTAGGTTTATTGGGTATTCCTTTTCCTGAAAAATATGGTGGTTTAAATCAAAAATGGTTAACCGTAACACTAGTGAATGAGAGGTTGGGGTATTATGCTGCAATCGCTGCTTCTCTATATGGAACAACTATAGGTTTTGGAGGTATGTCTTTTTTAACTTATGGTTCCGAGTATCAAAAAAAAACATATTTACCTAAAATTATAGATGGTAAACTTCGGTTTTCATTAGCATTAACTGAACCTACAGCTGGTACTGATGCAGGAGGATTAATTACTAGTGCTAAAAGAATTAATAATGGTTGGGTTGTTAATGGAAGAAAAACATGGATAAGCGGAGCAGATCAAGCAGATTATTTAGTTACTCCTGTTAGAACGGATCTAGGTTCATCTGGCTCTAAAGGAGTCTCAATTTTGTTGATTCCAAGAAAAACAGATGGGATAAGTATGACTTATCTTGAGAAAGTTGGAAATAACTGCTTAACATCATGGGATATTGGTTTTGATGATGTATTTGTTAATTATGAAAACATCATTGGGGAAGAAAATAATGGTTTTCGAAATTTAATGTCCACCCTTCACTACAGTAGATCATGTCAAGCATCAAATGCTATTGGTCAAGCTCAGAATGCAGTTGATATTACAAAAAATCATGTTCTTAACAGGATTCAATTTGGTAGACCTCTGAGTAAATTTCAAACTATTAAACATCGAATTGTAGATATGCAATTGAGAGTCGATCAAGCTAGATTTATTTTATATAAACTTGCTTGGTTGATTGACGAAGGTAAGAGATGTCGTATAGAGGCTGCTCAGGCAAAAATTCTTGCATCAGAGTGCCTTCAATATGTTACTCATCATGGTATGCAGTTAATGGCAAGTTATGGATATAGTTTAGATAGTGATATTCAGAGACTATGGAGAGATTCAAGGTTATACACGTTTGGAGAAGGTGCGAATGAAATTCAAAAAGATATAATTGCTAAAGAAATTGGATTATAATTGGTTAATAAGGGTATATGATGAGTAAAAGAGTAAAGGCAATAGATATAGTGGTGAATTTATGGACTAAAGAAGCTATGAAATACAGATCAAAAACTAATCAAAGTTTTTTTGTTGATAAAATTGGTATTTCTAAAGAAACCTATTCAGGGATTTCATTGGAAGAAATGTTAAAGAGGATGGATGATGCAGATATTGAGGTATCATTTTTAATTGCAAATAAAAATGGCCAATTGGGTTTGCCATCAAGTTCTCATTTACCTTATGAGGTTGTTGCAGACGCAGTAAAAAAATATCCTGATAGATTTAAAGGTTTAGCAGGTATTGATCCCACTGAAGGAATGAAAGGTGTCCGAAGCCTTGAGAAAGCAATAAATGATTTTGGTTTTATTGGAGCACATTTTTATCCACATTGGTTTGATATGCGACCCAACCATGCTAGAGTTTATCCGTTTTATGCAAAATGTGTAGAGCTTGATATTCCAATTCAGATGCAAGTTGGTCAGTCTTTAGTTTATAATCCTGAGCGACGTTTAAGGAGTGTTGGAAGGCCTATTTATCTCGATGATATTGCTTGTGACTTTCCTGAGCTAAAAATTATTGGAATTCATATAGGGGTACCATGGACAGATGAAATGATAGCCATGGCTTGGAAACATGAAAATATTTTTATTGGTTCTGATGCGCATAGTCCTAAATATTGGCCTTCCCAATTTATCAATTATATAAATACTTATGGTAAGCATAAAGTTTTGTTTGGAACAGATTTTCCAGTATTAGGTTTTGAAAAAACTCGAGTACAAATTGATGAATTAAATTTAAGAAGGGAAGCTGCTGAACTATTTTTCAGAGAAAATGCAAGCAAAGTTTATAATTTATGAGAATGATTTAATGAATATTCCTATGTTATCAATTGCTGATTCAATATCTCAAAATGCTTTGAGAAGGCCTAATCATCCTGCTTTTATAAATAGAGACGGGTCAATTGTTACTTACAAAAAATTTGTTACATTAATGAATAAAACTGCCAATCACCTTAAAAGTATTGGAATCTTGGAAGGAGAAATTCTTGGTCTTTCTATGAAGGATAATGTTGAACATGTTGTATTAATGCTTGGTTTAATTAGAATGGGAGCTGTTGTCTTACCCATGGATGTTAGGTGGACACATCACGAGAAATTAAGTGTGGCAAATTTTTTTGGTGCTAAGTCAATAATAAGTGACGAAAAAATTGAAAATTACAACACCATTAAAATAGATGAAGAATGGCATAATTTAGTATCAAAACAAAACTTTTCTGGTATTTTTCCCACAGATTTAGAAAGAAACTTATGGTTATCATTATCTTCTGGAACAACTGGTATCCCTAAAGGTCCAATGCTAACCCACAAGCAAATGATCATGAGATTTATAGAGCAATGCATTTCTATTGGATTTAATGAGCATGAAATAAATGTATTAGCAACCCCTTTATATTTCGGGGGTGGAAGAAATTTCACTGTTTCGATGTTATATTTTGGAGGTACTGTTTTATTATATCCGCCACCTTATGATGTTGAGGATCTTGCTTTGGCAGTAAACAAGTATAATGCAACATCTCTTTTTCTTGTTCCTACGTTATTAAGAAGGTTATTATCAAATAAAAAAAATAATGAATTAGTTTTTCCAAAACTAAGAATGTTGATTTCAAGTGGATCAATTCTTCACAAAGAAGAGAGGATTCAAATTCAAAAAAAATTATGCCCATCATTTTTAAATCTTTATGCATCTACAGAAGCAGGTGCTGTTTCATTGCTTTCCCCTTATGATCCTCCAGAAAAATCTGGTTCAGTAGGTCAAGCAGCTTTCATGAATACTTTTGAAGTTGTAGATGAATCAAATAAACCAGTTCCAGTTGGAGAAGTTGGAAAAATACGACAAAAGGCCCCCTGGATTCCAAGTGGTTTTTATAATAATGAGGAAGAGTCAAAAAAAATGTTTGTTGATGATTGGTATTTTACTGGAGATTTAGGGAAAGTTGATGAGGATGGCTACCTGTATATAGTTGGAAGAGTCAAAGATATGATAATTAGAGGTGGTGTAAATATTTACCCTTCAGAAATAGAAGATATTTTGAATAAGCATCATAGTGTAATCGATACATCAGTTGTTGCGTGGCCATCTGAAGAACTTGGTGAAGAAGTTGCTGCATTTGTTGTTAAAAATAATGCAATAAAAGAAGAGGAGTTAACTTTATATCTTAAGGGTTATCTGGCTCCATACAAAATTCCCAAGCAAATATTTTTTATTGACGATCTTCCAAAAAGTGCGCAAGGTAAGGTTTTGAAGAGTGAATTGACAAAAATTCTTCCCAAAATATAATTTTTAAATTTAGATTACTATCATTAAGGGTGAGAGAGAAATGGACTTAAAACAGCTTGATAAAGTACTTGAAGAGGCATTTGCTGCTAGTACAAAATTGTACGAAGAAAGAGGCTTTAAAAGGAGGATAGGTTTTGGAAAAAGACCTGCTTTAGTTAGTGTTGATTTAGCAAATGCTTGGACAAGGCCAGGGAATCCCTTTACTTGTGATCAGAGTAAAATGGATAATGAAATTATTCCTGGTATGCAAAAGTTATTAGCGTCATTTAGAAGTAAGAAATATCCAATCGTACATGTAACAACAGCTTATCAAAATACTGATAGATCTGATCCAAATACTGATATGGGGTTGTGGCACTGTAAAATACCAATGGAAGCTGTAGATTTAAAAAATGAAGAACTTTGGCAAATAGACTCACGAATAGCTCCTCAGGAAAATGAGTATGTTTTGTTGAAAAAAAGAGCTAGTTCTTTTAGTGGTACACCATTATCAGGGTATTTAAGAAGTTGTAATATAGATACAATTCTTGTTACAGGTGTAACTGCAACTGCATGTGTTCGAACTACTATTTGTGACGGTTTAAGTGAGGGGTTTAGGACTATTGCTGTAAAAGAGTGTATTGGAGATAGGGTTCCTGGAGCTGTTGCTTGGAGTTTATATGATATAGACTCTAAATTTGCAGACGTAGAAACTGTTGCAAAATGTGTAAATTATTTAGATAGTTTACCAGTAAATCATTAATTAAATTATTCAGGTGAAAAATTGAAAAAATTTTCTGCTTTTAGACGTGGAAACTGTTGCAAAATGTGTAAATTATTTAGATAATTTACTAGAAAATAATTAGTTAAATTATTCAGGTGAAAAATTGAAAAAATTTTCTGCATTATCTATTCTTGCTGAAGGTCTGACTGGAAATAAAGGTTGGAAGCCTCATTGGAATTCTGTTGAACCTAAAAATCAATATGAAGTTGTAATTATTGGTGGAGGTGGTCATGGACTAGCAACAGCGTATTATTTGGCTAAAAATCATAATATCAATAATATAGCGGTTCTTGAAAGAAATTGGATTGGAAGTGGAAATACAGGACGTAATACTACAATAGTAAGGTCTAATTATCTTTTAAATGAGAGTTCAAGAATTTATGAGCACTCATTAAAACTTTGGGAGGGTCTATCAAAAGAGTTAAATTATAATGTAATGTTTAGTCAGAGGGGTGTTTTAAATTTAGCGCATAGTCTACAAGAAATTAGAGATAGTAAAAGAAGGGTTTTTGCAAATAAATTAAATAAAATTGATGCAGAATGGCTAGATTCTATTGATGTTAAAAAATATTGTAAAATTATTAATACTAGTAAAGAATCAAGATATCCGGTATTAGGGGCAACTCTACAAAAAAGAGCGGGTACAGCAAGACACGATGCTGTTGCTTGGGGATATGCGAGAGGTGCAAGTAATTTAGGTGTAGATATTTGTGAAAATTGCGAGGTTATTGGTCTAAAAGTTGAAAAAAATAAAATAGTTTCGATTAATACAACGAAAGGGGATATTAAAGTAAAAAAATTAGGTATTGTTGTAGCAGGTCATGGAAGTGTGTTAGCTCAAATGGCTGGATTTAAACTTCCTTTAGAAACTCATACCCTTCAAGCTTTAGTTTCCGAGCCAATTAAACCAATTTTAGACTGTGTCGTTATGTCAAATGCTGTACATGTATATGTAAGTCAATCTGATAAAGGTGAGCTGGTAATTGGTGCTGGAATCGATTCAATAAACTCGTATCAGCAAAAAGGAAATTTTTCAATAATATCAGGTCAAATGGGTTCACTTTTAGAATTATTTCCAATTTTTTCAAAACTAAAAATGCTAAGAACTTGGGGTGGTATAGTTGATGTAAGTCCTGATGCATCTCCAATAATTGGAGAGACTCCAATTGAAGGCATTTTTTTTAATGGAGGTTGGGGCACAGGTGGTTTTAAAGCAACCCCAGGTTCTGGTTGGGTTT
Organism: Alphaproteobacteria bacterium MarineAlpha2_Bin1; assembly: GCA_002938125.1. Lineage (GTDB taxonomy): Bacteria > Pseudomonadota > Alphaproteobacteria > SHVP01 > SHVP01. Next base: position 20,170 of record PTLN01000008.1, read on the forward strand.
TTGCTCATACAATAGCAAATAATCACCCACATAACTTAGCTGAGCCATTTTCTTTAAATAGATTTTATAAAGGTATTTTAATTGATGAACACGGAGCTGCTGCAGTTGCTCACTAAGAGAAAAAAATGTTAGTTATCAAATGTCCTTTTTGTGGAGAGAGAGATGAGTCTGAGTTTCATTATGGTGGTGAAGCAGATATTTCTCGTCCTAAAGAACCCTCGAAGTTGAATGATAGAGAATGGGGTGATTATCTATTTATGAGAAAAAATACTAAAGGTTTATTCTCTGAAATATGGTATCATTCATCTGGCTGTAGAAGGTGGTTTAGAGTAGATCGTAATACGACTACTAACGATATTACTCGCGTATTTGAGATTAATAAATAAATTTTAAGGTTGTAAATGCGGATTAATAGTAGTGACTTAATTGATAGATCGAAGGTAATTAAGTTTTATTTTAATGGTAAAACTTATAAAGCTTTTGAAGGTGATACTATAGCATCAGCTCTTATATCAAATGGTATTTTTTTTACATCCCGTAGTATAAAGTATCACAGGCCGAGAGGAGTCTACTCGCATAGTTTTGAAGAGCCAAACACTTTGTTTGAATTAAACTCTGATGATATGTATGAGCCTAATGTATTATCAACTAGACAAAATATTTATGAAGGTATGAAAATTAAAACTATTAATTCATGGCCATCATTAAATTTAGATTTTTTTTCTTTTTTAATTTTGCTATCAAATTTTTTAAAAGCTGGTTTTTACTATAAAACATTTTTTGGATCAAATTATTTATGGAAAAATTTTTTTGAACCTTTTTTAAGAAAAATGTCTGGATTTAGTATTGCACCAAATAAAAGTGATAAATCTAATTATACAAAAAAAAATATAAAATGTGATATTTTAATTATAGGCTGCGGACCATCTGGAATTGCGGCTGCTTCAAGTTTATGTAAATCTAATCTTGATATTCTTTTGATAGAAGATGATTCTAAACCGGGGGTCAGATTAAATGATTCAAAGGAAAGAGATTGGTTTAACAATACAATAAAGGAATTAGGTAATCGAGTAAGGATATATACAAATACTACGGTTTTTGGTGCGTATACTAATAATTACTTTACAGCTGTTGAACGAATAAATAAAAAAATTAAAGGGCTTATTTTCAAAGAAAGATTGTTACTAATTAGAGCTAAGAAAGTAATACTTGCGAATGGTTCGATAGAAAGGCCAATAGTATTTCCTAACAATGATAGGCCTGGAATTTTTTTATCAAATTCTTCAACTTACTACTTAAATAAATTTGGTATATTGCTTGGTAAAAAAATAATTTTGTTTACTAACAATGATTATGCATATTCTGATATATTAAATCTTAAGAATAACGGTGCAGAAATAATTGCTATTGTTGATGTGAGGCAGAATTTAAATGGTCATCTACCTGAAATTGCTAGAGATAAAGGAATTAGCATTTATAAAGGTTTTTTTATATCAGATACTTACGGTAGAAAAAAAATAAAATCTATTAAAATAAATAGTTTAGTCAATAAAAAAATGTATAATTTAAAATGTGATTGTCTTCTTGTTTCAGGTGGTTTTTCTCCTTCTATCCATTTGCATTCCCAGCAAGGCGGTGATATCACTTACAACAACGATATTTGTAGTTTTATTCCACGTAATTTTCTAAGTAATCAAATTTGTGTAGGTTCCTTAGTTGGAAATGCCAGTTTTATTGATTGTATAAAAAGTGGAATTGAAGCTGGTAACAGTATTTTAAGAGAATTTGGATTGAAAGAATATTTAAAATCAAATTTAACCGAATTTGATACAATTAGTTATGATAAAATTGAGCCATTCTGGTGCGTTGAGACTAGTAAAAAATTAGAAAGTAAAAGTTTTGTAGATTTACAAAACGATACGACAATTGCTGATATTAAACTTGCTAATATAGAAGGATTTAAAAACCCTGAACATGTCAAAAGATATACATTAAATGGTTTTGGCACAGATCAAGGTAAGACTAGCGGAATTATATCTCTGGGTATAATCTCACAAATTTTAAATAAACCTATTGAAAAACTAAGGCCAACTACATTTCGTTCTCCTTTCATACCTATAACTTTTGGTGTATTAGCTGGAAGACAGATAAAGGAATTATTGGATCCAGTAAGAAGAACAGCTCTTCATCAATGTCATATAAATTTAGGTGCCGAATTTGAAGATGTTGGTCAGTGGAAAAGACCATGGTTCTACCCAAAATTAAAAGAAGATATCAATCAAGCTGTTTCGAGGGAGTGTCTTAATGTTAGAAGTGGTGTGGGAATGTTAGATGCTTCCACACTGGGAAAAATTGAGATTTCTGGCAAAGATGCTTCTATTTTTTTAAACAAAGTTTATACAAACAACTTTTTTAATATGAATGTTGGTAAGATTAAATATGGTTTACTTTTAAAGGAAGATGGAATGGTTTTTGATGACGGAACTACCACAAGGTTATCAGAAAATAAGTACCTTATGACAACTACCACAAGTAATGCGGCTTTAGTATTAGATTGGCTTGAAGAATGGTTACAAACTGAGTGGGTAAATTTAGATGTATTTCTTACTTCTGTGACAGATCATTGGGCTGTAATCACTGTAAGTGGACCGAAATCAAGAGATGTAATTTCTAAATTAGATCCAAGTATTAGTTTAGATAGTAATGATTTCCCCTTTATGACTTACAAAGAAGCAAATTTAGCTGGAATTGATTGTAGAATTTTTAGAATAAGTTTTACTGGCGAATTATCTTATGAAATAAATATTCCTTGGCCTCATGCAACATATATTTGGAATAAATTATTTGATGTTGGAGCAGATTATAATATTACGCCATATGGCACAGAAAGTATGCATGTGCTAAGAGCAGAAAAAGGATATCCGATTATTGGTCAAGATACTGACGGAACAATTAATCCTTATGAGCTAGGAATGCATGTGCTTTTATCAAAGAAAAAAGATTTCTTAGGGAAAAGGTCTTTATCTAGAGAATTTAAATCAGATAAATATTTTGTTGGTTTTAAAACAGTAGATCCAAATATAGTTATTCCAGAAGGAGCTCAGATTATATCATTAGATAAAATAGTTAATAATGATAAAGAAGAATTAGAAAGCTTGCTAATAAATGGAGTTTTAGATAGTAAAGGGTACGTAACATCTAGTTATTTTAGCCCGATATTAAACCATTCAATTGCCTTAGGGTTTTTAAAAAATGGTAAAGATAAAATCAATACAGATGAAATTTTTTATGCTACTGCAGATAATAATAAATTAATTAGAACAAAAATTGTAAGTTCAGTTTTTTATGATGATAAAGGTCTAAGAAAAGATGGTTGAAAATTATCAAGAACCCTTAATTATACAAAAAAAATCAATTGAGCAATTTGATAAAGATAATTTAAAAATAAGATCGGTCGGATTTATTGGTCAATTAAATCTAAGATTATCTAATCCAGATTTTAATTTATTTTCCAAATACTTTAATATTAATATCCCTAAAAAAATAAATACATTCACTAGCGTAAATAATGTGCAATTATTATTTCTTGGGCCTGATGAATTTTTATTGATTTGTCCTGTAGATTCTAGATCAAAAATAATTGAAAAAATAAAAAATATTCCTTTTAATTACAGTTTTGATATAACTGATGTAAGTTTTAATCGTGTAGTAATAGAAATATCAGGAAAAAAATGTGATGAATTGATTTTATCAATCGCAAGTATTCCAAAAAATTCATTTATAGCTGGGAGTTGTATTCAGTCACAAATGGCTAATACTCAAGTTATAATGATGTGTTTAGATGATAATTATAAGTATAAAATATTAGTTAGATCGTCTTTTTCTGAATATTTTTCAGATGTGTTAATTGATCAAGCTGATTTTATTTAATATGGCTAGGTCATTCACATGCAAATATTTAGTGCTTCTTACCTATACTCCAAGAAAAGAAACTGATATAGAAAAATATGAAAATTGGCTTATAAATGTAGATAATCCTTTTTTTAATAGTTTAAATAAAGTTTACCATTACTCTAATTGGAAGGTTTTGGGTGGTTCAGAAAATTTTGGTTTCACATATTTTGATTTTTTAACGTTTAATAGTTTGTCAGATTTTAATACAACTTGGAATTCTACAGAGGTAAGAGAGTTTACAAGTGAATGGCGACGTATGTGGGGTCAAGCGCCACACTCAGACAAATTACACCTTAATGCAAGAGTTTTTTTATTAGAAAAATTAAGGAATAAATTTCAAGAATTTAAAAGTTTTGTCAGTATAAATTTTAATAAAAAAGATATTTATTTAAAAAAATATAGTTTTAAATTGATTAAATCACTTAGAGATGAAGCTGATTTTGAATATCTAAAAATTGAATTCTTTCATGAGCAAAATCAAATATCAAGTGATATAAATGGTAAATTAATTGTAGCTCCGCTATAAAGATTTTAAAAATTTAAGAAGTAATTTTCTTTTATTTTTTTTCATTAACAGAAATTTATCTCTAGAATTTTTTGCTTCCCCACCATGCCATAAAATCGCTTCTTTTATACTCCTGGCTCTGCCATCATGCAATAGTCTAATTTTACCATTTACTCTTTGAATTAAACCTAAACCCCAGAGTGGCGCAGTTCTCCATTCTTTACCATTAGCAATACCTTCTTTTGAATACTCAGCAAGTTCTTCACCCATATCGTGCAATAAAAGATCTGTAAATGGTTGGATATATTGATTATTAAGAAAAGCAAATTGTAAATTGGGATTTTTACCTGTTTTAACATTTGGAATATGACATTTTGCACAGCCAATACTAATAAATAAATTTCTACCATTTTTTATGAGTTCGTTGTTAATATCTCTTCTTGCAGGAACAGCAATTACAGATGTATAAAATGAAATAGTATCTACAATATAATCATTTGCTTCTATTGATTTATTTACTAACTCCTTTTTACAATTAAATTGTAACTTTGGGCATCTATTTTTAGGAAAAAAATTTGTTGTAATTCCAATATCTTCGTGTAATGCGGAGACGACCTGGTGCTTAATGGAACTCTTGCTAGCCTTCCAACCAAATCTTCCAACTAATTTTTTTTTAACTATAGGATCATATATAATATTTGGCCTTCCAGAAATACCATCTTTATCATTATCGTAAGGATCAGACCATTGAAAGATTAATTCTTCTGGTATTGTTTCAATAAGTCCCATACCAATTATTGAAGTTGCAACCCTTCCATGTATTCTATTTCTTAATTTCCCAAAGTTACTTTTTTCAATAATAAATTTTGGTTTTAGTAATTTATAAGGTGTTCCATCAGAAAAATTTCCAGAAATTATCTCATAATCAACATTTATTTTTCCTTCAACTTGAACATTATTTATTGCTCTAGTATCAATTTTTTTCCCATAGTTTTCTTCGTCTATATAATAATTATTTAGGAAGATTGACAAACCACCAATTCCTTTTTCGTTTATTTCTGGTGGCAGACTTCTCCCATCTTTTATATGACAATTGATGCAACTTGATTGTATAAAAGTGGGTCCAAGTCCATAAAATTTCTGATTAGGATTAGTCCCCCATTCAACTTTAAATAGCCTATTTCCTTCACTGAAAATTTGTCTGTATTTAATTGGTAAGTTCTTTGCAGGCTTAGAAAATGCATTACTAGTAATGTCATTTCTAGTTGTTTTGCCTCCTGATAAGCTAGAATGCTTATCTAATTGTTCAGCAAAAGAATTTATATTCGTATTAAATATAATAAATAGAAAAAAAATATATTTGATATAAGTACTTATAATTTTTTTATCCATAATTAAATAAAAATATAAATAAAATAGTTATTGTATATATTGCTGGAATAAGTTAGAAAATCAAAGAAAAAAATCAATTATAGGATTTTGATCATTTTCTAGATAAATATAATGAATGAAAAATTAAAAATAAAAATTGTTTTGGCTAAACCAAGAGGTTTTTGTGCAGGTGTTGAAAGAGCTATTGAAATCGTTGAAAAGGCATTAATTCAATACGGTCCTCCAGTATATGTTAGACATGAGATTGTTCATAATAGAAGAGTTATAGAGAATCTAAAATCAAAAGGAGCAATCTTTGTTGAAAGTTTAGATGAAATCCCCAAAAATTCAGTAACTATTTTCAGTGCTCATGGTGTGTCAAAGTTAGTTGAAGACTCAGCTTTAATTAGAAAATTACAAGTGATTGATGCAACTTGTCCACTTGTTAAAAAAGTTCATGTTGAAGGTAGGAAAGCAGTAAAATCTGATTCGGAGGTAATTTTAATTGGTCATGAGGGTCATCCAGAAGTTGAGGGAACAATGGGTCAGATTCCCGGTAAAGTATTTTTAGTAAGTTCAATTGAGGATATTGATTTTATAAGTCCAAAAAATCATCAAAAGCTAGCATATATAACCCAAACTACACTTAGCGTTGATGATACGAGAGAAATCATATCAGCTCTCAAAATAAAGTTTCCTGCAATTGAAGGCCAAGATATTAAGGATATTTGTTATGCAACACAAAATAGGCAAACAGCTGTACGTTCCCTAGCTGAAAAATCAGATATTGTCCTAGTTATTGGTTCGAAAAATAGTTCAAATTCAAATAGGTTGGTTGAAATAGCATCTAGTTATGGTTCTAATTCATATTTAATAGAAGATTCAACTTCTTTAGATTTATCTTGGTTTAGAGGGATGCATACCGTTGGTATTACTGCTGGTGCATCTGCTCCGGAAGAAATTATTGATGAAATTGTTTATTTTCTTCAATCAACTTTTGATGTAGAACTATATGAAGATAATTTAATAGAAGAGAATGTTAGTTTTAGGCTTCCTAGTATATTAAATAACAAGATAGAGCAAAAAACTATGAATTAGATTTGATTAAAAATTAAATTTAATTTAAAAATATCATATCATGGTCAATAAACTTTTAGATAACATAAATCTCCCAGAAGATATTAGAAAACTTGAGAACAATCTTTTACCTCAATTAGTAGAGGAGTTAAGAGAGGAGACAATAAATACTGTTTCATCTACAGGTGGTCACCTTGGTGCTGGTTTGGGAGTAATAGAATTAACTATTGCCTTGCACTATGTTTTTGATACTCCCAAAGATAAAGTTATATGGGACGTTGGACATCAAACTTATCCACATAAGATAATCACAGGTAGAAAAAAATTAATAAAGACTCTGCGTCAGGGAGGAGGACTATCAGGTTTCACTAATCGACAGGAGAGTGCATATGATCCATTTGGTGCTGCTCATAGCTCTACATCTATTTCTGCAGCTCTTGGCTTTGCTGTCGCTAGGGACTTGTCTAAAAGAAATCACAACGTTGTAGCTGTTATTGGTGATGGCGCCATGAGTGCTGGAATGGCTTATGAAGCGATGAATAATGCTGGTGCTTTGAAAAGCAGGTTGATTGTCGTTCTTAATGATAATGATATGTCTATAGCTCCTCCAGTTGGGGCCATGAGTTCTTATTTAGCAAGATTAATATCTGCAAAACCTTATAGATCTGTTAGACATATTGGAAGAGAGCTAGCAAAAAAACTTCCAGATAGAATTAGTAAAGCTGCAAAAAAAGCAGAAGAGTATGCAAGAGTTATGCTTACTGGAGGCACTCTTTTTGAAGAGTTGGGTTTTTATTATGTTGGTCCAGTTGATGGTCATAATATTGATCATTTAATTCCAATTTTAAAGAACGTTAAAAATTCGATTAATGATGGCCCTATACTTGTACATGTAGTGACTAAGAAAGGTAAGGGTTATCCCCCTGCAGAAAAAGCAACTGATAAATTTCATGGTGTTTCTAAATTTGATATTGTTACTGGAAAGCAAAATAAATCTTCAAATAAAATTCCAACCTACACCAACGTTTTTTCAAGGGCATTGACAAGGCATGCATCTGAAGACGATAAAATTGTAGCAGTTACTGCTGCTATGCCTTCAGGTACAGGTTTAAACTTCTTTGGGGAAAAATTCCCTGAAAGACTTTTTGATGTAGGAATAGCTGAACAACATGCGGTAACTTTTTCTGCAGGTCTTGCTGCTGAGGGTTTTAAACCTTTTGCTACAATTTATTCGACATTTCTTCAAAGAGCATATGATCAAATAATACATGATGTAGCTATTCAATCACTTCCTGTTCGATTTGCTATTGATAGAGCAGGTATGGTAGGTGCTGATGGAGTAACACATCAAGGTTCTTTTGATATTGCATATCTCGGTTGCATCCCAAATTTTGTATTAATGGCTCCATCAGATGAGGTAGAACTAATGCATATGATTGCAACTGCTCTTTCTATAGATGATAGACCATCAGCATTTAGATATCCAAGAGGTGAAGCCTTGGGTTTAGAACTTCCAGAATTAGGAAAGCCTCTTGAGATTGGTAAAGGTAAAGTTGTAAAAGAAGGTATTAATATAGCTATTATATCTTATGGAACTCGTTTAGCTGATGTAAAAGTTGCTGAAAAAGAGTTACTTGCCTATGGAATATCTTCAACTATTGTAGATGCAAGATTTGCTAAACCACTTGATAGTAATCTGATTGATCAATTAGTTAGTAATCATGAAGCTCTTATAACCATCGAAGAAGGTTCAAGTGGAGGTTTTTCAACCCAGGTCATGAATCATATAATGAAAAAAAATATTTTTTCAAAAAACTTTAAATTCAAATCTTTATTTTTTCCTGATTTTTTTATTGACCACGATACCGCAGATAATCAACACAAAATAGCTAAAATAACTTCTATAGATATTGTTAGTGAGTGCTTAAATCTGATAAGTTCAGGTGAAAAACTCTCAGAAAAGCAAACAGCTTAGTTTTTATTCAAAAAAATTTTTTTTAAATAAAAAAAAATTAACCCTCCTAATAATCCTCCTATGTGGACTACCCAAGCTAATTTTGTTGAATCGATTTGAGGAAAAATATCTATTAAGCTAAATAAATAAAAAATTAATATTAAAGTAATAAATATTTGAATAATTTTTAAATTAGAACTTTTATTTTGTTTTATTTTATTAATTAAATAAAAGCTAAATAAACCGCATATTCCACCTGAGGATCCTATCACCGGAGAGTAAGAGTTTTGAAAGATTAAAAAATGTAAAAAAATTCCCATTAATGAACAAGAAAAAAAAATAAATAAAAAATTTAATCTACCAAATTCTTTTTCAATAATACTTCCAAAAGCAGCTAGCATACATATATTAATAACTAGATGTGTTAAGTTCCCATGTATTAATATATAAGTCAAAGGGGAGTAAATTTGATAAAAAATTGTTGAACTGAAGTTAGAATAAATTGCAGGAATAAAGCTTAATTTGAGTATAAGAAGCGTTTTTTGCTGTTCGTCCAGAACTTGCAATAATGCGTGAACCCCGATTAAGGATAATATGCAAATAAGGGTTAATGTGGGTATATTAAGAGCTTTTTCCCTAGAATTTTCATTATGGTTTTTAATAATCATTTGCAAATAACAATAAATATTTATTTTTTAAAAAAAACTTAACTAAAGACTTGAAATATTGAAAGAAGTTTAATATATGACCAGAATGGTCAAGATTTACAGAATTTGGTAGAAATGCTAAAATTAAATAAAATGAGCGATTATGCTGCTGTGGTAATTAATTATATGGATAAATCCAATAATGATCGTCTAAGCACGGAGCAAGTATCGAAATCAACAGGTCTCCCGAGTCCGACTGTAAGTAAAATTCTCCATAGACTAAGCAGTGAGGGAATAGTTTCATCCTTGCGAGGAAGATCAGGTGGTTATACATTAAATCGTGAAGTATCAGATATTTCCATACTCGAGATTTTACAAATATTCGAAGGTCCAATTGTCCTTACAGATTGTTTAGATGAAAAGGGGGAAGCATGTGTCTTCCTATCTAGTTGTTCGATTGCTGGAAAATGGGAGGTTGTTTCATCAACAATAAAGATAGTTTTAGAGAACCTTACATTAAAAGAACTTTTTGATCCGAAAATGAGTAAAGAAACTCTTTTAAATAATATAAATAACAAACATATTAAGTTTCATAGTATATCAGAAAAAGACACGAGTTATGACCAATAATACCGAAAAAAATAAACTTATTGAAACTCTTTCCTCAGAAAAATATAAGTATGGATTTTCTACAGATGTAAATTCAGAAAGGCCTGATAAAGGAATTAATGAGGAAATAATAAAATACATTTCTAAAAAGAATAGAGAGCCTAAATGGCTATTAGATTGGAGGTTGAAAGCCTTTAATTATTGGAAAAGGCAATTTGAAGAAAAAATGGAACCTACTTGGGCCAAATTATCTTTTGCTCCAATAGATTACCAAGATTCCTATTATTATTCTGCTCCGAAGGGTATGGAGGATCCTCCAAAAAGTTTAGAAGACATAGATCCCAAACTTCTTGAGACTTACGAAAAATTAGGAATTCCACTTCAGGAACAGAAAATGTTGGCAGGTGTTGCCGTCGATGCTGTTTTTGACAGTGTATCTGTAGCTACTACTTTTAAAGATGAATTAAAGAAACATGGTATAATTTTTTGTTCGTTTTCAGAGGCTGTCAAAAATCACCCTAAAATAGTCCAAAAATATCTTGGAAGTGTAGTACCAATTTCAGATAATTTTTTTGCAACTCTAAATTCAGCAACTTTTACTGATGGTTCATTTGTATACATTCCAGAGGGGGTAAGATGTCCAATGGAATTATCCACATATTTTAGAATAAATTCAGAAGAAACGGGCCAGTTTGAAAGAACATTAATAATAGCTGACAAAGGGAGTTATGTTAGTTATCTAGAGGGCTGTACCGCCCCAATGAGGGATGAAAATCAACTACATGCAGCTGTAGTTGAGCTTATTGCTTTAGATGACGCTGAAATAAAATACTCTACTGTTCAAAATTGGTACCCTGGTGATGAGAATGGGAAAGGCGGGATTTATAATTTTGTAACCAAAAGAGGTGCTTGCAAGGGAAATAACTCAAAAATTTCCTGGACTCAAGTTGAAACTGGTTCAGCAGTAACATGGAAATATCCAAGTTGTTTATTGCAAGGAGATAATTCAGTTGGTGAATTCTATTCAATAGCAATTACAAATAATCACCAACAAGCGGATACAGGAACCAAAATGATACATTTAGGTAAAAATACAAAGAGTAGGATAATTTCAAAAGGAATATCTGCAGGAAAAGCTCAAAATACCTACCGTGGTCTTGTTAAAATAATGAAAAATGCAGAAA
>PTLN01000080.1 GCA_002938125.1 Alphaproteobacteria bacterium MarineAlpha2_Bin1
AAAAAAGAGGAGGTAAAGGAAGATCTGGAATGACAACAAGAGAGGAGGATTTTGTTTCACAAGTTTTTGTTGTAAATACTCACACTCCAATTCTATTTTTTTCTTCTTACGGAAAAGTTTATAGACTTAAAGCTTATAAAATACCTCTTGGCACTCCTCAGGCTAGAGGTAAGCCAATGATTAATTTATTACCAATAGCAGATGGTGAAATAATTCAAACCTTACTACCTCTTGATAGAGAAAGTAAAAGTTACCAAGATTTTGTAGCTGTGTTTGTAACTGCTAATGGTTTAGTTAGACCAATAGCTATAGATAATTTTGAGAGAATTCTGTCTACAGGAATAAAAGCTATAAAATTAAATCAAAATGATAAACTCATAAGTGTTGTTTTAGCTACTGAGAATAACGATATTCTTTTAGCTGCGTCCTCCGGTAAATGTATAAGATTCTCAATGAAAGGTCTTAGAGTTTTTGGTGGAAGAAATACATCCGGAGTCAAGGGTATGAATTTAATTAAAGGAGATTCTGTAGTAAGTATGACTGTTTTAAATCACGTTGAAGTAACTACAGAAATAAGATCTGAATATCTTCAGGCAATTTCTGCATTTAGGAGATTGAATAATAGTGATACTAAAGATTATGATAATTATGAGAGAGATAGAGAATTATCTGCGTTATTAGAAACAAATAAATTTATATCTTTAAAGGAAAAAGAAGAGTTTATTCTATCTATTACAGAAAATGGTTATGGAAAGAGATCCTCTGCATTTGAGTATAGACTTACTAATCGAGGAGGATCAGGTATAATTAATATTGTTACTTCTAAGAGAAATGGACCTGTAGTTGGATCATTTTCAGTTGAAAACAAAGATCAAATAATGTTAGTAACTGATCGAGGAAAATTGATAAGAAGCCCAGTTTTGGATGTCAGAATTGCTGGAAGAAATACTCAAGGTGTGACATTATTTAATACCTCTGAGGATGAAAAGGTTGTTTCAGTTGCAAGATTAGCAGAAAATGTAGATGAAAATTAATTAGTGTAAATGGAATAAATTCAAAATGACAAATATGCGAGTAGGCTTATATCCAGGCACATTTGATCCTATTACTAATGGACATATTGATATCATAAAACGATCAACAAAGCTGGTTGATCAACTCACAATTGGTGTAGCATCAAATATTGATAAAAATCCTTTTTTTGATGTTAAAAAGAGGGTAGATATGGTTGAATATGAAATTTCAAACATAAAAAAAACTATAAATAATAGTTGTAAAATTAATGTGTTGCCCTTTAGTAATTTGCTTATTCATTTTGCTAAAGAGATAAATGCAAGTATGATTTTTAGAGGGTTAAGGGCAGTATCAGATTTTGATTACGAGTTTCAAATGGTTGGAATGAATACTAGATTAGATCAAAATATTGAAACTGTTTTTTTGATGTCAGCAGAAAATCAACAATTTATTTCCTCAAGGTTTGTTAAAGAGATAGCAATTTTAGGAGGTGATATATCAACTTTTGTGTCATCTAAAGTAAAAGAAAATGTTATAAATAGAATTAATGAGATCAAATAATCATGTTTTTAAAATATTATAATCGAATCATTATGACCAAAATTAATAAAAAGATTAAACACTGTGCTTATATTATTTTTGCGTCTTTGTTTTTAATTAACTCTGTAAATGGACAAGATATGGATAATGAACTTGAAAATAGGTTACACCTTGAATTAAAGGGTGGTGTTGTAGTAATTCAACTATACCCTGAGTTAGCACCTAATCACGTTAAAAGAATTAAAGAACTAGCAAGAATGAATTTTTATGATAATACGCCAATCCATAGAGTTATTGATGGGTTTATGGCTCAAATGGGTGATCCCACAGGAACCGGTTCAGGTGGTTCAGATCTGCCTGATTTAAAATCAGAATTTAGTAATGAACCTCATGTCAGAGGAATTGTTTCAATGGCAAGAACTCCAGATCCTAATTCTGCTAATTCTCAATTTTTTATTATGTTCGATTCTGCACCAAGTTTAGACAATCAATATACAGTTTGGGGTAAAGTAATAGAAGGTATGGAATTTGTTGATAAGATTAAAAAAGGTGACGATATGAATGGAATAGTTGATAATCCTGATTTTATAATTTCATTAAAAGTTGCTTCTGATATTAAATAACTTGGGTATTTTGTTCTTTGCAATTAAATCAATTTAACTATGATTTGCCAAAAAAATTAATAGCTGATAGACCTGCTTATCCGAGAGATAATTCTAAACTTTTGAAAGTTAGAAAAGGTAATTTTGAGGATTCATTGATAAAATGTATTCCAAAATATTTTAGTAAAAATGATTTAATCATATTTAATGATACTAAAGTTATAAAATCTAGGCTAATTGGATACAAAAGTAATAGAAAATTTGAAGTATTATTAATTAATAATATATCCTCCAATGAATGGAAAGCTCTTGTAAAACCATACAAGAAAGTTAATGTAGGAGATAACTTAGTTTTTGGTGATAATTTAAGTGGGTATGTATTATCAAAAGAAAATGCTGGATTAGTTTTATTAAATTTAAATTGTAAAATCGACCATTTATCCAAATTACTTGATAAATATGGTTCGATTCCGATACCACCATATATTCAAAAAATGAGAAATACAGATGAGAGAGATGATGTTGATTATCAATCAATCTTTGCAAAAAATGAAGGTTCGGTTGCCTCTCCGACGGCGAGTCTTCATTTTACAGAGTCTCTGCTTAATGAACTAATTTCAAATGGTGTACAAATAAGCACTATAACACTCCATATTGGTCTTGGAACTTTTTTACCTGTTAAAGTTGAAAATATAAATGACCATATAATGCATGATGAATATGGAGAAATATCTATGAATGTTATTAATAAAATCAATGATACAAAATCAAAAAATGGGAGAATTATTTCTGTTGGAACATCGACAATGAGAATTTTAGAAACTGCATTTTTAAATAAAAATAACAAAGAATTTAAAGGTAATACAAACATTTTTATTAAACCAGGTTTTAAGTTCAATGTGGTAGATATTTTGTTAACCAATTTTCATCTTCCTAAATCTACATTACTAATGTTAGTTTGTGCTTTTGCCGGAAAAGATAATATTTTTAGAGCTTACCGCTATGCAATTGAAAATGAATACAGATTTTACTCATATGGTGATGCAATGCTTTTATATCGAACATGACTAATATTTTCAAATTTAATTTACTCACTAATGATGGCGAATCTCGTTTAGGAGTTTTATCAACATATTATGGATCAATAAATACACCGGCATTTATGCCTGTTGGAACATCTGCAACTGTAAAAGGAATAATGCCAGATCAAATACTGACTACTAATTCTGAAATAATTTTATGCAATACTTACCATCTAATGCTAAGACCTGGGAAAGATGTAATAAAGAAACTTGGTGGTATAAATAATTTTATGAACTGGAAAAGACCTATTCTTTCAGATTCCGGTGGTTTTCAAATTATGTCTTTATCATCATTAGCAAAATCAGCTGAAGATGGCGTTAGTTTCAAATCCCATATTGATGGAAAAAAAATTTTTATGTCTCCTGAGAATTGTATGGACTTACAAGTAACATTTGATGTTGATATCGCAATGGTGTTAGATGAATGTATCCCATTTCCAATTGATTATAAAAGTGCAGAAAAATCAATGTTAAGATCTATGAATTGGGCCAAAAGGTCAAAAAAATCATGGATTCCAAGAGAGGGTAAGGGTTTATTTGGAATTGTTCAAGGTGGTATCTATGAAGATTTAAGGCAAGATTCAGTGAGTATGTTACAAGAAATAAATTTTGATGGGTTTGCGATAGGTGGTTTAGCAGTAGGCGAGGGCCAAGAAGAAATGCTAAAGGTATTAGACTATACTACAAAAAAATTACCAACTGATAAGCCAAGGTATTTAATGGGTGTTGGAAAACCAGATGACATTATTAAGGCTGTTTTAAAAGGAGTTGATATGTTTGATTGTGTGTTACCAACAAGGTCAGGGAGAACAGGACAAGCATTTACTAGAAATGGCCCAATTAATATTAGAAATGCATGTTATGCAAATGATATTTCACCATTAGATGAAAATATAGTAAATCCTGCAAGTAATAATTATAGTAAAGCTTATCTGCATCATTTATTTAAGTCTAAGGAAATTTTAGGGGCTGTTTTATTAACACTTCATAATATATCATTTTACCAATGGCTCATGAGGTCTATAAGAGAAGCTATAAAAAATAAAAAAATGGCTGAATTTTCATCAAATTTCTTAAAAACTTACAGTTCAGGAAGTAAGTAAGTTAATCAGTGATGAATATGTTTTGATAAATTTAAATTTAATATTAGAATAACATAAAAATAAATAGAGGGTTACTATGACTTCTTCAAAAAATCAAAATGTACAGGATGTTTTCCTTAATAGTGTTAGAAAAAATAAACAACAAGTCACAATTTTTCTAATAAGCGGCGTTAAGCTTCAAGGTGTAATAACTTGGTTTGATAATTTTAGTATTCTACTATATAGAGACTCGCATTCACAACTTGTTTATAAGCATGCAATTTCAACTATCATGCCATCTGAACCGGTAAAACTTTTTAATCCAGAAGAGGGTGAAGATGACTAAAAAGAGTAGTTTAAGGCATATATTTTCAGCATCTGCTTATTTTGGACAATATAGGAGTTAGGAATTAATAGAACAGGTATAATTTGTCCGATTACTAATGAAAGAAGAAAAGTTAGGGACTCTATTACTTATGTAAATGAAGCTAAAGGTTTAGTTAATTCTATAGATTTAGATATCTGTTTTATTGAAAAAGTTGATATTACAAATATTAATCCATCTACTTTTATAGGTAAAGGCAAAGTTTTACATTTAAGAGATGCAGTTATTGAATTTAAGTTATCAATTATTTTTTTTGATTACAAACTTTCACCAATTCAACAAAGAAATCTTGAAAAAAAACTCTACTGTAAAGTTATTGACAGAACAGGTTTGATACTTGAAATTTTTGGTGCTCGAGCCCAAACCAAAGAAGGTATTTTACAAGTAGAACTAGCTGCTCTTCAATATCAGAAAAGTAGACTTGTGAGATCATGGACACACCTTGAAAGACAAAGAGGTGGGAGGGGGTTTTTAGGAGGTCCGGGAGAAAGGCAAATTGAATCTGACCGAAGGCAATTATCAAAGAAAATAAACCGTATAGAAAAATCACTAAACAAAATAACTACGACTAGATCTTTACAGCAACTTTCAAGAAGTAAAGTCCCTTTTCCAATTGTTGCAATTGTTGGTTATACAAACGCTGGTAAATCATGCTTATTTAACAAATTAACTAGTTCAAACGTCGTTTCTAAGGATATGCTTTTTGCTACGTTAGATCCAACAATGAGAGTGAAAAATCTTCCTGATTCAATTAAGATTATTTTTTCTGATACTGTTGGATTTATATCAGACCTTCCACATCAACTTGTTGCGGCTTTTTCTGCAACGTTAGAAGAAGTAAAAAATGCAGAATTAATTTTGCACATACATGATGCATCTAGTTATGAAAAGTATTCACAAAATATTGACGTAAAATCAATACTAAAACAGATTGGGGTTTCAGAAAGCACAACTATTTTTGATGTAAATAATAAAATTGATTTAATTAGAGATAATAAAGATAATAATATTAGATTTAACCAAAAAAATAACAATAAAGTATTTTGGTTATCAGCTTTAACTGGCGAAGGTTGTGAAAATCTTTTAAACAGTATTTCGGAATTTTTTTCTTCAACGCGTATAATAAAAAAATACAGAATACTCTCACATCAAGGGAATATAATTGCATGGTTATATGGAAAAGGAAAGGTTATCGAAAGAACTGATTTTGGACAGGAGACATTGATAAAGGTTGCAATTGACCCAAAAGAGTCAAGTAAATTTGAAAAACTATACATTTCTAGTGGTCATGGGGCTATACTGATTGATTAAAATAGAAATTTAACTTGATATGAATTATTCAAAGGTTTGAAAAAAAAAAATAAATAATTGAATTAAAAGGATTTTTTTAATTTTTTTTAAATAATTCAATTTTTTCTATAATTTATAAAAAAAAAAACTTGAAATAACTAGTTATATTACTACATGAAACTTGATAAAAGTTTTGGGGTTCTTTATAAGAATTCATAGTTTTTGGGCGTTTTTAAGCTCATTATTCATTAATATTATAAAAGAGGAAGTAGATTGCCATGGCTAGTAAGGACGTCAAATTTGACAGGGATGCCCGTGAAAGAATGATAAGGGGTGTTAACACTTTAGCCAATGCTGTTCGAGTAACGTTAGGTCCAAAAGGTAGAAATGTCGTTTTAGACAAATCTTTTGGTGCACCTAGAATTACGAAAGACGGAGTTACAGTTGCTAAAGACATTGACCTTGAGGATAAATTCGAAAATATGGGTGCACAAATGGTTAGAGAAGTAGCAAGTAGGACCAGTGATGAAGCTGGTGACGGCACAACTACGGCTACTGTATTAGCACAAGCAATAGTTAATGAGGGTGCAAAGTCAGTCGCAGCTGGAATGAATCCCATGGACCTTAAACGAGGCATTGATCTTGCTGTAAAGGCAGCTGTGAAGTCTATTTCTAAAACTGCCAAACCCGTTAAAACCGAGCAGGAGGTTGCTCAAGTGGGTACTATTTCAGCTAATGGTGAAAATGAAATTGGTGACTTTATTTCAGAGGCAATGCAAAGAGTAGGCAAAGAAGGCGTAATTACTGTAGAAGAAGCTAAAGGAATGGAAACAGAACTTGATGTTGTAGAAGGTATGCAATTTGATAGAGGCTATTTGTCTCCTTACTTTATAACTAATGCTGAAAAAATGGAATGTGAACTTGAGAATGCATATATATTAATCCATGAATCCAAACTTACCAATCTACAACCAATGTTGCCTGTTCTTGAGGCTGTTGTTAAAACAAATAGACCATTATTAGTAATAGCAGAAGACATAGAAGGCGAAGCTCTTGCTACTCTAGTTGTGAATAAATTGAGGGGTGGATTAAAGGTTGCTGCTGTTAAAGCACCAGGTTTTGGTGACAGGCGCAAAGCAATGTTAGAGGACATAGCTATTCTTACTGGTGGTACTGTAATATCTGAGGATTTAGGTGTTAAACTAGAAAACATTTCATTAAATGAACTTGGTACAGCTAAAACAACAACAATAACTAAGGAAGATACAACCATTGTAGAAGGTGCTGGTAAAAAGAAAGACATTCAAGATAGATGTAATCAGATCAGAGCTCAAATTGATGAAACTAGCTCAGAATACGATAAAGAAAAATTACAGGAGCGTCTTGCAAAGCTTGCAGGTGGTGTTGCTGTAATTAGAGTTGGTGGTTCTACAGAAGTTGAGGTTAAAGAGAGAAAAGATAGGGTTGATGATGCTCTTCATTCTACAAGAGCCGCAGTTGAAGAGGGTATCGTTCCTGGAGGAGGTGTAACCCTTTTATATGCATCTAAAGCTATTAACAAGTTAACAGCTGAAAATGATGACCAACAATCTGGTATTGATATAGTTCGAAGAGCACTTCAAGCTCCAGTTAAGCAAATAGCTGAGAACGCAGGAGTAAATGGAGCCGTAGTTGTTGGCAAACTTATTGAAAGTAAAGGTAATACTACTGGCTTTAATGCACAAACTGAAGAATATGTTGATACAATTAAAGATGGTGTTGTTGATCCCGCAAAAGTCGTGCGAATAGCACTTGAGGGTGCTGCTTCTGTTGCAAGCCTAATCATTACTACAGAGGCCATGATTGCTGAACGTCCAGATAAGAAAGAACCAATGCCTGCTGCTCCTGATATGGGTGGCATGGGTGGCATGGGTGGCATGGGTGGCATGGGCGGCATGGGCGGCATGGGTGGCATGGGCGGCATGGGCGGCATGATGTAAACAAACAATA
>PTLN01000081.1 GCA_002938125.1 Alphaproteobacteria bacterium MarineAlpha2_Bin1
CCAAAATTAATAAAAGGGGAATTAATTTACTCTTTAAGGCAGGTTCCTGATATTGAAGGCGCTATTATAGCAATGGATCCTCATACTGGTAGAGTTCTCGCAATGGTGGGAGGTTACTCTTTTTTCAGAAGTGAATTTAATAGAGCTACTCAAGCTAAAAGACAACCAGGGTCCGCATTTAAACCTTTTGTTTATCTTGCTGCATTAGAAAATGGCTTTACTCCTGCTAGTAAAGTATTAGATGCACCATTTGTTGTCGATCAAGGTGCAGGGCAAGGTTGGTGGAAACCAGCAAACTATACTAACAAATTTTATGGTCCCTCAACTTTAAGATTAGGTGTTGAAAAATCAAGAAATTTGATGACTGTTAGGTTAGCTCAGTTTCTTGGTATGGATGTAATTGCTGAATATGCAAATAAATTTGGAATAATGAAAGATATGCCCAAGTTATTATCTATGTCTTTGGGTGCTGGAGAGACAACATTAATAGATATTACAGCAGCTTATGCTATGTTGGTAAATGGAGGAAAGTTTATTCAACCAAGTTTTATTGATAGAATACAAGACAGAAGAGGTAAGACAATTATGTCTAGTGATGAGAGAGTTTGTGAGAAATGTAAAGTTGTTTCTTGGACTAATCAGAATGTTCCAAAACTTTTTGATAATAGGCAAGAAATTGTAACCTCTGAGGCAGCATACCAAATTGTATCAATGTTAGAAGGTGTTGTTCAGAGGGGAACCGGAAGAAGAATTAAATCTTTAGGTAAGCACCTTGCAGGAAAAACAGGAACTACAAATGATGGAATTGATGCATGGTTTATAGGTTTTTCCGCAGATTTAGTTGTTGGAGTATTTGTTGGATTTGACCAACCAAAAACTCTCGGTCCAAATGAACAAGGTGCATCAGTTGCTGCTCCAATTTTTAAAAATTTTATGAAAGCTGCGTTGGCTGATAAGCCTGACATACCTTTTAGAATACCGAAAGGAGTTAGGTTGGTTAGAATAGATGCTAAAACTGGTTTAATTGCAGAACAAGACACTAAGAGAGTCTTACTTGAAGCATTTACACCAGGATCAGAACCAAAGGGCTCTATTCCAGTTTTAGATAAGCCTGGCAATTTCGATAATTCTGTAATAAAGACAGGATCTGGAACTGGTGGTTTATATTAAATATATATTATGAGTTAATTATGAATTCAGAATGTGAAAAAATTTGTGAAAAAATAAACTACTCAATTGAAACAATAAGGAGGTTTCTTTGACTGGGATGATTCAGTAAAACTATTAAATCAATTAAACAAAGAAGTTGAAAAAAATAACTTTTGGAATGATCAGATTAAAGCTCAAGAAATTATGAGACAACGAACTAGACTAGATAATATGATTAATACATGTATTGGTCTTGAAAATGAATTAACTGACCTAAAACAATTCTTAGATTTATCTGATATTGAAAATGATAAAGAAATATATGATGAAGTTTTTTCAAATCTTATAGATTTATCAAAAAGAGCTTCAAAACTTGAATTACAGACTCTTTTTTCTGGTGAAGCAGATAATAATGATTGTTATTTAGAAGTTCATGCAGGTGCCGGAGGAACTGAGTCACAAGATTGGGCAGAGATGCTATTAAGAATGTATAAAAAATGGTGTGATACTAAAGATTTTAAATTTGATATAATTGCAGAAAGTATAGGTGAAGAAGCTGGCATAAAATCGGCTACAGTTAAAGTATCTGGTTATAGCGCTTATGGCTGGTTGAAGGGAGAAACAGGAGTCCATAGACTCGTACGAATCTCACCATTTGACTCATCATCAAGAAGGCATACAAGCTTTGCTAGTATAGGTGTATATCCAGTTATAGATGATGAAATAAGTATTCAGATAGATGATAAAGATTTGAGAATTGATACCTATAGATCATCTGGAGCTGGTGGTCAGCATGTAAATACCACTGATAGCGCCGTAAGAATAACACATTTAGAAACTGGAATTGTAGTTCAATGTCAGAGTGAACGATCCCAACATAAAAATAAATCAGTAGCATTGAAAATGCTTAAATCAAGATTATATGAAATAGAAATTGATAAAATTGAGAGCAAGCGTCAAGAAAATTACCACTCAAAGTCAGATATTGGTTGGGGTCACCAGATTAGATCATATGTTCTTCACCCATACCAATTAGTAAAAGATTTAAGAACAGGTGTTGAAAAGGGGAATGCTTTGGGTGTTTTAGAAGGTGATATAGACGAATTTATTGAAACAGGTTTAAGTTTTATTCAAAACAAAAATAATAAAAATTAACTTTAAAACTGAAGTATCTATGAAAAAAATAGCTATTATAGGAAGTGGTTTATCAGGTCTAACTTTAGCCACCAATTTAATTAATTATGCTGAAGTGATTATTTTTGAGAAATCTAGAGGGGTAGGTGGAAGGTTAGCTACCCGAAGAATAAATGATTTTAACTTTGACCATGGTGCTCAATTTTTTACAGTAAAAACAAAAGAATTTAGAAATTTAGTTACTTTATTAGAAGAAAAAAATGTTGTTCAAAGATGGGACGCTAGATTTGCTGAATATGATATGAGTAAGGTAACGCATAGTCATCAATGGAATAGTGAATACCCTCATTATGTTGGTGTTCCAAATATGAATTCCATAGGAAAATATCTATCAAAAAATTTGAATATTAGACTAAATACAAAGATTAATAAAATTACTTCTGACAAAAATAGTTTAGAAGTTTTTGATGA
Organism: Alphaproteobacteria bacterium MarineAlpha2_Bin1; assembly: GCA_002938125.1. GTDB lineage: Bacteria > Pseudomonadota > Alphaproteobacteria > SHVP01 > SHVP01. The sequence continues at coordinate 2,755 of PTLN01000081.1, forward strand.
CGAAGGAAATTCTCAAGGAAATTTTGACTGGGTTTTATTTGCAATACCCCCTAAACAGATTATCGAAACAATACCAAGAAATTTTAAATATTATGATAAAATAAAAAATCTTGATATGCTAGGTTGTTATTCATTATTACTTGGTTTTGATAATAAAATTGAACTACCTTTCGACGCAGCTTTAGTAACAAGGGCAAAAATAAGTTGGATTTCAATTAATTCAACCAAACCTTTAAGACCTAAAAATTTTACTATGGTAATTAATTCAACAAATAAATGGGCTGATGAAAATATGAATATGCCGGATGATAAAGTAAAAAAATTTTTATTGAATGAAACATCAAAAATTTTAAATAAAAATTTATCAAATTTAAAAGTAATTGATTTGCAAAGGTGGAGATATGCAAATATCAGTAGACAAAAATTAGCTAAACCTCTCATTGATAAAGAAAATAGAATTGGAGTATGTGGGGATTGGTGTATCCAAGGAAGAGTAGAATTTGCTTTTATAAGTAGTAAAAAAGTTGTTGAAGAAATACTTGATTATTTATAGTTATACAGATGGTAAAGCTTTTGATGGCGGTTTAATATCAATCTGCTTAGGTTTTACTTTATTTGTATTTTGATTTATTTGTAAAGTTTTAACTGACTTTGTCTTATTTTCTGCATTCTCAATGGGTCTTTTTGATCTTTTACATAGCCCTTCAACGTAAGCTCCAGATTCTATTCCTAGAACATCATGATGGATATCACCAATAACATGAGCTGTTTTAGACAATTGGACTTCTTGGGAATGTATTTCACCTTTTACCTTTCCTCTAATAAGAATTTTACCGGCAATAATTTCACCATTGATAGATCCATTTTCCCCAATCGTAATACTTAAAGCAGTTACATTTCCATCAACATTTCCATCTATTTGAATTTCACCCTCTGATTTTAAATCCCCTTTAACCTGAAGGTTGATACTTATAATTGATGGTGGTCCAGCTTTTTGTCCATTTAAATTAGTTTTTGAAAACATGTTTTCCAGCCTTTAAAAATTTGTTTGGATCTAGCACCTTATTACCATACCATACTTCGTAATGAAGGTGGCTTCCAGTGCTTCTACCAGTATTACCAACCTGTCCAATTCTCTCTTTAAACTCTACTATTTCTCCTCTTTTTACAAGTATTTTCTTTAGATGACCGTATCTTGTCCTTAAATTAAACCCATGATCTATCTCAATCATCTTACCATATGGACCTGTTTTACTAACTGAAGTTACTTTTCCTGGAGCAGGGGTATATACATATTGACCTTTAGTTCCACCTAGATCTACTCCACTATGAAATGACCATTTTTTAGTGAAAGGGTCTTTTCTTCTCCCGTATGGAGAGGATATATAGTAACTTTTCACTGGTGATGTTATTGGTATTCTCCTCATAAGCATATGAATGCTTTGCCATTTAATTAGTTTTTCTTCCATTAATAGGACAGTCTTTTGAAAATTTTTTGCCTCCTGATCAGGTTCACCACCATGATCCTCAAGTTGCCAGTCTAAAGGTAAAAGAGGTCCTCCTAGTTCTTTAGCATTTTTAGAAATAATTTTTTCTAAATTTAAACCCGTCATTTTAATAATAGACTCTAAAGCAAAAAGGTCATCATTTGTCCTGTCCATAATCTTATCAGCAAAGTACTGTTGATCATACCTTAACCTTTCAATATTTTCAGAAAGTTCAATAATTTGATTTGCCAAATTTTCTGCAGAGTTTTTGTATTCTTCTTTCTTTCTAGAAATTATTTTAGCATCTTCTTGAGAGGATTCTAATTGTTTTATTAATTTTTTAGAATAGTCGCGTTCTTTATCCATAACATTTTTCAAATTTATAATTTGATTAGACAAGGCTAACTTTTCTTTCTCAATTTTAGATTTAACAGTTATATTTTTGTTTTTTTGATCTAGGTGTTTTTGTTTGAAAATAGCAAGATCTTTAGTAATTTTTTTTAAATCTAGTTCCAATTTATTTTTTTGAGCAACAAGGTAAACTAATTGTTTATGTTTAGATTCTAATTCTAAGGTTATTTTAATAAAAGCTTTTCTTGAATTATTATATTTATCATCTAACTTGGAATAAGATAATTTTAATTCTTTAATTTTATCATTTTTTGCGGACACAATTTCTGAATGAAGTATGTATTGCGTGCTTGTAAAAGTAATCCAACAAAATAAAGAAATAAAAACTAAAAGAAATATTAACTGTGCCCAGGATGGCAAGGTAACGAATTTTACTCTTCCATTTGTTCTAAGGTAAATTTCTCTATCAGGAAAAATTAGATAAAAATATTTATTTATTTTAAGAAGATTTGAAAAACTAAAAATTGGTGAAGTTTTAGTATGCATTTTAATTGGAAAAATACTTTTAGATGATAGACCTCTTGATATGAATCTAAAAAAATTATCCTTTAATAATTTCATCGATTTTTCCTGCCCTATATATATTTTTCTTTAATTATAGTCTTTTAAACATCCCAATCAAACACTATATGATGATATTTCTTAATTTGAAATTAAGAAATATAGGACAGATATACTGACATATTTGCTTTTTCTCTGGCTTTATTATTTCTTGGAAGTTCAATCTCTGTCTTAAAAAACTTATTTATTGTTTTTTGCCATGTTTTTTCTGGATTTTTTTTATTTTTTTTACAAACCCATCTAAACCAGAATTCACCTATTTTTACATGGTTTATTTCATCATTGTAAATCCTTGTTAAGCATTTTACTGATTTATGATCATTTGCTTTAGATAATTTTTCGATCATATGTGGGGATACGTCCAATCCTCTGGCTTCAAAATACATTGGAACTATAGCTAATCTATCAATTAGACTTTTTTTAGTTTTCTTAGCTGCATCCCACAAACCATCATGTGCATCTAAATCACCATAATTAGCTCCCATATCCTGTAGTCTTTTTGAAAGCATTAAGAAATGAATCGCTTCATCTTTAGCTACACCCATCCAATCATCATAAAACTTTAAAGGTAAGTTATAATGATTGTATCTTGCAATTATGTCCCAAGCTAAGTCTATAGCATTTAACTCTATATGAGCTAATGAGTGTATTAAAGCTATCCTTGCATTGATTTTGTTTAACCCTCGTCTTCTTGGCATTAATTTTGGTGGCAAGATAATTGGTTTATTTAGTCTGCAAGGAGTTTCAATACAGAAACTTTTCCCAATTAGACTTATATGTTTTTTTTCCCACTTATCTATTGTTCTAAAAGTAAAAAAACATTTTCTAAATGGATTATGAGTTTTAAGAATTTTTTCAGCATTTTGAGAAAGAGATAAGTTTATCATTTAAATATTTGATATTTCATTTAAGACTTCTTGAGCATGTCCTTTAACACGGACTTTTCTCCATATCTTAATAATTTTCTTTTCCTTAGAAATCAAGAATGTTGTTCTTTCTATTCCCATATATTTTTTGCCATAAAGATTTTTTTCTTTCCAGACACCATATTTCATAGAAATTTTACTATCCTTATCTGATAATAACATTATCTTTAAAATATATTTATTTATAAATTTTTGATGTTTTTCAATTGAGTCAGGAGATATTCCTATAATTTCTGCGTCTTTTTTTGAAAATTTTGTTTTAAGTTTACTGAAATCTTTAGCTTCATTTGTACAACCTGGTGTGTCATCCTTAGGATAAAAATAGATTACAATATACTTAGATTTTATTTCACTTAATTTTATTCTTTTCCCATTTGAAGCAGGAAGGTTAAATGATGGAATTTTTGATCCCTCTTCTAAATTCATAATTTGCACCTTATGTATTGATTTTAAAATAATAAAATAATATAATTGGTAATTATTTTAAGCAAGAGTGTTTTTTGTGTTTCAATGTCCCAATTTATTAACTTTCAAAATTTAAAATTAAAAAAAACTAAAAATCAGTACCTAGCATTACCTGAAAAAATAATGTATACATCATCTCCAGATGTTTTCTCGCCAAATTTTATTTGTAAAGTGGAAGATTTAAAAAATTCTTTTGAAGGTGTTATTGATAAACAACCAAGAATAAGTAAAAAGTTTTATGATAGTGAAAGAAATAAATTTAAATGTATACAAAAAACTAAGTTTTTTAAATTTCCTGATTTAATTGATGTAGAGTTTATTAAAATTAAAGATAATATCTCTAGTATTGCTATTTATAGTCGTTCTGTGTATGGGTATTACGATTTTAATGTTAACCGAAACAGAGTAAAGCTTTGGATAGAAATTATATGCAAAACATTGCCTACAGATTAGTAATAGTATTAAAATAATTTATTATTGAATTTTGTAAGTAACCCAGCTTTAAATTTAATTCAAACTTATTTTTTACATTAAGAATATTTATTAATTTAGAACTTATTTCATCTGAGAATTTTGTTTGATCTGCGGTGTCTTTAAAACATAAGCTTATGATCGCATGTAGATTGAATTGCATATCTGATATTTCAATAATATTATCTGCAATATCAGAATTTAATAGATTTCTTTCTTTTAAATTTATGAATATATTTTTTATTTTTTGATCTAAAATATCTGTATGATTTGAGCTATATAATAATTGCAGGTATTGTGCAAGAAATTGAATATCAAGCAGGCCTCCTGGAGAATTTTTTATTTGCCATTTATCTCTATTATATTGTTTTTTAATTCTTTCTCTCATTGATAAGATATCATTTAATAGTATTTCTTGTGGTATTTGTTTTGAAAGAATTTTTTTAAGCAAAAGATTTATTTTATCTATAATCATTTTATCACCAGCAATTGGTTTTGCTCTGGTGAGAGCCATTTTTTCCCAGGTCCATGAGGAACTATCATGATATTGTTCGAAACTTTCTATACTTGTTGCTATTGGTCCAGAATTACCTGATGGCCTAAGTCTCATATCTATTTCAAAAATTCTCCCTTCAGATGTAAGAGATGTAATTGCACTTATAAACTGCTGACTTAATCTTGCAAAATACTTACTAGTTGGTAATTTGTTAATACCGTTTGATTCTTTAATATTTTTTTTATTTTCATAAATAAAAATTAAATCTAAATCAGATCTAAATTGCATTTCATTGCTTCCAAGTGTACCTAAACCAATTATTGCAAACTCTGAGTCAACTATCTCACCATGCTTATTTTTAAAATTTTTAAATGTAAAACTTAATATATTTTTAATTATAG
>PTLN01000082.1 GCA_002938125.1 Alphaproteobacteria bacterium MarineAlpha2_Bin1
AAATTATTTGCTATAGCTTTTGATTCCAAAGCAAATATTGGATTCTCATCTTTTAACGATAACAGTTTTGATCTTAGTTTTTTTTTGTTCAATTTTGTAACATTTATTTTAATTGTATACGGGACCGCAAAATCCGAAAAACATAATTTCTACCTTGGCCTACTAATAGCAGGTGGGTGCCGCGATATTAAGACCGCAATCCCAACAGAGACAGCTCCCAAGTAAGAAGAAACGGCCCGGGAGATATGCTGTTTCTCCTGATTTGCAGTACCCGCAATTTACAAAGTATTATTTATTCAACTTTGCCGCAACATCCAAAATACGTTTAGTTGCTATATTATAAGATTGAGTTGCTTGAATACTTAACTTAGATGTAACTACAGAAGAATTTTTTTCTTCAATATCACTTACTTCATCAGCTAGAAGGAGCGCAGCCATCAGTATTAACCTTGCATCGCCTACTTGTCCCATAGAGCTGACAAGGTTTTTTACCATCTCATTAATTTTAATCGATAGTTCTCTTAAATGATCTTCTTGACCATCATCACAAGCTATCTGATAGCTTCTGCCATTTACTTCTATATCTACAATAGCCATTAGTCTATTCCAAAACTGATTTTAATTTTTTTATAGTTTCATCTAATCTATTCGAAAGTTGAGTAGTAACTGTCGAAAGAGAATTATAATTTTCAGTTGCCTCTAAAAGTTGCAACTTAAGTTCATCACGCTCTTTTTTTAAAATTGTTAAATCTTCTGTTTTTTCAATTATTTTTTTATCTGACCCTCTTTGACTATATTTGAAGTCCTTATCTACCATTTGATCAACTATTTGTTCCAAGTTTAACAAGGCTTCTTCAAATTTTTCTCTAGATTTCTCAAATTCAGACAAATTTAACTCCAGCGCGAACATAAAAATTAAAAAATTTAAATAAAAACTATTTTTTAAAAAACCCTATTATATCTTACCTCAATCCTGATATTATTCAATAAAAGTCATTTATCAAGTTTTTCTTTGTTGACGATACTCAAATCAGAAGTCATTTTTAACAAGTTTATTATGATAAATTTATGAATTAAAAGGTTTAAATATGTCAGAGAATCCAATTGAACAACGTGTCTTAGCAAACGCAATAAGGTTTTTATCAATTGATGCAATAGAAAAGGCTAATTCTGGTCATCCCGGTTTACCTATGGGTTTTGCTGACGTTGCAACTGTCCTTTTCTTAAACCATCTAGAATTTGATCCAAAAAAACCTGACTGGCCTAATAGAGATAGATTTGTATTATCCGCTGGACACGGTTCAATGCTTTTATATTCACTTCTTTATCTTTTGGGCTATGAGGATATGACTAAAGATGAACTGAGATCATTCAGAAGGCTAGGAAGTAAAACACCTGGGCATCCAGAATACTTTATTACGCCAGGAATTGAAACAACTACTGGTCCATTAGGACAGGGAGTAGCTAATGCTGTTGGAATGGCTATATCTGAAAGAATTTTGAATTCTAGATTAGGTGATTCAATAATTAATCACTTCACATATGTTGTCGCCGGAGATGGATGCTTAATGGAAGGTATTAGTCATGAGGCAAGCTCATTAGCAGGGCACCTGGGTCTATCAAAATTAATAATGTTTTTTGATAATAATGGTATATCTATCGATGGGTCTATAAGTTTAACTAACTCTGAAAAAACCCTTTTAAGATATGAATCACTTAACTGGCATGTACAAGAAGTAGATGGCCATAACCCAAAAGCCATTGATTTGGCAATTTGTAATGCAAAATTGGACAATAGACCATCATTTATCTCATGCAAGACAATAATTGGCTATGGGGCGCCAAATAAACAAGGCTCTAGTGGTATTCATGGGGCACCTTTAGGTAAAGATGAAATAATTAATGCAAGGCAATTATTAAATTGGAAAAATGAACCCTTTGATATTCCGGATGATATTTTAAAGATATGGAGAAGTGCTGGGCAAAAAGGATCTAAAAATTCTGATCTATGGGATTCTAATTTTAAACTCTTAAACTCTGAGAAAAAGAAATTATTGGAAAATGCAGAAGAGTTAGATCTAAATAGTTTGAATAAAATAATAAATACTTACAAAAAAACTGTATCAAAAAAAATGCCAAGTATAGCTACAAGAAAAGCATCGCAAGAAGTTTTAGAAATTTTTTGTGAATCTTTATCAAATTTAATTGGTGGATCTGCTGACTTAACAGGTTCTAACAATACAAAAGTAAATGAAATGGATATTATTTCAAAAGACTCATTTAATGGTACTTACATTCATTATGGAGTAAGAGAGCATGCAATGGCTGGAGTAATGAACGGTATTGCTCTTCACGGAAATCTAATACCTTATGGTGGAACTTTTCTTGTATTTTCTGATTACCTTAGGCCATCCTTAAGGCTCTCATCACTTATGAAACAACAAGTGATTTATGTTTTATCACATGATTCTATTGGACTAGGTGAAGACGGACCAACTCATCAACCAATTGAACATCTGGCTTCCTTAAGAGCAATCCCAAATCTACTTGTTTTTAGACCTGCTGATGCAATTGAAACTGCTGAATGCTGGGCCTTAGCTATTCATTCAAAAAATTCTCCATCAATAATTGCTTTAACTAGACAAAACCTTGACACTTTAAGAGTAACACATGATGAATTAAATTTATGTAAATTTGGTGCCTACGAAGTATCTAGTTCAGAGAAAAAACCGAGTTTCTCGATATTGTCCAGTGGGTCAGAGGTATCTATAGCTATTAGAGCTAAAGAAATTCTTGAAGAAGAAGGTATTTATTCAAGAGTGGTATCTTTTCCTTGTCATGAGTTATTTGATTTACAATCTGATGAATATAAAAAAGAAATCTTACAACCAGATACTAAGAAAATAGCTATTGAAGCTGGTATTAAAATGAGCTGGGATAAATACTTAAAAGAAAGTGATCATTTTATTGGAATTGAAACATTTGGAGAATCAGCCCCCTATAAGGATCTTTATGACTATTTTAATATAAATGTAGATAAAATTCTTTCTATTGTTAGAGATAAAACTTAGTATGAATTATAATTTTTAGGAGTTATTAATGGTAACTAGAATAGCAATAAACGGTTTTGGCAGAATAGGTAGATTAGTTTTAAGGGCAATTCAAGAATCCAATAGAAAAGATTTAAAGGTTATAGCTATAAATGATTTAGGTTCTGCGGAGTCTAATGCACATTTATTTAGATATGATAGCAATCATGGAAAATTTAAAGACGAGATAAAAGTCTCTCAAAACTCATTTATAATAGGATCAAATCAAATCAAAGTTTTTTCAGAGAGAGACCCAAAAAACCTTCCCTGGAAAAAACTTAGAATTGATATATTGCTTGAGTGTACCGGAATTTTTACAAAAAGAGTCGATGCAATAAAACATATATCAGCTGGAGCAAAAAAAGTTCTTATATCGGCTCCAGCCTCAGATGAGGATTTAACAGTTGTTTATGGTGTGAATCATAAAAAAATTAAAAAAAATATGAAGGTTATATCTAATGCTTCCTGTACAACTAATTGTTTAGCTCCTGTAGCACAAGTGCTAAATAATTCAATTGGTATAAATTATGGATACATGACCACCATCCATGCTTATACTGGGGATCAAAATATTCAAGATACGCTGCATTCAGATTTGAGACGAGCCAGAGGAGCCGCTCAATCAATGATTCCAACATCGACCGGAGCAGCAAAAGCAGTTGGTTTAGTTCTACCTGAGCTTAAGGGTAAGTTAGATGGAACAGCTATTAGGGTCCCTACAGCTAATGTATCACTTATTGATTTTAAATTCTTAGCAAAAAGGAATACATCAATTGATGAGATCCACCATGCCATTAATAAAGCATCAAAATCTTCACTTAAGGGAATTTTAGAAGTTAGTGATAAACCACTAGTATCATGTGACTTTAATCACACGGCTGCAAGCTCTACTTTTGATCTTACTCAAACACAAGTTATGGGAAAAAGATTATGTAGAGTTTTATCCTGGTATGATAACGAGTGGGGTTTTTCAAATAGAATGCTTGACACAGCTACAATGATGGGAAAATTGTAAAATTCAATGGCAAAGTCATTGTATGAAAATAAATCTTTTATTATTAACTCTTTTGACCAAGCCAAAAATGCTATACAACAGAATTTAGGTTCAAGGGTATCTCTTGTATCAACACATAATTCAACAAAAAACTCTGGGCCATCTTATTTTATTTATTTAAAAGAAGAACTAGAGAAAATCTATAAAGAATTAAATATCGTAATGTGGATAGACTGTGGCAAAGATCCAGGTTTAGTAATGAATACCATAAGGCATGGTGGTAAGAATATCATTTTTAGCAATCCGGAAATTAGTGAAATCTACGAAATGGCACTTACAAAAAATGTAAAAATGATTGATTCAATTTCAGATGTAATAGACTTATCTAAAAATTAAATTTAGTATTAAAGGGTATATTATTATTTAAAAATGGTGAGGGTAATGAATAATTCTAGTCTTGAAAAAATTGCAAAACTAATGGTTGCTCCCAGCAAAGGAATTCTGGCAGCCGACGAGAGCACTGGTACGATTAAAAAACGATTAGATAGCATCAGTGTAGAGTCTAATGAAATTAATAGAAGGGCTTACAGGGAAATGCTTTTTACTGCACCAGAAATTGAAAAATATATAAGTGCAGTTATTTTATTTGATGAAACTCTAAGACAGAATAGTAGAAGTGGAAAGAGACTAACTGAAATTCTTCAAGAAAAGCATATTATTCCTGGAATAAAAGTAGATAAAGGAACTTGGCCGTGTCCAGGTTATAATGAATATCCTATTACTCAAGGTCTAGACCAACTTAAACAGAGATGTGACGAATACTATGAGTTAGGCGCAAAATTTACCAAATGGAGAGCTGTTATAAAAATAATTAATTCCTTCACACCAGAGGAAGTAATAGAAGCTAATGCTCTAACATTAGCATTATATGCGTCCACCGCTCAAGAGAGTGGTCTTGTGCCAATTGTAGAACCAGAAGTGCTTATGGATGGAAATCATGAAATTGATATTTGCCAAAAAGTAACTGAAACAACATTAAAATTAGTTTTTGATAAACTAAACCAATTTAATGTAAATCTTAATGGTATAGTTCTTAAACCAAACATGGTGCTCTCTGGTTCAGACTCAAACCAGGAGATAGATCATTCCGAAGTGGCAGACAAGACACTTAATATCCTTAAAGGATGTGTCCCTAAAAGTGTTCCAGGAATAGCATTTTTATCTGGGGGCCAAAACGAAATCGAAGCTACTGAAAATTTAAATTATATAAACCAAACTGATAACCTTCCATGGGAAGTAACATTTAGTTATGGTAGGGCGCTTCAACAAACAGCCTTGTATAAATGGAAAGGAGAAGAAAAGAATGTTTCGGTTAGCCAAAAAGCATTTATTCATAGAGCAAAAATGAATAGTTTAGCTCATGATGGTAAATATAAATCTAATCTTGAAAATCAATAAGTCGACTTATGGAAAAAAAATTTGGTATATATCTAATAACTCCAGAAAAAATAAACTTAAAAGATTTTAGAGAAAAATTTCAAAACGCCCTTGAAACTAATCGTGTGTCATATGTACAACTTCGTTTAAAGAATTGTTCAGATGAAATCATATTAGAAACAGCCAATGGCTTGTTAGAAATAACAAAAAAATTTGATGTGCCTTTATTAATTAATGATCGGCCAGATATTGCAAAAAAATCAGGGGCTAACGGAGTTCATATTGGTCAGTATGATTATAAAATTACTGAAGCAAGAGAAATGCTTGGAAGGAAATTAATTATTGGCGTAACTTGCCATAATTCAATTGATCTAGCATGTGAAGCAGTAAATTCTGGAGCTAATTATGTTGCCTTTGGAGCTTTTTATAGATCAATCACAAAAAAAACAGATTTTCAAGCAGAACTATCAATCTTAAATTGGTGGAGGAAAATATCAAACATACCTTGTGTTGCAATCGGAGGAATAACACAAAATAATTTTAATAATTTAATTACTCATGGAGCGAACTATTTAGCTGTAATATCGTCTATCTGGAAAAATCCTAAGGGGCCAGCTTTTGCTTTAAATGAATATTTTAAAGAGTCTTCTGAATAAACTTATAATTATTTGATTTATAATTTTATTAACTAATTTAAATTTTAATAAAAACTTTCGCAAAGTTAGTTTGCAAATGCTACCCTTCTATACTATTAATACTTTTTTGAATTTAAGAATAGAAAAAAATGAAAATACAAGTAAACCAAATTAAACCAGGAATTGTTATTGATTATAATAATAGCCAATGGTTGGTTTTAAAAACGCAACATGTTAAGCCAGGTAAGGGTGGTGCATTCAACCAAATAGAAATGCGTGACATAAGAAATGGAAGTAAAACAAATGTCAGGCTCAGGACTCAAACAACTGTAGAAAAACTAAACACTAGTGAAGAAGAATTTCAATACTTGTTTAACGATGGACAAAAATATACATTTATGAATCCTGAAAATTTTGAACAGATAGAATTGGATAAGTCAATTATCTTGGAAGATTCTATATATCTAAAGGAAGGTATGTCAATTAAGATCAATACTATTGAAAGTGAACCAATTGGTATTGCGCTTCCTGAAACTATGATTTTTGAGGTAGTTGAGTCAGAACCAGTTGTTAAAGGGCAAACTGCCGCATCATCAAATAAACCGGCTGTACTTGAAAATGGCTTAAGAGTTATGGTCCCTCCCTTTGTTGAGAAAGGGAATAAAGTTGTTATTAATACGTCTGACGGTACTTACTTAAAAAGGGCAGATTAAATCCTGTGTCCATCAAAACACCACTTATTAATGTGATGATTCTTGCTGCTAGAAAAGCTTCAAAATCAATTTTAAGAGATTACGGAGAAATTGATCAACTTCAGACTTCAAAAAAAGGTACAGAGAGTTTTGTAAAAAAGACTGAAATCAAATTAAATAAAATTTTATTGGATGAGTTAGTTAAAAGTAGACCCGAGTGGTCAATATTATTTAGAGAAAATAATCTGAGAAAAGGGAAAGATGATATACATACCTGGATTATACAGCCTCTTGATGGATCAAAAAATATTTCACATGGTATTCCCTATTTTTGTATATCAATCGCAGCGAAAAATGAAAAAGAGGTAATAGCTGGAATCATATACGACCCCCTGAGGGACGAGATGTTTATTTCCGAAAAGGGCTCTGGTTCATTCGTAAACGATAGAAGACTTAGGGTTTCGGCTAGAAAAGATATAAAAAATTCAGTTTTTTCATCTAATATGCGAATTTCCAACTTCATTTCTGAAAAAGAAGCATATTCTCAGTTAGAAAAAATTAAACGCGAAAATGGTGCAATAAGATTCTTAGGTTCTGCAGTCCTTGATCTTGCTTATGTTGCTGCTGGAAGACTAGACGGTTTATGGCATAATTATCTTGATTTCAGTCAGGTGGCTGCTGGATCACTAATTATTTCTGAAGCTGGAGGTATGGTAGACATCAAGGAAAAAGGGCCCAAAGAATCATATAAGAAAGATCTCATAGCAAGTAATGCAGAATTATACACAAAACTTCTATCAATATTTAAATAGTATGTATAAAATAAAACATATTTAGTGAAAAATTAGGTAAATAATCATTTAAAAATTCGATGAATAAGGTAAAAAAATATCTGATTTTAGGAGTGAGCTTAACTCTTACTTCAAAAGTTTTTTTTATTTCAGGATTATTAGCCCAGTCCTATACAACGGTTATTGGGGGAAAAGGTCTACCATCGGTAGAAGTTAACCTTGATTCAATACATAATACATCTCAATTATCAAATAAACTAAAATACCCTGGCCAAAATATTAGTAATAAA
>PTLN01000083.1 GCA_002938125.1 Alphaproteobacteria bacterium MarineAlpha2_Bin1
TTAATTCAATTAGTTTATATGCTGCTCTTGACTTGTACCCTTCTTTTTTTGCAGCAATTACATAGGGATCGTTTATCTGCCTTTCTAGCCACCTAGTTGATGATTTTTTTCTTTTTTTGGCTGATTTTACTTTTTCATGCAATGTCCTAGCTGCAGATTGTGGAAATTGATTTTTCAAATTTTAGTTCCTAAAGCATTTAGAATGAAATAATTTACCTAGCGTAATAAAATTATATTTTTATTATAATTCAATTACTTAATAATCAAAGAGATTTTTGTTGCAATTGAATATAATGTACGTACAATTACTAATTATAGACAGTTCTTTGTCTCCGTAACTGTCACTATGAGCCAAGGTTATCCCAAACTACACATTCCTCCCCCTTGGCTCATAGGGTATATATTCAAATTGATTCTAATATACATTTATCAGATCAAAAAGATTTAAGGCGAGTTAATAATATATTAATTGGTTTTATTTATTTATTAATAATTGGTTTTATTTATTTATTAATAAGACTTAAGCTGGTGGATTAAAATGACTAAAAAAGAAGAGATTATTGAAGTAATTAATAACATTTATTTATCAAAATATTATAAGAATATAAAAGATTTAATTTCCTCAGATGAGTCCAGTTCCCTCTTGAGTGGAGACTCAAGAGCATTTTTATATACACTAATAATTAAACTTGGTTTAAACAAGGTTCTAGAGATAGGTACATATTTTGGTGGTGGAACAAAAAATTTAGCTAATGCAGTGTTAAAAAACAATGGAAATTTAATTACTCTTGACCCTAGTAAAGATAGAAAAAAAATTATTGAAAAAGAAATCAGCTCTTGGGATGATGAGCTGAAGAAATTAACTTTTTTTTTCCCTCTAACATCATCTGATTTTTTTTTAATGAAAAATTATGCTGTACTCGATCAGGGTATTTGGTTTGATCTATTAATAATTGATGGTGATCATTCGTACACTGGCGCTTTTTCGGATTTGCTAAATTGCTCACAATACGCTGGGCCCAATGGAATTATAATTGTTGATGACTATAATCAGCCGCCTGTATATAATGCTGTTAAAGACTTTTTAAAAATTAATTCAAATTGGCAAGAAATAAATAACTCTATAAGTTCAGATGCAATTAAATTTTCTAAGATTACACCTTCAATAAAAAATCTCCCTTTTTTGATATTAATAGGACCAGAAAATCCTTCTATAAATCAAAATTTAACAAGTATAGGTAAAAATATTTTAGGTACCGTTAAAGGTATAAATTTAAATTTAGCAAAACCATGCAATGATGGAATATTGGAGTCTAGGTGGCTTATTTCAATTATGAATGATGATAAATCTATATCTATGAAAACTCTAGATTGTAAAAAGGAAATAAAAAGTGGAAGAGTAAATATCAACCTAAATCTTCCATACCCAATAACTTCATCAAAGAAATATCCTATGACTATAGACACTCACCTAGTTTGGAATGACAAAGTAACTAATAATTTAGAACTTTCATCACCACCTAAATACGTAGTTCAATAATTTAAATAAAAACCTTTTTTATTTGTTTCTATTGTCCCAACTTTGGGAAAATGTGCTGGCAAAATAATAGTGCCAGTATTACATATATTATTAAGTAATTTCTTTCTTGTAATTGATGATTCAAAAGGATCCTCACAGAATCTTGATGAAATTTCTGGATAACTTAATTGAACCGCATGATGAATAGTATCTCCACACAAAACGGCTCGATTATTTTCTGAAAATAAATTGATTATTAAATTACCTGGTGTATGGCCTGGTGCTGCTTCAAAATAAAGATAGTCCTCAATTGCAAAATTAGAGGAAACAAGTTCATATTTCCCATTTTCAATTACAGGCAAAACGCTGTCTTGAAAGGAACCATGATTTATCTCTTTATTAATATTTATTTCATTACTCCAAAATTCATATTCTTTTTTTGAAAATATATATTTTGCATTTGGAAAAGTAGGAACCCATTGATTATTTTCTAACTTCGTGTTCCAGCCAACATGATCTGCATGAAGATGAGTACACATGACATAATCAATATCACCTGGATTTAAACCTAGATCATTGAGTTTTTCAAGATATGGTGTTTTTTGTTTATGCCAGAATGGTCTATTAATTCTGCTTTTATCATTACCTACACAAGTATCAACTAGTATAATTGTATTCTTTGTTTTTATAACGTAACTTTGAAAAACCATTATTAGATTTTTCGTTTCAGAATCTATAAAATTAGGGATTAACCAATTAAATTGTTCTTCTAATTGATATTTTTTTAAATCTGGGAAAAGAAAATCTGGTTTGTGCAAACCAATTGTTTCAACAATATTTTCAATTGTTATTTTACCTATATTGAGAGATTTCATTACAAAACCTCAGATGCAAAATTAGCTAAATCTTTGTTAAAAATATCAGGAGTTTCAAAAAAAGGGGAATGACCAACACCAGTATATAATTTCAGCTCTTTATTATTATGATTTACTTGTTCAATTGTATAATCACCAGCAAATGGGAGCACAACTTTATCCTCATCACCATGAATTTGTAAAATAGGTATCTTCAAGTTTTTAATAATATCTGAATTATCCGAAATTCTGTCTAACACCCACTGACGTATTTGAGGACTTACAATCATATTGTATGATAATATTTCCTCAAAATCCTCCTGTTCATACATTCCTGATCTACAAGCTAAAATAAATGCTTTTGTTGCTTGAATATTTATTTTCGTATCTGGATTAAACAAGTTATTAAGGTTTTCAATAGCACCTTTACCAAAAAAATTTTCTGTAATTGGTGTACCTTGTTGAGTTGTAGCACCAACAAAAATAATCCCCTTAAATTTATCTTGGCCAAATTCTCTCATATAATCACATATCCAATTCCCTCCCATCGACCAGCAAACAGGGATAATATTTTCTAAATCTAATGTTCTTATGACTGCATTTATGTCATGAGCATAAGGAATATGATTATTATAAGCCTTTTGATTTTGAGGCTTACTGGAAGATCCATGACCTCTCATATCTATTCGAATTTGCCTAAATTTTGATAAAAAATTGCTTGTATATTGTTTCTTCCAACAAAGTGAGGATTGTGAAAAACCATGTATAAAGAGTAATACTGGATTGTCTTTAGAACCTTTATCATAAAAAGCTATTTTTTCTTCATCATAACCTTCACAGAACTGCATTTATTTGAATTCCTTATTAGATTAACTACTTCTAATATTTTAACTATACACCTTTCCCTAGGTAAGTTACAATTATTTAATATTTTCAATTGTTTAATTTTATTTTTTAAACGACTTATTTACATATATATGATAATCACTATATATAAATAGTTTAGTCAAATATCAAATTATTAAAATTTTTATAGGTACTATATATGCTTAAGTCCATTATTATTGCAGCAATTATTGCTATTACAATAATTATCTGGGTAGCATCCGGTCAATTTAATAATAGTGAAGATTCCTCAAACATAATTGAAGGTAATCCTAAAATTTCTAAATCAACAAAAGAGCCATTTCTTGTTGAGACCAAAATTTATAGATCCTCCCTTAGAAAATCCGAAATTGTGCTTCGTGGAAAAACAGACTCAGCAAGAAAAATTGATATAAAGGCTGAAACGGATGGAAAAATAGAAAAAATATTTATCAAAAAGGGAAGTAGTGTAAAAAAAGGTCAAATTCTATTTAAGATAAATATGAAAGATAGAAATGCTAAATTAAAAGAAGCTATTTCTTTAGTTGAGCAAAGAAAGTTAGAATACGATGTTGCAGTTAAACTTAAATCTAAAGGCCATAGATCAGCCACAAAAGTTGCTTCTGCCGCTGCTAAATTAGAGTCATCAATTTCTAGACAAAAAGCAATAGATTTAGATATAAAAAATACTATAATTAAGGCACCCTTTGCTGGATATATTGACAGAAAGTTTGTAGAATTAGGTGATGTAATTAGTAGGAACGTTAAAGTTGCACACTTAGTTGATAAAGATCCATTCTTAGTAATTGGACAAGTTTCTGAAACAGACATATCTAAAATAAAAGTTGGTGATAAAGCCAGAGCAAAATTGATAAACGGTAACATTATTAATGGATTTATTCGTTATATAAGTCTTACCGCAGAGTCAAAAACTAAAACCTTTAGGGTTGAAATAGAAGTTCCTAATAAAGATAACCAACTAAGAGCCGGTTTAACCGCTGAAATCTTTATCGAAATTTCAAAACAACAAGCTCATTTCCCATCACCAGCAGTTTTAACACTAAGTGACTCAGGTTTACTTGGTGTTAGGATTGTTAATGATAAAAATAAAGTAGAATTCATGAATATAAAAATTGTCGAAGATACTGAAAAAGGAGTTTGGGTTACTGGGTTACCTAATGAAGTTAATATTATAACTGTTGGTCAAGAATTTGTGAGTAATAATGAAATAGTAAGAACAAAATTAAGTGATAAAAATGAATAGTATTATTGACGCAGCTCTTGATAGATCAAGAATGATACTATTGGCATTTTTACTGATTTTAATAGCTGGTTTCTCCACTTATGTTTCAATTCCTAAAGAAGCTGAACCTGATGTAAATATACCGTACGTATACGTGTCAATGTCACATGCTGGAATATCTCCAAGAGACGCTGAACAGCTGTTAGTAAGAGTAATGGAAAGGGAATTGAAAACTATTGACGGCATTAAACAAATGACAGCAAGTGCAGCTGAGGGTTATGCATCTGTGGTTTTAGAGTTTGAAGCAGGTGTTAATCCAGACCAAGCTCTAATTGATGTTCGAGAAAAAGTTGATGCGGCTAAGGGAGATTTACCAGATGATACTGATGAACCTCATGTTCAAGAAATAACTTTAGCTGATTTTCCGGTTATGGTTGTCACAATTTCTGGTAACATTCCTGATAGAACTCTATATAAATTAAGCAGGGATTTAGCTGAAAAAATAGAGTCAATACCAAGCATAATGGATGCAAGAATTGTTGGTGATAGAGAAGAAGTTCTTGAAGTTATAGTAGAGCCACTAAAACTTGAGAGCTATAATATTTCACCAATGGAATTATTAAACACTGTTAATTTAAATAATAAATTAATTGCTGCTGGGGCTCTAGATACTGGCCAAGGAAGATTTTCAGTTAAAGTTCCGGGTTTATTTGAAACAGCGAAAGATGTATTAGACTTGCCAATAAAAGTTAGTAGTGATGGAAATGGCGTTGTTACACTAAGGGACCTAACCACAGTAAGAAGAACATTTAAAGACCCAAAAAGTTTTGCAAGACTAAATGGTAAAAATGCCGTGGCCATTGAAGTAACTAAAAGAGTCGGTACAAATATAATTGAGAATAATACAAAGGTTCGTTACTTAGTAAATACAATTACTCAAAATTGGCCTGGTGCTGTAGATATTACTTATAGTCAAGATAAAATGCGTTTTATAAAAATTATGCTAAATGATCTTCAAAATAATATTATCAGCGCAATAATTTTGGTTATGGTTCTTGTGGTGGGCATCTTAGGAATTAGGTCTGGTTTGTTGGTTGGTATTGCGATTCCAGGATCTTTTTTATTTGGTATCCTTGTTTTATCAGTATTAGGTTTGACTATGAATATGGTTGTAATGTTCGCTTTAATACTTGCAGTAGGTATGCTGGTTGATGGTGCTATAGTTGTAACTGAATTTGCAGATAGACGAATGTCAGAAGGTAACGATAAAAAAACTGCTTATGCAAAAGCAGCAAAAAGAATGGCATGGCCAATTACTGCATCAACCGCCACAACTTTGGCCGCATTTACTCCACTTTTATTTTGGCCTGGCATAGTTGGGGAATTTATGAAATATCTACCAATTACCCTAATAGCAACACTCTGTGGTTCATTACTTATGGCTCTAATATTTATGCCTACATTGGGTTCTTTTTTTGGGCGAGCAAGCAATTTATCAGATAAAACTATAAAAAAAATTAGGGCAACTGAAACTGGGGATATTTATTCTGTATCCGGTTTCGTAGGGTTTTATATTAAAATATTAAATTCTTGTATAAAAAGGCCCGTAAGAGTTTTATTAGTATCTATTTTCATACTTTTCTCCGTTATGTATGTATACGGTAATATTGGAAAAGGAGTCATATTCTTCCCTGAGGTAGACCCAGATGCTGGAAGAGTAATAGTTCATGCACGTGGAAACCTATCAGTTTATGAAAAAGATGAAATCATAAGAAATGTTGAAAATAAAATTTTAAAAATTGAAGGTATAAGCAGTGCATACACAAATAGTGGAGCAAGTAACCCAGGTTCTAATGATTCTGCTGATACAATAGGATCGATTTTTGTTGAGTTTGAAGACTGGAAAGATAGAAAACAATCTGGAAAAAATATTCTTCAACAGATACGCGACGTAACTAAAGATATTCCAGGTATCAAAGTTGAAGTTAGAGAGCCTGAGACTGGGCCTCCAACTGGAAAAGCAATTCGTATGGAATTAGCATCAGAAAGTTTTGATTCATTGAATAAATCTGTTGAATTGATAAATAAATCTTTGAAAGACCTACCAGGTTTAATTGATTTGGAAGATAGTAGACCTATACCAGGCATAGAATGGAGATTGTCCGTTAACAGAGCTGAAGCAGGAAGATTTGGGACTGATATTGTCTCTGTTGGTAATGTTATCAAGCTAGTGACCAATGGAATAAGAGTAGGAGGGTATAGACCAGACGATGCAGACGAGGAAGTTGATATTTTTGTTAGATTTCCTGAAGAGTACCGCAATGTAAGCATGCTTGATCAATTAAGAGTTCTAACATCAAATGGTCAGGTTCCGATCGGAAATTTTGTAAACAAAACTCCTGAAAATAAACTTGGTCATATAACAAGAATGAATACAAACAGAATACTTAAAATTGAATCTGAAGTGCTACCTGGTATTCTAGCTGATAATAAAGTTAACGAAATTAAAAATATTCTCAAAACTATAGAACTTCCTGAAAATGTTTTCCTAACATTCAGAGGCCAAGACGAAGAACAAAAAGCTGCTGCTGATTTTTTATCCAAGGCATTCTTAATAGCACTATTTATAATGGCAATAATTTTAGTTACCCAGTTTAATAGTTTTTATCATGCTTTATTAATCCTTACCGCAGTAATTTTATCAACTATCGGAGTTGTAATTGGTCTACTAATTATGGGACACCCATTTAGTATTGTAATGACAGGAGTTGGTATAATTACATTAGCTGGTATAGTAGTTAATAATAATATTGTATTAATTGATACATACCAAATTCTAATAAAAAAAGGTATAGATGGAACTGAAGCTATTCTGCGAACTGGAGCTCAAAGACTTAGGCCTGTTTTATTAACAGCAATAACAACGATTGTTGGTTTACTACCAATGGTAACTCGAGTAAATATAGATTTTGCTTCAAGGCAAGTTACTTTCGGTGGTCCTTCAACAGATTGGTGGGTATTGCTTGCAAGTGCTGTAGCATTTGGACTCGCATTTGCAACACTTTTAACTTTAATAGTTACCCCTTCATTGCTAGCCTTAGGTATTAAAACAAATAACTTCTTTTTGAAAAATAAAATGTTTCCTCTAAATAAAAAAATAGCTAATATTCAAAATTAAGGAAATTAATTTTATATACTGAAAGAAAATATGATTTTATATAATCATAGAAAAAAAATAATAATTGTAGTTATAATCTTTTCTCTTTTTTTTATTGGTGATAGGTTCTTCTCATTCATAATAAATGAATTAATTAGTTACAGTAGCTATCAACAAGCCAAACTTCACTCTAAAAAAATAAAAGGAGATATAATCATAA
>PTLN01000084.1 GCA_002938125.1 Alphaproteobacteria bacterium MarineAlpha2_Bin1
AAAGTTTTACCTTCAATATTAAGATGAACTGGTTTTTTTGTTCCGCCGTAAATAATACCAGGTGTCTGGCCATTATTTCGGTGTATGTTAACATTCTCCTTACCAGCTTTTTGTCTACTTTGGGCTATAATTGTTGTGTGCCCATCCATAATTGCTCTCCATATACATATTGCAAGATAGAAATAAGGTATAAACCTTTAAAAAACAAATAATGTTTTTATATTTTTTTTTTAGAGAATTAAAGTAAAAATTCATAAAAATCAATCAAAAAGACTCGAAACAGAGGTTTCCTCGCTAATTCTTCGAATAGCTTCTGCAATTAGGGGAGCAATTGTTAATTGTTTTATATTCTCTGAAACTTTCAATGCCTCAGTTGCTATTATACTATCGGTGGTAATTAATGTATTAAGTGAGCTTCCATTCACCTTTGCGATTGCTCCACCTGAGAGCACTCCATGAGTAGTATATGCAACAACAGATCTGGCACCTTTTTCCACTAATGCATTAGCAGCATTGCACAAAGTTCCAGCAGAATCGACAATATCATCAATTAAAATACAATCACGGTCACTTACATCGCCAATAATATTCATTACAGTTGATACACCAGCTTTTTCTCTTCTTTTGTCTACAATAGCTAAGTCAGCATTAAATCTACTTGCAACGGCCCGTGCTCTTCCGACACCACCTGCATCCGGTGAAACGAAGGTAAGTTTTCCTGTTCTATAATTTTTTCCTATATCATTGGCAAAAATTGGGGCTGTTGATAAATTATCAGTTGGAATATCAAAAAACCCCTGAATTTGACCGGCATGAAGATCAAGTGTAAGAATTCTATTTGCTCCAGCCTCAGTTATAAGATTTGCAACAAGTTTAGCCGAAATAGGTGTTCTCGATCCTGATTTTCTATCCTGTCTTCCATAACCAAAGTATGGAATTACAGCGGTTATCCTTCTTGCAGAGGCTCTTCTAATTGCATCTATCATAACTAGTAGTTCCATCAGGTTGTCGTTGGCTGGGTAGGATGTTGATTGAATTGCAAAAACGTCTTCACCTCTCATATTTTCATCAATCTCAACAAAGACTTCCATATCAGCAAATCTTTTGATGCTTGCTTTTACAAGAGACATATTTAGATATTTAGCAATATCCTCTGATAAGTTTTTATTACTATTTCCTGCTATTAGTTTCATTTATACTGTAATCCAATATTGCTTTAATAGATAAAATATAAATTTATCAATTTGTTTTAAAACTGTAAAATATAAAATTGATTTTAAGATAAATTAATTTATTATTGAAAGAATAGTAAGCTGTCTTCCGTAGTCTGACTCTTTTTTATGGGCACTCCTTCTGTAGCTAAAAAAATTCTTTTCGTTTGAGTAGGTATCTATATTTAGTACTGATATATTCCTTAATCTATTATTCAATAACTTCTCTTTTATATATAAAGGAAGATTAAAAAATGTACTTTTCTTATTTTTAAATATAAAATAATCCTTGAAATTTTTTTCATTTTTTTTAAATTTTTCAATGAAGTCATTTTTTACTTCATAAGAACTTGAAGAAATACATGGTCCTATTGCTGAAATTAGATCTTCTTTCTTAGACCCCATATCAACAAGTTTATTAATTGTATTCTCTATTATACCATTTAATGTCCCTTTCCATCCGCAATGTATATTAGCTATTATTTTTTTATTTTTATCTACAATAAGTAGAGGCGCACAATCGGCTGTCAATATACCTAAAACTATTTCTTTTTTATTTGTAATTAGTGCATCAGCACTTATATTAGTATCGCAATTTCTGCTTGTAATTATCTCAACTTTAGTTCCATGTACTTGGTTGGGTATATAAAGAGACGAATTTTGAATTTTGAAGTATTTTAAAATAAGATTTCTATTTCGTAAAACATTTTGTTTATTATCAGAGGAACCATACGAGCAGTTTAAAGATTTAAAAACCCCATTTGAGAAACCACCATTTCTTGTAAAAAAACCATGCCTTAACCATGGAATGTCAGTCAGATTTTGTGATGTAAAAAATTTTTTTTCCATTAAAAGCCTGGTAAGTTTTTATATAATTTATCGGAGATTGCAAATACTTTAAATACTTCTCCCATTTCCTCGTGGCTAATAAGTTTATCTCTAGAGTTTAATATGGTTTTTTTCATCTTAGGATTCTTATTTATAAGTATTTCTGTTCTAGGGAATATTCCTAAGTTATTTAAAAATGAGCCCTGGTTTATTATGCCATAGTTATATAATCCAAGTTTTTCAGATAGTGATTTTAGAGCGCCAAAATCTACATTTACCGATAAGTCTGTATTTCCTATATCTTGAAAAATATCAACAAATTTATGATCATATATAGCTCTAAATGTTGATTTATAGGTATTTTTTTCATATCCATAATCTATAAATAAACCAAAACCACCATTAGCTCTAAGTTTCAAAGTTACTTCTTCAAAAAAGTTATTTAGAGATGGAGAGTATTCCAAAATAGAGCCATTAGACAAATTACTTAATTCAGGTAAAAGATTTTTATTAATTTTATTATTAACAAAACAAAAATCTTCTGTTTGATTTAATCCAATATATCTTTCTGTCCAGCCGTATTTTTTTAGTTCATATTGATGTACTGGAAATGTATCTAGAAATTCATTTGAAATTATTATGCTTGGTTTATCTGGTATTGAGGATAATTTTTTATGCCAATAAATTTTAATCTCGTTACTTAATTTTTTTTTTTGTTCGTTTTGTAAATAATCGCTATTTTCAATTAAATGAATTTCTACTGAATTTTTAAAATTTGGTACTATCTTTAGTGCACGTAAAGCATCTTGCATCAATGTTCCATTTCCTGGGCCTAATTCTACTAGATTAAATTGACTCGGAGAACCCATAAGCCACCACATATTTGCACACCAAATACCTATTAACTCTCCAAAAACTTGAGAGATTTCAGGAGAGGTAATAAAGTCACCATTAGCACCAATTTTTTGCTTTTTACTAGCGTAATAATTAAATTTAGGATTATTTACGTGCTCTAGCATAAATTGTGCAACTGTAATTGGTCCATTTAACTTAATTAAATTTTTTAAATACTCTTCAAATATATTTTTCAATTTGACTCATGTTTTCTGTAAAAGTTTAAAATTATTAATACTATTCCGAATATAAGCAAAGGAAATGATAATATTTGTCCCATAGAAAAAACATAGAATAAATAACCAAGGTGGCTATCAGGCTCTCGAAAAAATTCTATAAAAATTCTAAAAAAACTATAGCCAGAAACAAAAATACCAGTAAGTACTCCTGGTTTATATCTTATTTTTGTAAAATGCCATAATAGGGCCAAAACAAGATACAAAAATAAACCCTCAAAAAGTGCTTCATAAATCTGACTTGGATGTCTTGGTAAATATCCACCTAGAGGAAACTCAACTGCCCAGGGAACCGAAGTGACTTTCCCCCAAAGTTCCTGATTAATGAAATTAGTTAATCTTCCAAAAAATAAGCCAATAGGTGTAACAATAGCTAACATATCACAAATATGAAATATATCTATTTTTTTAATTTTTGAAAAAATAATAGTACTAAATATAACTCCAATGAGACCACCATGAAAAGACATCCCTCCATTCCATATTTCAAGAATTTTAATTGGATTTTGTAGATATTCTAATGGTTGATAAAATATCGTATAGCCTAGTCTACCTCCCACTATTATTCCTAGCGCAACCCATACGACTAAATCATCTATATTTTTTCTGGAAATACCTGAGGGGCTTTTTTTTGAGATAATTGAAACATATTTCCATCCTATGAGTATTGATCCTACATAAGCTAGCCCATACCATTTAATTGAAAATCCGCCAATAGAAAAGATTTCAGGGCTAATATTTGGGAATGATATTGATAAAAAATTCATAATATCTTCTCTCAAAATGTCATTGGTGGTTGAGGAATATATCTTCGAGTGTTATTTTCTAATGTAACCTATTATTTATTTTTTGGAGAACAGATGTCCAGGGAAAAACATTTTATTGACGATTTAACTCGTATAGCCACAGGTGCTATGGGTGCAATTGGAAATGTAAAGGGTGAGGTTGAGGCAAAATTTAAAGAGACAGTTCAAAAATTCCTTGATGAAATGGATTATGTATCAAGAGAAGAATTCGAGGTTGTGAGAGAATTGGCTCAAAAATTCAGTGAACAAAACATAATCCTTGATAAAAAAGTAAAGGCTCTAGAGAAAAAAATAGAATCAATTAGCCAAGACAATTCTACTAAAAGTGAATAAGCACAATAAGTTTATAATTATTTTTAAATTTTTACATGTACTTAAATTGGTAAGTAATTGATATTAAATATATAAATTAATAATTTTATTTATTATATACAAATAAATTAATTTTAATAATAGTTTTCTTGACGAAACTAAATTCACTTGGCAGATTTAGTATATGGTATTATTAAATCATCAACTTATAGTGTTTTTACTTTTTTTACATCCTGAGAAAATTAATGACCTTATTATCAATAAATAACTCCGAAGAGAGTGAGAATCCCCTTGATTTAATAGAAAAAGTTGTTTCAGCTCATAACTGGCCTTTTGATCGGTATGATAGTGAGGAGATAAATGTCTCTGTTGAAGGGGCTTGGACTAGGTATCAAATGTGGTTTGCTTGGAAGATTCAGAATCAAGCTCTTCAGTTCTCATGTGCTTTTGACTTTAAGGTGCCTAAAGATAAATTATTAAAGATTTATGAACTTTTAGCATTCATTAATGAAAAATTATGGTTGGGTCATTTCGATATCTGGCCGGATGAGGGAATGCTTATGTTTAGATATTCTCTGCTGTTTAGCGGTGGTGTATCTGCAACGACAGAACAAATAGAGGATCTGGTAGAGATTGCTCTAAGAGAATGTGAAAAATTTTACCCAGCAATTCATTTTATGCTTTGGGGGGATAAAACCCCAAAGGAGGCCCTAGTAGCTGCTATGCTTGAAACTGAAGGTCAGGCGTAAAGTTTCTAGGATGGATCGAACAATTCTTCTCATTGGTTGTGGAAAGATGGGCATGGCATTGTTAAATGGCTGGTTAAATAAAAACTATAAAAAGAATAAAATCATAGTTATTGAGACAAACAGTGAGATTTGTAATGATTTAAAAAATAAAGATATAAATTGTTATAATAACTTAGATTTCTTTACGGGGAAATATAATGATTTGATTATTGTATTTGCTGTGAAGCCTCAAGTTTTAGAAGAAGTTTTAATTAATCTTAAAAAAATTGAAATAAAAAATGCTGTATATCTCTCCATTGTTGCAGGTATAAGAGTTGATTTTCTGACTAAATATCTAGGAGAAGATAAATATATATATAGAGCAATGCCAAATATTCCAGCAGAGGTTAGTGAGGGGATAACAGCGATCTATAAAAAAAATAATGCACTTGAGCAAAATTCAATTTTTGTTGAGGGCCTAATGAACTCTGTTGGTAAATCTATTTGGGTAGAATGTGAAAAAGATATTGATATTGTTACAGCCGTATCCGGATCTGGTCCCGCATATTTTTTTTATCTAACGGAATGCTTAACTAAAATTTGTAATTCAATGGGCCTTAATAAGGATTTATCTCAGACACTTTCTATCCAGACTATAATTGGCTCTTCAGAGCTTTTGAAAGTTACAAAAAAAAGCCCACAAACTTTAAGAAATAATGTTACGAGTAAAGGGGGCACTACAGAGGCCGCCATAAATACCTTAATGAAAAATAAAATTTTTGAAGAGGTGATCAGGAATGCTGTTTTGGCAGCTAAAAAAAGATCAGAAGAGTTATCTAAAAACTAATAATTTGCTAAATTCATATTGGTATAATTATAGTTGCCTTGAGTCCTCCCAAGTCTGATTTAGCAAGTTCTAAGTCTCCACCATGGCTTCGAGCTATATCTTTTGAAATAGTTAATCCTAATCCAACACCTGCTCCAACTAGATTAGTTGTTTCTTCCAGTCTGTTAAATGGTGCAAACGCTTCATTATATTTTTGTTCAGGGATACCTGGCCCGTTATCTTCAATTGTAATATTAATTTTTTTATCACTCTCAAAAGAACCTATTCTAATAATTACTCTTTCTTTGTTTCCATTATTAGGTGCGTATTTTAGTGAATTTAGTATTAAGTTAGAAACACACCTTTTTAAGGAATTAGGATCAACAAAATAATTTTTTGAAAAACTAAGTTCGTTTTCAATATTATATTCGTTAATATTTATTTCATTAATTATTTGTTCTACAATTTTATTAATGTCAGAACTAACTCTTTTGTCTAAATTTTGTTCTTTAGCAAAGTTAATATAACTATTAATCATTTCCTCCATATTTCGTACATCATTCTCTAAGTTACTGACATCAGTATTTTTTCCAATTAAAGCAAGGTCTAATTTCATTCTTGTAAGGGGAGTTCTTAGATCATGTGATACACCCGCAAGCATTTCTGTCCTTTTTTCTACAGTTTTCTTTATTCTGTCACGCATAGCCATAAATGCAATCATGGCTTGCCTTATTTCAATTGCTCCAGAGGGTTTTATGTCATTAACTTGATGCCCTTTACCAAGTTTATCTGCTACAGAAGATAGTTCTTTAATTGGCCTTAGTTGGTTTTTCAAGAAAATAATTGCAACAAAAATTAGTATAACAGATGTTCCTACCATCCATAAAACAAAAATTATAGCACTTGTGCTATCTACTCTTTTTCTATTTGAAAGAAATTTCAAAACTCCATATGACAATTGCACTTCTATTTTTACTTGATTCCCATAATTGACTGTATCAATTGAATAAGGTTTAAATATTTTTTCTCCGAGCGCCTTCTCAAGCATTTTATCAGGAATATTTAATAATGGTTTTTTTCTTATTACAGTCTTTTTAATTATTTCATTAGGTATAAGAGTAAATTTTAGATCCATAAACCTTTTTGCTATTTCTTGAATTTCATTTTCACTATTTTCTTTTTTTTCAAGCAAATTAATTATAGTTGCTATATCACCTCCAATAGCTAGAGATAGTCTTCTTGTAATATTATCCCAATGATTGTTGAAGAAGACAATAGCAATAATTATCTGAAGAATAACTACAGGTGTTACTACAATTAACATTGATCTTCCAAAAAGAGTGCGTGGAGTAAATTTTTTAAACATATTTAATCTGGTATAAGTGAATAACCTGAACCCCAAACAGTTTGAAGAAACCTAGGATTTTTAGGGTCAATTTCTATTTTTTTTCTTAATCTAGTTACTTGCACATCGATTGATCTTTCGCTTACCCCAGTTTCGCTTGATAACTTATGTCTCGGAACAGTTTTACCTTTTTTTGAAGCAAGGATCTTTAGTAATGTTAATTCTGTAGAAGTAATTTTAACAGCTTTATTATCTTTTAGAAGTTCCCCTCTATGAAAATCAAAAGATACATTGCCCATCAAAATACTAGTTTTACTTTTACTTTGATTTATTCGATTTCTTTTTAATATAGATTTCACTCTTAATAATAACTCTCTGGGCTCAAACGGTTTTGCTAAGTAATCATCAGCTCCTGACTCAAAGCCTAAAATTCTATCCTTAGGGTCTCCTCTTGCGGTAAGAAGAAGAATAGGAACCTCGTTATTCTCTCTTATTGATTTTGTTAGACTTAAACCATCCTCTCCGGGC
>PTLN01000085.1 GCA_002938125.1 Alphaproteobacteria bacterium MarineAlpha2_Bin1
TTAATTGTTTTTGATTGCCATGGATGTCATAGCCCTATGAGTAAATTGCAATGGTCTAAAAGGGAAGGTACAGGCACATTAGGCCCCGGAATACCAAGATTTAATGACTCAAATCTCTTAATGTTGATGGTAATTACCTCTCAGATTAACCCTAAAATGGGTGATCAGTTAAAAGTTGGTTTAGTATCTTTACACGAGTCAATGCGAAAAGATAGAAGCGCTATGATTAAATCTGCAACAGAACTAAAAAAAATCACAAATCAGCTTGTCCAAAAATTTAATGATCATAATTTCAAAATTGCAGATATGACAAATATGCTAAATACTATAGTTGATAATGCAATAAACGGAAATTACATAGATTACCCCGTGGCAGAACAAGCGTCTATGGCCATAGGTTCTATTGTTAAAGGAATGTCTGATCTAGGAGCAATTGATAAAAGTAAAATAAATACTGTAAATAACCAACTAGAAAAAATATATACTGCAGTCGATGACCCTGAAAAATTTGAGCCAAATTCCTTTATTGCATCTTTAAGAAATTTTAGAAAATCTGTAAACTAATTTAATTATCAATTTTTACTGCAATATTCATTTTTCCCTTATGAGGAAGATGAAATTCATGGCAAGAGATACAAGTTGACGGAACCTTTTGGGAAGCATTCTCTCCTCCGTGACAATTTTGACACGTCTGAACTCTAGGAAGAAGAACGTCAGAAGAGCTACTTGATTTTTCAACTAAATGACAACTAGAACATTCTGAAACTGTATGTTTTGAATGATTGAATATACCTTTTGGTAACCATCGATCTGTAACCAAAACTGGTGCTATTTTATAATCTTGAGTATCCTCATTAATTGTGAGCACATTATGACAACTTCCACACGCGGACCTATTTGTGATTCGATGCATGATTCTTTCTGCTTTCATTTCAGCCCATTCTAGGGCTTCATATTTTTGTTCTTCAGAAACTTTAGATTCATTACCTGGCCTTCGCCTATTTATTTTTTCTTCAACTTCTTTCTCTTTAATAAAACCTCTTAAGGCTAAATCACTATAAAACTCCCTTAAACTTAGCTTTACTGTTTTAAAATCAGCATGTGGTAGAAGTCGAGTTGGCTGATCTGCATCAAAATTTAATAAATGACAGTCACTACAATGATCGTCCATTCTGATAGGCATAAAATTGTTACCTACCTGGACATGACAATCCGAACATGAAAGAACCTTAGTTTCACCAGTTTTAGCAACAAAAATTCCTGAATCTTTCATATGCCTATCATGAGGAAAATGAAGGTTTGAATTCTCTTTTGGTGGCAACTCTCTATCTAAACTAATTCTCTCAACTATACCCTCAGTTGCATTTGTAATTACTGTTGGCCTAAATTGAGAATGATTTTTTTCAAAGTTTGATGCATTTTTCAAACTTGATCCAGCTGCAATTTTTTCAATCTGTATATGACAATCTGAGCAGAAAGATTGATCACTTCTTACTATGCTCATGTTACCTTGATGTTCTTTATGACAACTTTGGCAACTTGCATGAGTAATCCTTTCCATATCTTGATAACCATCGGGCTCAACATGTTGACCAACTTCGGCATGACAACTTGTACAAACATTATTCTTCACTTGCTGGAATGGTTTTTCATGACAAACACTACAATTATTTCCAATAAATTTATGAGAACCAGAAATTTCTCCACTAGTCCAGGCAATATCTCCATTGATTGGCCAATATTTTTTTTCTAATAAATTGGTTTCTGTATTAGAATCTACAAAGATATATCTATCGAGCATAGGCCAAATAAGAAATACTGACAAAATTACAATTGCAAATGCCCAAGAATAAGACCTTTTTCCAAGCATTACTTGTTCAATTCTTGTTCTACTATTCGTTTTTAATGATTGTAAGCTAGTCTCAACTTCCCTGACTAAATCAACAGATATGACTAAATCAAAATCTTTATAAGGTTCAAGTATTTTTATATCATAAGGCCCTATAGAGATAATAGAGTCTGTTTTAATTGGACTAGATCTCTTTGAAAAACCATCAATTAATGTGCTTCCGCCAGTACCATCAACTTCATAAAAAAATTCGGAATTTCTTAAATGAATTGATCCCTCTTTGAGTAAAACACCAACAGATTGAAGCACAACTTCATTTGAGGAACCCCTTCCAAAGCTGATTGTTTCAGCATTAATTTCCTCATCTCGAGAAGATATTGCTCCATCTCGTTTTTTTGTTAAGTACCGAATTAAAACTTTCAAAATGACCTACCAATAAAGAAATACAACTAAAATATGAATTACTAGCGCAACAAGCAATGCAATAGTAAAAGGGACATGCACGTAAAGCCAAACATCTAGCCAAGCTTTGTATTTTATATCTTTTCTTATTCTATTTAATAATTCAACTTTTCTTGCCATAATAGTAACTAACTTTCTTGAGGACTCAGCTTCATCTCCTGAAAAATCTACAGCAAGTTCTTTGATTTTTTCTAATGCATTGGTAGTTGAACAATTTTTATCATTACCAGATAATTGTTTTAATAGAGAACCACCTAAAACAGTTTTTTTATCAGCATCCTCAACTAATGAGTACACTTCATCATTAAGGTTCTGAGCAATGGATAAACACTCGCTACTCATACTAGCAACTAGCTCCCAAACATCACCAACTGTTGCCTCGCCTCTATTAATTGTTCTTAATTTTGGATATCTAACATATGCGTATAAACCGAATAGACCGCTTGACACTACTATTATCATAAAAATATATGCCAATGTATGAATGTTAAAACCAAACTGAAAGCCACTATGTAAAGTTGCAATAATTAATAAAGCAACGCCCAAATATACATGAGCTGAGGCCCAATCTTCCAGAACTAATTTTCCAGAACCATATCTTCTTTTTCTTATACCATACCATGCAAGCCAAACTATCAACACTAAACTCACAACACCAAGTGTATACCCCAGCCACGAACCACCATTAGGTTTCCCAAGGGGTTCATGAATTAAGTACGCAAGAAGACAAGAGACTACTAATATGGTAGCTATTTTTAAATATAAGAAATTTTTAAATACTAACAGTGACGAATGCATTTCTATTCCAAACTCATTACATTAATTTCTTCCTGCAAGCTCGGATAAGGAGAAAAATTTTTCAGGGCTTACTCTGATTGCAGCCCCTGTTGGGCAAGCTCTTACACAGGATGCACCGCCATCTATATCTTTACACATATCACATTTCACTGCTTTTTTTCTCATATCTTCTTGAGCATGATCTTTATTCCATTTTTTATTCTCTCCAGGTCCTGGTCCTGAGCCAAATAATAACCACGAAAATAGACTTGGCTTTTCTGCTGCTTCAGCAGCCATATGAATTACACCATATGGGCAATTACGCTCACAATTCCCACAGCCTATACATTTATCATCTATAAATACCTCACCATTAACAGATCTATGAATAGAATCGGCAGGACAGTCGGACATACAATGAGGGTGCTCACAATGCCTACATGATGTAGGAACGTGAACTGCGTTATAAGTCGGCCCAGCTTCTCTATTTAGTCTTGAAATACCTTCGTGAGTCTCTGCACAAGCTTTTTCACAATTATTACAACCTACGCAAAGATTTTCATCAATCAATAATATATCAGTCGCCTCTCCAACACCCTGAGCAACAAGAAATTCAATAATATTTCCTGCGTCAGGTCTGTGATGCATCGACTCTCCTTCAACTAACCTTGAAAGTAGTTTTTCTTCTACATCAGCTTTAAGTTCATCAGATGTTTCTAATAATCCTCTGAATTTTTCTCCATCCATCCAAATAACTTCTGTATTGATAGCTGCCTTAATAGTAGCATTTCTTTTTTGATTATTTAACAAAGCCATTTCTCCTACATAATGACCAGCAGGTACATATGCGATAACAATTTCTTTTCCACCTATTTTCCTCGATACGGTAACTGAACCTTTACGAATTAAGTAAACTCCATCTTCTTCATCACCTTCGTTAAATAAAATTTCACCTGGTTTGTAATTCTTAATTTCAGCTGTTTCAAGAACTGGGGAGAGGGCCTCATTAGTTAAGTTTGGAGAAAGATAAGTTCTAAGTTGTCTAACAAGTGCAACTTCGTTCATTGTTTTTTGAACTGATTCAACTGAATTTATTAATTTAATCATTGTTCTTCTTGGAGATTCTATTAGAATACTTTGCTGCGAGGCAAGAATAGTAGCGCTTCTCCGCCTTCCAGCGATTAATCCAATTTCTCCAAAAAATTCTCCTGATGTTAAAGGGACTGTATTATCAGGATTATTTTCATCAATAATTATTTTAACCCCACCTTCAACAATCATATAAAAAGAGTTAGTGTAATCATTTCTTTTAAAAATGGTATCACCGTTATTTGGAACGTGAATTGTACTATCTATCAAAAATTCCCTTAACTGCAGACCTGTCAAACCAGACAATAAGGGGACTTGTTTCCTAATATAAGATATTAAGTTATCGACATTATTTACTTCTGTTAAAAGAGAACTAAATTTTTCCTCCAACAATGGCTCATCCGCAGGTTTAATTTCATTACCCTCAATAAATTCAATAACTTCGTAACCCTGATTCATAGCTTGCTTGATCAAAGGGAACCCTGCTAAAGCGCCAATAATATAAATACCTTTCTTATTTGATTCATATTTTGGAGATAATTCAGGCAATGAAGCTGGATCATTATTTGGGAATTGTACACCACACGATTCAACAAATTTTCTTGGAGGAATAGCACCTAATCTTGCAATAATTCTATCGCACTTAACCTCAGCTTCTCCATCAGAAGTTTCTAAAATTAATTTCCCTGGCTCAACTAATTTTGGATTGGAATTATAAAAACATGTAATGTCACCATCATCAATTGCTTTTTGAATTAATTTAATATTACCATCTTTTGCTCTTGCGAATTCTGCTCTTCTATTAACTATGAATACGTTATTATTCTTAGAGAGAGCTACAGCATTTTCTATCGCTGCGTCACCGGCACCTATTACTACTATATTCTCAGATTCATACTCTTCTGGGTCATCTAGTTGATATTGAACTTTATCCCAATCGGAACCAGGCACACCCACTTTTCTAAGATTACCTTGAAGGCCAATACCTAAAACAACATTTTCAGCGTGAATTTCTTCACCACTTTTAAGAAGTATAGTAAATTTTTCTTGCTCACCTTTTATTTCAGAAACTTCAGAATTAAATCTAACATTCACTCCAAGATCTTTTGTTTGTTGATTCCATATTTCTAAAATATCCTCTCTTTGACCAATAGAAAAATCCATAGAACTTCTTAAAGGCAATACATCTGGAGTTGCCATCACATGTTTACCTTTTTGAAATTTATAGATTGTATCAGAGAGATGGTCAGCCTTCTCTAAAACTATATGAGAAACTCCAAGTTCTGCTGCTCTTCCTCCAGCACTCATGCCACAGGGTCCGCTGCCTATAATTGCTATTTTATAATTCTCTGCCATCTAATATCCCAGTTTAAACAAAAAAAATAAACAGTCAAAGGCGCTTTTTTGCATTTTAATTAATATACCGTGCCAAAATTAAAATACAGAAAATTATTTATTTTTTTTAAGAAAACTATATTTATTTCTTTTATATTTAGCTAAATCTTATTAATATCTTCCGTTGGGGAATAATTTATAATTGATATTTTTGTAAATATTGGTCGGAGCGAGTGGATTTGAACCACCGACCCCCACACCCCCAGTGTGGTGCGCTAACCAAGCTGCGCCACGCTCCGAAATAAGTAATTAAATGCTCTTAATTTTATTTTTTAAATTTGTTTTTAAAATATCTTTATAACTCTCCAATTCGTTTATTACCTCATTCAAAATAACATCCGTTTTCTTGTTATTTTTAACTTTCTTTGCATTTAAAATTGGTTTTTGATATTTTGTTTGCTCACTTTTTGAGTTTTTTTCTTTAAATAACTTCTGAACACCCTTAATTGTGTAACCCTCATCGTATAATAGACTTCTGATTCTTCTCAAGATATCTAAATCTTCTGGTCGATAATACCTTCGATTACCTCCTCTTTTTAGAGGTTTAATTTGATTAAATTTACTCTCCCAAAATCTGAGAACATGTTGCGGGAGTCCTAACTCTGTAGATGCTTCACTAATTGTTCTGAACGCGTTTGCGGACTTTAAAGTATATTCATTTTCGGCTACTATAGAATTTTCGTTCAATTCTTATATCTCTTCATTTAGATCAAACTGCTTATCAGAAGCATTGTTATTAACTTTATTTCTTAGTGAGTCAGATGGTCTAAAAACTAAAACTCTCCTAGGCGTAATGGGCACTTCCACACCTGTTTTTGGGTTCCTTCCAATCCTTTCTCTCTTATCCCTAACATAAAAACTTCCAAATGAGGAAATTTTAACACTTTGACCTTTTACCAAAGTATCACTTATCTCCTTTAAAACTGACTCAACTAGATCAGCTGATTCATTTCTTGATAAGCCAACTTCTTTGTATACAGCTTCACTTAGTTGAGCTCTAGTTAGTGTATTATCAGTCATATTTATTCCTCCAAATATTATAATAACTTTACTCCATACTAACCGACAAGGGCAATATTAACTTAAGTATGATAAAAATACCTGAAAAGATGAAATAATTAAATATTTTGTTAACTACCACCTAATTAGACTAGCACCCCAAGTAAATCCTCCACCCATTGCTTCAATGAGAACTAAATCTCCTCTTTTTATTCGTCCATCATTTACGGCAACATCCAAAGCAAGAGGTATAGAAGCAGCAGAGGTATTTGCATGTTTATCAACTGTAATTACTACTTTTTCTTCAGGGACACCCAATTTTTTTGCTGTACTATCAAGGATTCTCTTGTTCGCTTGATGAGGTATTAACCAATCAATTTCATCTATAGAAATTTTTAAATCAGAAATTAATTCCAAAACTACGTTAGACATATTTATAACCGCATGCTTAAAAACTTCCTTACCGTCCATTTTCACAAAACCGGTTGTTTGAGTTGATCCAGGACCACCATCTACATATAATGAGTCATGCATTCTACCATCAGAGTAAAGTTTAGAAGCTAATATTCCTCTATTTGATAAATTTTCTGGTCCCTCTTTGGTATCGAGAACAACCGCACCTGCCCCATCACCAAATAAAACACATGTACTTCTATCATTCCAGTCTATGATTCTTGAAAAAACTTCAGCCCCTACTACTAGGGCTTTCTTTCCCTGACCTGATTTGAGCATACTATCAGCAATTGTGAGAGCGTATACAAAACCTGAACAAACAGCCTGAACATCAAATGCTATTCCGCTGGTCAAACCTAGTTTTGATTGTAAAACAGTGGCTGTTGCTGGGAAGGTCTCATCAGGAGTTGTGGTAGCTAAAATAATAAGATCAATCTCATTAACGTTTATGAATGAATTTTCTACAGCTTTTATAGAAGCACCTAACGCTAAAGTTGATGTAGTCTCATCTTCAGAAGCTATATATCTACTTCTAATTCCTGTTCTAGAAAAGATCCACTCATCATTAGTATCAACTTTCAATTCTAAATCAGAATTTGTAATTTTTTTCTTGGGTAAAAAAGAACCAGTACCAGCAATATATGATTTTATATTCTTCATGACTCGATAATTTCTGG
>PTLN01000086.1 GCA_002938125.1 Alphaproteobacteria bacterium MarineAlpha2_Bin1
CATATTATGAGGATTTGAAGAACCGGTAGATTTTGTTACAATATCTTGAACTCCCAGCGTTTCAAAAATAGCCCTCATTGGCCCTCCTGCAATAATACCTGTTCCAGGTGGCGCTGATCTTAAAACAACTTTTCCTGCGCCAAAATGACCTTGTATATCGTGGTGTAAAGTTCTTCCTTCCCTCAAAGGAACCCTGATCATATTTCGTTTCGCTGACTCTGTTGCTTTTCTTATAGCTTCAGGAACTTCTTTTGCCTTTCCTTTTCCCCAGCCTACTCTGCCTTTCTGGTCACCAGCCACTACCAGAGCTGCAAAACCAAACCTTCTGCCACCTTTAACAACTTTAGCCACACGGTTAATTCCAACAAGCTTATCAACTATTTCTGTATCTTGTTTATCTGAAGAATTTTGTCGTGCCATACTTTTTCCTTTTCTTTAAAATACTAAACCAGCTTCTCGAGCAGCGTCTGCAAGAGCTTTCACTCTTCCATGATATAAATACCGACCTCTATCAAATACTACTTCTTTAATCCCAGCAGCAGATGCTCTCTCTGCTATTTTCTTTCCAGTAATAACTGCTAGTTCTTTTTTTGCGTTCGGCTTTTCTGCTTTTGTTTCAATTTCTAAGCTAGAAGCAGACACAAGAGTCTTACCTAATTTATCATCAATAATTTGAGCATAAATATTATAGTTTGATCTAAAAACTGTTAGTCTTAGTCTACCATTAGATTTCTTTTTTAAAGAGCTTCGAACCCTTTGTTGCCTTTTATTAGCTTGATATTTCTCGGACATTTTTACTTCTTTTTGCCTTCTTTTCTAACAATAAATTCATCTTTATATTTTACCCCTTTACCCTTATATGGTTCAGGAGGACGATAAGATCTAATTTCCGCTGCAACTTGACCAACTTTTTGCTTATCTGTTCCAGAAACTGTTATATGATTTTGGTCCTCTGCTGTTATTGATATTCCCTCTGGGATTTTATAATTTACATCATGACTAAAGCCAAGGTTTAAGACTAGATCTGAACCCTTCAATTGTGCTCTATAACCTACACCATTTATTTCAAGCTGTTTTGAGAAACCATTAGTAACTCCAATAATTAGATTATTTACAAGCGTTCTCTGTAATCCCCATAGAGCTTTGGAATTCTTTACTTCCTTAATAGGTAGAAAAGATAATTTTGATTCATCGTGCTTAACTTCTACGCCTTCAACCAATGCCATATTCAGTGAGCCCTTAGGGCCTTTGACTGATATTTCACCGTGTTCGATTTTAACATCAACACCTGATGGGATATCTATCGGAATTTTTCCTATACGTGACATAATTTATTTCCTAAATGAC
The DNA here is from genome assembly GCA_002938125.1 of Alphaproteobacteria bacterium MarineAlpha2_Bin1. GTDB lineage: Bacteria > Pseudomonadota > Alphaproteobacteria > SHVP01 > SHVP01. The sequence goes on from PTLN01000086.1 coordinate 1,348, forward strand.
TTTTGTTCTAAACTACATTACAAAGTATTTCACCACCAACCTTTAATTCCCTTGCTCTAGAATCAGATATTACTCCCTGAGGTGTAGACAGTATAACGATGCCTAAGCCACTGCTAACATTAGGTAACTCTTTAATACCTGAGTAAACTCTTCTGCCAGGACAAGAAACGCGTTCAATATTTTTTATAACGGGTTTACCATCGTAATATTTAAGCTGTATTTTTAATTCTGGCTTACCAACTTCAACTTCAAGTTGTTCAAAATCCCTTATATAACCCTCATCTTTTAAAACATTCAGTACATTTGCCCTTAACTTAGATGCAGGACTGGTGACTTCTAAAAGACGAGCCATTTGTCCGTTTCTGATCCTAGTTAACATATCAGCAAGGGGATCACTCATTGCCATGGATAATTCCTCCTATTACCAACTTGATTTTACCATGCCAGGTATTTGCCCTAAAGAGGCTAATTCCCTGAGCGCTATACGAGATAACTTTAGCTTTCTGGTGTAACCTCTTGGCCTTCCAGTAAGCATACATCTATTCCTTATGCGGGTAGGAGAAGAGTTTCTCGGAAGTTTAGCTAGTTTTAAAAAAGCTTCAAATCTCTCCTCTTGAGAAATAGATTTATCTTTTGCAATCTTCTTCAACCTCTGCCTTTTTGAGTCATAACGCTCAGACAAAGCTCTTCTTCTATTGTTTTTTTCTATCGCACTTTTTTTTGCCATTAAAATAATCCTTAAAAAATATTAACGAGTAAAAGGCATACCAAAGCCTTTTAAAAGTTCACACGCCTCATCATCTGTTTTAGCTGATGTAATAATCGATATATCCATTCCTCTTATAGTTTCTACTTTGTCATAATCTATTTCAGGAAATACTATATGCTCTTTAATACCCATTGAATAATTTCCATTACCATCAAAACTTTTTTTTGAAACACCTCTAAAATCTCTAACTCTTGGCAACGCTATATTTAACAACCTATCTAAAAACTCATACATTTTCTCTTTTCTCAGTGTAACCTTAGCGCCAATTGAAACCCCCTCACGTAGTTTAAAATTAGCTATTGATTTTCTTGCCTTGGTGGTAACTGCTTTTTGACCAGCAATTAAGGTAAGTTGATCGCACACACTTGCTACTTTCTTGGAGTCTGTTGCTCCTTCACCAATACCCATATTTATCACAATCTTATCTACCTTTGGCACTGCCAAATAATTGGGGTACTTAAATTGTTTGAGCAAATTAGGTCTCAGCTCAATTTCATATTTTTCCTTTAGTCTCGGTTTCATAATCTATTCCTTTAGCTATCAATCACTTCACCAGATCTCTTTGAAAACCTTACCTTCTTTCCATCTTCAAGAAATTTAAAACCTACTTTGGTTGGCTTACCATCTTTTGGGTCTTCAATAGATAGATTTGACATGTTAATAGCTGACTCAATTTCTTTTATTCCTCCAGGATCTGCCTGTTTAGGAGCAACATGACGCTTATGTAAATTTACCCCGTCAACAACGGCTTTATCGTAACGTTTATCTATTTTTAAAACTTTTCCTTTTTTTCCTTTGTCTTTGCCCTTAGTAACAACTACATTGTCTCCCTTTCTTATTTTTGAGGACATCATAAAACCTCCGGAGCTAAAGATATTATTTTCATGTATTTTTTATCACGCAACTCTCTTGTTACAGGACCAAAGATTCTTGATCCAATAGGTTCGCCTTCTTTGGTAATAAGCACAGCAGCATTCTTGTCAAAGCGTATTGCACTTCCATCAGGCCTTCGTATTTCTTTAGCAGTTCTCACAATAACAGCTCTATGCATTTCACCCTTTTTTACTCTACCCTTTGGAATGGCTTCTTTAACTGAAACAACAATTATATCGCCAACTCCAGCTGTTTTCCTTTTTGACCCTCCAAGAACCTTAATGCATTGAACGCTTCTAGCTCCTGAATTATCTGCTACACCTAATTTTGATTCCGCTTGAATCATTTTTTAATTCCTAACATCAATATAAATTCAGTACACAACTTCCCAAGTTTTAAGCTTTGAAATTGGTGCACATTCTCTAATATTTACTATTCCGCCTATCTGAATCTTATTTTCAGGATCATGAGCATGGTATTTCTTAGATCTGCGAATAGTTTTTCCGTAGAAAGGGTGGGTTACTCTTCTTTCCACTTTCACTACAACAGTCTTATCTCCCGAACGGCTTACTACTCTTCCAGTAAGGTTTCTTCTAGGCATTTTTATCAGACCTTTCCGTAGAATTATTCAAATTACTAATAAAAGTTTTAACTCTTGCTATATCTTTTTTTACCTGACCAACTCTTGCTGTATTTTCCAGTTGACCACTTACTTTTTGAAATCTCAAATTAAATGACTCCTTTCTCAAGGAAATAAGTTCATCTTTAAGCTCATCAATTGTCTTACCTTTTAACTTTTCAGCTTTCATTTAGTCAGCCTCGCTTATTCTGGAAACTAACTTTGTTTTCATAGGTAATTTAGCAGATGCTCTATCAAAAGCTTCTTTAGCTATATCAGAAGCAACTCCGTCAACTTCAAACATTACTCTTCCAGGTTTAACTCGGCACATCCAGTACTCTGGGGAACCCTTACCCTTTCCCATCCTCACTTCAGTCGGTTTTGATGATACTGGAACATCAGGAAAAATTCTTATCCATATCCTACCTGCCCTTCTCATATGTCTTGTAATCGCTCTTCTTGCTGACTCAATCTGTCTGGCTGTAACTCTCCCGGGCTCAATGGCCTTTAAACCGTGTGATCCAAAATTCAAGGATGTTCCACCTTTTGCATTACCATGAATTCTACCTTTATGTGCCTTTCTAAATTTTGTTCTTTTTGGACTTAACATTTTTTACTGCCTCATGCCTGATGGTGTCTGCTGATTATCTGAGGACCTTTTATCCTTAGCCATAGGATCATGACTCATTACCTCGCCTGTAAATACCCAAACCTTCACACCACAAATACCATACGCTGTTTTTGCTTTAGATTCTCCATAATCGATATCTGCTCTCAGCGTATGCAAGGGAACTCTTCCCTCTCTGTACCATTCTGTTCTAGCTATTTCGGCACCACCTAAACGGCCGCCACAGTTTATCCTTATTCCCTTGGCTCCAAGCCTTATTGCAGACTGAACAGCTCTTTTCATAGCTCTTCTAAATGCCACCCTTCTCTCTAATTGTTGAGCAATATTATCTGCAATTAATTTAGCATCTATTTCCGGTTTTCTTATTTCTACTATGTTAAGATGAAGCTCAGACTCAGTCATCTTGGCCAGTTGGCTTCTTAGTTTTTCAATATCAGATCCTTTTTTACCAATAACTACTCCTGGTCTAGCTGTATGAATAGTAATTCGGGCTTTCTTTGCGGGCCTCTCAATAATAATCTTACTTATTCCTGCTTGATTACCAAGCTTCTTATGAACAAACTCTCTTATTCTTAAATCCTCATGAAGTAATTTAGCGTAATCATTTCCGTCAGCGAACCAACGGGAGTCCCAAGTTCTATTAACGCCAAGCCTTAAACCTATAGGGTTAACTTTCTGTCCCATTATTTTTGCTCCTGAATTTCTCTAACAACAATAGTTAGGTTGCTAAAAGGCTTGGTAATACTCGCACCTCTACCCCTCGCTCGAGCTCTCCATCTTTTCATAGCAAATGCGCGCCCAACACTAGCTTCAATTACTGTTAGACGATCAACGTCAAGTTGGTGGTTATTTTCTGCATTGGCTATTGCTGCTTGAAGAACCTTTTTAACATCATTTGAAATTCTCCTTTTTGAAAAGTTAAGATCTGCAAGAGCTTTATCCACTTTCTTTCCTCTTATTAAGCCAGCTACGAGATTTAACTTTTGAGGGCTAGTTCTGATAGCTTTAGATCTTGCTAAAGCTTCACTATCAGATAACCTTCTCTGAGTTGCCTTTTTTCCCATAACTAACTCCTAGTAGCTTTCTTATCGCCACCGTGACCTGAGTAGGTCCTCGTAGGTGAGAATTCTCCAAATTTATGACCAACCATACTTTCAGTAACCAAAACTGGTATAAACTTTCTACCGTTATATACCCCAAAAGTTAAACCTACAAACTGAGGAAGTATAGTAGATCGTCGGGACCAAGTCTTTATAACTTCTTTCCTTCCAGAGTTTCTGGAGGCTTCGGCCTTTTTTAATAAACCACCATCTACAAATGGCCCCTTCCAAACAGAACGTGACAATTAACCTCTCCTACTTCTTTTTGTGCCTGCTACGCAAAATCATTTTTTGAGTAGATTTATTTTTTCTAGTTTTCTTTCCTTTAGTAGGCTTTCCCCAAGGGCTTACAGGATGCCTCCCACCAGATGTCCTACCTTCGCCACCACCATGCGGATGATCAATAGGATTCATTGCAACCCCTCTAACAGATGGTCTTTTCCCAAGCCAACGCTTTCTTCCTGCAGATCCAAGCTTTATATTTTGTTGGTCCGGGTTAGATACTGCTCCGACTGTTGCCATACATTCAGATCTAACCATTCTTTGTTCTCCTGATGATAATCTAAGTAATGCATAGCCAGAGTCCTTACCAACAAGCTGAGCATAAGTTCCGGCAGAACGAGCTATTTGAGCTCCTTTTCCTAATTTCATTTCAATATTATGTATAATTGTTCCAACAGGTATAGAGCTTAAGGGTAACGCATTTCCAGGCTTAATTGGAGCGTCTGAACCTGACACAACCTTATCACCAACTCTCAGTCTCTGAGGTGCGATAATATAAGACAGTTCATCATCATCATATTTAATTAAAGCTATAAAAGCAGTTCTATTTGGATCATACTCCAACCTTTCAACAACTGCAGGAATTCCAAATTTCTTTCTTTTAAAATCTATAATCCTATACTTTTTTTTATGTCCACCACCTATTCTTCTTGCGGTAATTCTACCATGGTTGTTCCTTCCGCCATTTTTAGTTTTTCCCTCTGTGAGAGATTTAACTGGCGCACCACTCCACAGGCCAGACCTATCAACAATAATCAATGATCTTCTTGATGGAGTAGTTGGGTTATGACTTTTTAAAACCATTTATATTCCCGTTGTTACGTCTATACTGTTACCTTCTTCAAGGGTAATAAATGCCTTTTTAGACTCTGGCCTTTTACCAACAGTACCTTTAAACCGTTTTATTTTTCCATTTTGTCGAAGGGTGTTAACATTTTTTACTTTTACTTTAAATAGCGCTTCAATAGCTTCTTTAATCTCACGCTTACTGCTATCAATAGCAACATTAAATACAATTTGATTATATTCAGAAATGAAAGTTGATTTCTCAGTCACAACTGGCGAACGAATAATCTCATACATTCTCTCTTGGCTAATATGCTTTGACTTCACTTTAACCTCAATTCCAGAATTTCAACTGCATCCTTAGTTAGAACTAGTATATCTTTACGAAGAATATCGTAAACATTAATACCTTTTACTGATATCACGTCAGCATTAGGTATATTTCTAATTGAAAAATAAAAGTTTTTATCTATCTCATTGCCTGTTACAATCAAAACCGACATCCAGCCAAAAGATTTGAAACTACTAACTAGATCTGAAGTACTTGGCTTCTCTAAAGAAATACTATCAATTATAAATAATTTACCTTCTGCCTTCTTTGAAGATAATGCGGTTCTTAGAGCAAGATTTCTAACTTTCTTTGGTAGTTTAAAGCTATGAGATCTAACAATTGGCCCATGAGAAACCGCTCCTCCCCTAAACTGAGTTGAACGAACTGACCCAGCTCGTGCTTTCCCACTACCCTTTTGATTCCAAGGTTTTGCAGTAGTACCTCTTATTTCAGTTACGGATAAAGTTTTATGATTACCACTTTGTCGTTTAGCTAACTGCCACCTAACTACTCTTTGCAATAAATCTGATCTAATTGGTAAATCATATATAGAATCATGTAATTCTAACTTGCCTACATTCTTATTATACAAAGTAGTAACATCAGCTTGCATCACTATCCCCTTTATTAACTTTAGAAGAAGTTTTAGAAGCAAGCACTTTATCAGTAGTTTCTTTTGACGCTTCTGATTTATCAAGGACTACTTCATCTTTATCTTTTGAAACTTTATATTCTTTCTTCATTTCGTTTTCAGTAGTATCTTTCAATGAAGCGGGGAATGGAACTTCGGAAGGCATAGTAAGTTTAACAGAGTCCTTTACCATCACATAACTGCCTGCAGATCCTGGAATAGCACCTTTTATGAGAATTAAGTCACGAGACTCATCTAATTTAACAACTTCTAAATTCTGTATCGTCACCCTTTCATTACCTAA
>PTLN01000087.1 GCA_002938125.1 Alphaproteobacteria bacterium MarineAlpha2_Bin1
TTGCATTTTTGTCACCATGATATTTTGTTTTTTTGTGATAAATAAAAATCAGTGATATTAAGATTTAATAATTATTTCTTCAATTCCATCAGTCAATAATTATTATATTTCAATCAGTTGTTGTGCTATTATCTTAAATCTTTAGGGTTTTTTAATGTTAGTTAATTTAAAAAAAAGCAGAAATTTTTTTTTCACCGCTCTAATACTCTTACTATCTAATTGCGCTGGAATTGAATCTAATAATGATCCAATAGTAAAAATGCCAAATACAGGAGGTGTGAGTGTGTGGGTTCCGCAAAGTGTTGTAGATGAAAAATCTGCTGGCTCGATTTTTGGAGACAGTGGAATACCACTTTTCAATGAACAAAGAGAAAAAGGTATTGGAACAGGTATAGGTGTAAATGTTTTCTTGTGGAGAGCAACACTTGATACTACATCATTTCTCCCACTTTTATCAGCTGATCCATTTGGTGGTGTAATCATTACCGATTGGTATCTGCCAATTGAGTCTCCTAACGAAAGATTTAAGTTAACTATATATATACTAGACAAGCAACTTAGAGCTGATGGTTTAAAAATTTCTTTATTTAAACAAAAAAGAAATAATAATGGAGACTGGATAAATACTGAATTTGATAAGAACTTAGTAAGAAAACTCGAAGATACAATATTGTCCCGAGCAAGAGAACTTAAAATTGCTTCTATAAAGCCAAAATAAGTTTATAATTTTACCTGATTAATCCATAATTACTCGTATGTTTTACACATTTCCTTATTAGGCAATTTTTATGAAAGAATATTTCGAACGTTATAACTTTGAAGTCAATGAGATAAAATGGCAAAAAAAATGGAATGATTCAAAGGCATTTAGCGCAGAAAAAGACACCTCTAGGCCTAAATATTATGTATTAGAGATGTTCCCTTATCCATCTGGAAGAATTCATATGGGACATGTGAGAAATTATACTCTTGGGGATGTAATAGCTAGATACAAAAGATCAAATGGTTTTAATGTTTTACATCCCATGGGTTGGGATGCCTTTGGATTACCAGCAGAAAATGCAGCAAAAGATAAAGAAATTCATCCTTCAAATTGGACATACGAAAATATTTCTAATATGCGTGCAGAGCTTAGAAGAATGGGTTTATCAATAGACTGGGATAGAGAAATTGCTACCTGTCACCCGGGTTACTATAAATTTCAACAACAGTTATTTATAGATATGTTTAATAAAAATCTAGTTTATAGAAAAAAATCGATGGTCAATTGGGATCCCATAGATAAAACTGTCTTGGCAAATGAACAAGTGATAGATGGGAAAGGTTGGAGGTCAGGTGCTCCTGTTGAAAAAAAAGAATTATCTCAATGGTTTTTTAGAATTACTAAATATCAAGATGATTTATTGGGCGAATTAAGTAAATTAAAGAAATGGCCTAATCGAGTTAGGTTGATGCAAGAAAACTGGATTGGAAAATCACATGGAGCTCAGATAGAGTTTGATATTACTAATTCATCGGATACCTTATCAGTATATACAACCAGGCCTGATACAATATTTGGTGCTACGTTTTGCGCAATATCAGCAGAGCATCCATTAGCTATTAGCCTCTCTAAAAAATCTATGAAAACAAAAAAATTTATTGAAGAATGTAATAAACTTGGGACCAGTGAAGCTGTTATTGAGAAGGCTGAAAAACAAGGTTTAAAAACTGAATTCAATGCTATTCACCCATTTACAAAAAGTAAGTTACCTATTTTTATAGCTAATTTTGTATTAATGGAATATGGAACAGGAGCTATTTTTGGTTGCCCAGCACATGACCAAAGAGACTTGGATTTCGCAAATAAAATGGGACTGGAGGTAATTCCAGTAGTTAAGCCTAAAAATATTAAATTAGATTCTTATGAAATAAAGAAAGAAGCCTATACAGGAGATGGAGTTTTAGTTAATTCAGAGTTTCTAAATGATCTTGACATAAAATCAGCCCAAAATGAAGTAGTTAAAAGATTGGAAAAAATAGGAAATGGTAAAAGTGTAACAAACTATAGGTTAAGGGATTGGGGGGCCTCAAGACAAAGATACTGGGGATGTCCTGTTCCTGTTATTTACTGCAATATTTGTGGTACTCTTCCTGTTCCTTCATCCCAGTTACCCGTTCAATTACCAAACTCTATTGATTTGAATACAACAGGAAATCCACTAGAAAAAGCAAAGCATTGGTATGAGACAATATGTCCAAAATGTTCTCAAAACGCAAAAAGGGAAACTGATACTCTAGATACATTTGTGGACTCATCTTGGTATTTTGCAAGGTTTTGTTCACCAAGAGATGATTATGTTATAAACAAAGATGATGCAGATTATTGGCTGCCAGTTGACCAATATATTGGTGGGATAGAGCATGCTATTCTTCATTTACTCTATTCTCGTTTTTTTGTCAAAGCTATGAAAGAATGTGGTTACCTTAGTATTTCTGAACCTTTTGATGGTTTATTCACTCAAGGTATGGTTTGTCATGAGACTTATCTAAGTTCAAAAAATGAATGGCTTTACCCCGAAGAAATTGAAATTAAAAAAAATGGAGAAGCAAGACGTATATTAGATAACTCTGATGTAAAAGTTGGTAGGTCAGAATCAATGTCAAAGTCAAAAAAAAATGTCGTCGATCCTGGATCTATTATCAGGCAATATGGTGCAGATACTGCTAGATGGTTTATGTTATCTGATAGCCCACCGGATAGAGATTTAGAATGGTCTGATTCTGGTGTGCACGGATCTTGGAAATTTATCAATAAATTATGGAAACTTGTTGTCTCTAATATTAATAATTTACCAAAGAACTCATTAAAAGAGCCAAAAAATCTCGATAGTGATAGTTTAGAATTAAGAAAGAAGAGTCATAAGGCAATAAAAATGATTACTACTTGTTTAGAAGAATTTAAGTTCAATGTAGCTGTGGCAAATATCCATGAATTGGTTAATTATTTGCAAGAATATATTAATAAAGCAGGAAAATCCGAGTGGGTAAAAAAAGAGACCATTGAAATAATTTTAAAACTTTCAAATCCTATGTTGCCGCACATCACAGAAGAACTCTGGTATAGATTAGGAAAAAAATCCTTGCTATGTAATGAGACCTGGCCTCTACCAATTCAATCCTTATGTGAAGAAGTTAACGCTAATATTTCTATACAGATAAATGGTAAACATAAAATTACTTTAAGTATTCCTATGTCATTAGAAAAAGAAGACGTAGAGAAGATTGCCACCAAAAATATAAACGTAAGTAAAATTTTATCTAGAGGAAAGCTAATTAAAACTATATTTGTACCTAATAGGATTTTAAACTTTGTTTTATCTAAATAATACCCATAAATTCAAAATTTTTTTCTCATTATTTTTAGTTGTCTCTTTAGTTAGCAATTGTGGTTTTCAACCATTATACTTTGTAAAAGATGGTGTCAACCTCTCATCAATAGAGTCTCAAATCGAAGTTAAAAATATTGATGGAAGAACTGGTCAAATTTTACGAAATTCTCTTTTGGAAAAATTTGGTTCGGAATCAAGTAATACCAAAACCCTATCTCTAAAAATCACATTAACAAAATCAGTTGTACCGCTAGCATTCAGAAGAGATAAAACTGTAACTCGGTTTAATGTAATTATTGATGCTGACTATATACTTAAAAATTTATCAAATGGTAAAATTTTAACAGATGGAACTTCAAGTTCTATTGCCTCATATAGTGTTGTTTTTTCTGAATTTGCAAATTTATCTGCTGCAAGAGATGCTGAAGAAAGAGCTGTTATAGATATTAGTAAAAATATTTCTAGAATAGTTGGTTTTTACCTTATAAATTTGGAAGATAATAAATAAATGAAAGTACCTCCAAATAAAGCTGAATATTTTTTATCGTCAATACCTATAAATATTTTTGCTATTTTATTTTATGGACCTAATAAGGGTTTAGTTAGCCTTAGAGCCGAAAAGTTATACTCAACTTGGCTAAGTACAGGTGAAAATAGTAATGAAATAATTAAACTTGATGGTGCGGATATATTAAAAAATAATTCTCTTTTATTTGACCATCTCAACTCTATTTCACTAATATCAAATACAGTCATTATATCTATCTCTAATATTTCTGATTCAATTACTAAAATTTTTAGGGATATAAATTTTAATTCATACAATGATATAAAAATTATAATCATGAATGATGAAATGCCGGCAAGATCAAGTCTTCGTAAATTTTTTGAAGATAATGATGCTTTAGCTTCTATACCATGTTATGAAGATGGTTTTTCTGAAAATTTAGCATTCATAAAGCAGTTTCTAAATAGTAAAAATTTATCACTTTCAATAAACCATATTCAAGAAATTGCTAGTCTTTTATCTACGGATAGACTTATAAATTATCGAGAACTAAGCAAACTAATCACCTATATGAAGGGTGACATCAAGCAGGTCAATTCCGATGTAATTGGTAAGGTTCTTAATTCAAATAATGCTTTCTCTCTTGAAAATATATCCTATGCTGTAGGTAGTGGAAACAAATTAGAAGTTATTAAGAACCTTAAAGCTGCATTTAGATATGGCACATCTCCAGTTTCGGTTATTAGATCGTGTACTTATCATTTCGAGAGAATTTTGCTTGTTAAACAAAAATATATCATGAATAATTCTATTAATGAATCTATGAAAATTTTGAAACCTATGGTTTTTTATAAAAGGGAAAAGGTTTTTATTCAGCAAGTAAACGGCTGGAATGAGAATTTATTATTTAAAGCCCTTAGTACATTTTTACGTGCGGAGACACTTTGTAAAAAGTATTCTTACATTGCAAATATTATGTGTGAACAAACTTTATTATCTGTATCATCAGGTTTTAATAAGAATTAGTTACCTGGGTCTAAGTAATCTATGAACAATATCATCCAACTGATCTAAATTTTTAAAAATTATTTTAATCTTACCCTCTTTATCATCACTGATGTAATCGATATCAACGGAATAACCAAGAGCTTGAGATATATCTTTTTCTAATGCAATTGTATTTGCATCTTTTGATTTATCTAATTTATTTTCTTTCTTTGTATTACTATCAATTTTTTCTGATGACCTTACATTTAATCCCTCATCAATAATTTTGCGCGCACTTTCAATTGGGTCTTTAGTTTTTAATAGGGCTCTTCCATGCCCTGCAGAAATTTTACCTTCTACTAATAAACTTTTCACTTCTGTAGGTAAATTTAATAATCTAATTGTATTTGCTATATGACTTCTACTTTTTCCTACTTCCTTGGATATTTTTTCCTGAGTTACTGAATGCAGACTTATAAGATTTTTATATGCTTCTGCTTCCTCGATTGGGTTCAAATTTTCTCTTTGTATATTTTCTATTATTGATATTTCAAGTAATTCGGTTTCGTTAATATGTTTGATAGTTGCAGGGACTTTTTCTAATTTTGCTAGTTGAGCAGCTCTCCATCTTCTTTCACCAGCAATAATTTCAAAATGATCTTTTTCATTACTAAGTTGCCTTACAATTATAGGCTGTAATATCCCTTTTCTATTTATAGATTCAGCTAGATTATCAAGTTCTTTTTTATCAAAGTATTTCCTTGGTTGATTAGGATTTGCAAAAATATTTTCTATTGGAATATCACGAGAAGAAGCTTTGATCTTTTGTAAGTCTTTTAAATCTTCAGCATCATTTCCCAAAAGTGCAGATAACCCTCTACCTAATCCTTTTTTTTGTGTGGTACTTTTATCTGGGGTTTCATCATTAAACCCTTCATTATCTTTATTCAAAATATTATCACTTTCCTTTTATTAATAGTATAATAATAAAACTATTTATATTTTTCTTTTTTATTAAGCTAAATTTTATAACATGATAAGTTTAATATTAAAACTTTTTATATTAATGCTACTTCTTCCCTTTCGATAAACTCTTTAGCCAAATTCATATACGCAACGCTACCGGAACAATTGTAATCATATAATAAAGCTGGTATTCCATGTGATGGGGCCTCTGAAATCCTTACATTTCTCGGAATAACAGTATCAAAAACAGTTGATCCTAAATTTTTTCTTGCATCATCTGCTACTTGCTCAGATAAATTGTTACGCTTATCAAACATAGTTAATATTATTCCATCTAACTTCAAATTTGGGTTGAATGTAAGCTTGACCATTTCAACAGTTTTCATAAGTTGACTTAAACCTTCTAATGCAAAAAACTCACACTGAAGTGGAACTAGCACAGAATCAGCAGCTGTTAACGCGTTTAATGTTAAAATTCCTAATGCAGGAGGACAATCAATTAGTATGTAATCATATTTTAGTTGTTTTTTTAAACTTTTAATCTGTTTGTCTAACTTATAACCTCTTTGTTCTTCATCTATTAGTTCTATTTCCGCACCAAGTAAATCAACTGTAGCGACAATAAGATCTAAATTAGGAATTTTACTTTTTCTTATAGCTTCAGAAATTTCAGTTGCACCAGATATTACTGAATAAGAATTTACAGTTCTATCATCTTTTTCTATTCCCAGACCTGTGCTTGCATTACCTTGTGGGTCTAGATCAATAATTAAAATTTTTAGGCCAACAGCAGCTAAACCAGTAGCTAAATTTATAGTTGTTGTAGTTTTTCCTACACCCCCTTTTTGGTTAGCAATTGCAAAAACTTTTTGTTTGAATTGGTTTTTTTCACTTAACACGCTTAAAATCCTCCACGATAACAATTTTAGAATGTGAATTTGTAATGCTTTTATGAGTTGTATACCTTATATTCCAATTCTTTTTTGTTTCTTTTATCTCATTATTATAAGTTCTACCTTTAGGAAAAATACATTTTACATTAGTTACCCTTTTTTGTTCTAGAATCGTAAATAATTTATTTAACGATGCAAAAGCTCTAGAAACTACAAAATTAAATTCTGGCAAGACTACTCTTTCAATTTTTTCATTTAGGACTTTTGCTTTAGAACCTGTTATTCTTATTACATCAGATAAAAATGCCGCCTTGTGCCTGTTTGTTTCAACAAGATATACAGGACTAAAACCAAGAAGGCTTATTACAAGACCAGGAAAACCAGCCCCACTACCAATATCAATTAACCCATTAAAATTATTTTTAGGAAAAATATGTTTAATTATTTGAGCCGAATCGATAAAATGTCTTTTCCAACCATCCTCTAGTGACTTAGAAGAGACAAGGTTGATATTTTTTTGTCTTTCACATAACAAATCATAATACAATAAAAAGGAATTTTTTTGTTCGTAATTATTACAAAAATTTTGTAGAAAAAAGAGTTTGTCCATAAAACATTATTATAATGTTTCACATGAAACATCAATAAATAATTTAGTGTTTCACGTGAAACAAGAGCATTTATTGTGTTTGGCTAGCATTTCTTACATGAGAAAAAAGTGCTGTTAAACAACCAGGGGTAATGCCTTTAATTCTGCTGGCAGCACCAAGTGTTCTAGGTCTAGTTGTTTCAAGTTTTTCACACATTTCAATACTAATTCCTCCAATATTAGAGTAGGAAATATCCTCTGGTATTAATAATGACTCATCTTTTTTAAAACGTTCTACATCATTTATTGGCCGCTCTAAATATCCAGCATAAATTCCTGATATCTCTAATT
>PTLN01000088.1 GCA_002938125.1 Alphaproteobacteria bacterium MarineAlpha2_Bin1
TTTTTCATTTCTAATTATTGATATATCTGATAAATCAAGCCCTAAGGGTCCTTATAAGCACATATTTTTTTTAATTTATTGTTTTAGTTAGACTGCTTATCTTGACTTAAAATTTAAAAGTAATAACTTAATGGAGTAATTGTATTTTGTCATTATTTAACATCTTTTTTAGAGAAGGAAGCTAAATGCCCTGGAGCAATCAAGGTGGGGGCGGCCCTTGGGGCCCCAGATCTGGACAAAACGGTGGAGGTAGGTCTCAACAACCACCCGACTTAGAGGATATAATAAGAAAGGGTCAGGATAAATTAAAAGGTATAATTCCAGGTGGCCCTAGAAGTCCAAGGTCAATATTTCTTATATTCCTAATTATTATTGTAATTTGGTTCCTCAGTGGTTTTTATAGAGTTCTTCCAGATGAGCAAGGAGTAGTTTTAAGATTTGGTGAAGCTGTTAAAACCACACCTCCTGGATTGCACTATCACTTGCCATCACCTATTGAATCAGTATTAAAACCAAAGGTTACAAGAGTTAATCGAGAAGAGATTGGTTTTAGGTCTGCTGGAGAATTTGCAAGGCAAGCCTCTACCAGGGATGTTCCGGAAGAAAGCCTCATGCTCACTGGTGATGAAAATATAGTTGATATTGACTTTGAAGTTTTTTGGATAATTAGTAATGCAAGTGATTATCTTTTCAATATTCAATCTCAAAAGCCTACTGTAAAAGCAGCCGCAGAAACCGCTATGAGAGAAGTTATTGGAAGAACTCCAATACAGCGTGTCCTAGCAGAAGGAAGATTAGATATTGAATCAGAGACACAACAGTTAATACAGGTTATTTTAGATTCTTATGGAGCAGGAATTCAGATAACTAATGTTAATCTTCAGAAAGTTGATCCACCAGGTGCTGTGATTGACTCATTTAGAGATGTACAACGAGCTCGAGCTGATTTAGAAAGAAAAAGAAATGAAGCTGAAGCTTATCAAAACGATATAATACCAAGGGCTAGGGGAGAGGCTGAAAAGTTATTACAAGAAGCGCAAGCTTATAAAGAACAAGTAGTTCAAAACGCTACTGGTGATGCTTCAAGGTTTCTTTCAATATATAAAGAATATGCAAATGCTAAGGAAGTTACTAAGAGAAGAATTTATTTAGAAACTATGGAAGAAGTTCTAAGTAAAATGTCAAAAATAATTATTGATAAAGATCAAGGTTCTGGCGTAGTGCCATATCTTTCACTTGACCAACTTAAAAAAAACAAAGTAAGTGATGGGGGCACAAATTAATGAAAAGAATATCATTCATTTTATTTTTAATAATAATAATAGCATCTGTAATAGTTTTATGGAGCTCGATATTTACTGTTCACCAGACTAAACAAGCTATAGTACTCCAATTTGGAGATCCAAGGGAAGTTGTATCAGATCCAGGACTTCATTTTAAAGTTCCGTTTATTCAAAACGTTGTGAGGTTGGATAAAAGAATCCTTGCTTACAATGGTGGGCAAGAAGAAATAATTGCATCAGATCAAAAAAGACTCGTTGTTGATACTTACACTAGATTCAAAATAATCGACCCTCTTGAGTTTTATAAATCAGTTGGAAGCGAGCAAGTTGCAAGGTCAAGGCTAGGTGCTATTGTTAATGCTAATTTGCGTCAAGTTCTTGGTGGAGTTCCATTGCAGTCGGTACTTACCGAAGAGAGAACATCTTTAATGCAGGAAATAACTAATCTTGTTAATAAGGGCGCTGAACCCTTAGGTTTAAGAGTTGTAGATGTAAGGATAAAAAGAGCTGATTTACCTACTGAAAATAGTGAAGCTATATTTAGAAGAATGCAAGCAGAAAGGGATAGAGAGGCAAGAGAATTTAGGGCTCAAGGTGAAGAACAGGCTACACGAATTAAAGCTAACGCAGATAGAGAAAAAGCAGTTTTACTTGCTGAAGCAACCAGGGATGCTCAAATAATTCGTGGACAAGGCGATGCAAAACGTAATGCTATTTTTGCTCAAGCCTTTGGACAAGATCCAGAGTTCTTTAATTTTTATAGATCTATGTTAGCTTATAAAGAGGCGTTAATTGATAATGAAACATCTTTAATATTATCTCCTAACAGTGATTTTTTTAGATTCTTTAATGACTCAGCTGGTACATTTAAAAAATAGTATTTTTAATCATTTCATGTTTGATTGATAACTAGCATGTATGACCTGATAGCTGCAATTGGACTCGCTCTATTTATTGAAGGTCTTCTTTATGCTGTTTTTCCAAAACATATGAGAAAGCTAATGATTTTTGCAATTTCTCAGAGTCCTACAAAACTTAGAAAATTTGGAATTTTTGTAATTTTTGTTGGTTTATGTGTTGTGACTATTACAAGAATTTAAGTAAGGCTATTGTTTTAAGATATTTAAATACTATATCCTCATTAACATCACATTTCCTTCAAGGGGGCTACATTTGTTGAAAACTATATTAAATAATAAATTACACTTATCTATTTTTAGTACAAGAAATTATTTTTATTTTTTATTAATCGTTTTTTTTTCATTATTACATTTTTCTGACACTTCCTATTCTGCTGGACGGCCTGATAGTTTTGCTGATCTAGCTGCAAAACTTAAACCATCTGTAGTAAATGTATCAACTACCCACGATATATCATCACCTCATTCTTTTGGGGAAATGCCTAAAGCACCTCCTGGGTCGCCTTTTGAAGAATTTTTCAGAGATTTCTTTGAAAAACAGCAAGAGAATGGAAATCCTATGCCGAGAAGGAGAACACAGTCTTTAGGTTCAGGTTTCATAATTAGTGAGACCGGAATAGTTATAACTAATAATCATGTTATTGCTGATGCAGATGAGATTAAAGTCATTTTAGATGATAAAAGAGTATTTAATGCTAATCTTATTGGCAGAGATAGAAAAACTGATATTGCCGTATTACAAATCAAAAACAAAAATAAAATAAAATTTCCTTTTGTTAAATGGGGCAATTCTGAAACATCCCGAGTAGGTGATTGGGTAATTGCTATTGGTAATCCTTTTGGGTTGGGAGGTTCAGTAACAGCAGGTATAATTTCAGCTAGGGGTAGAAATATCGGTTCAGGACCATACGATAATTTCATACAAACTGATGCTTCAATTAATAGAGGAAATTCTGGTGGTCCCATGTTCGATTTAGAGGGTGAAGTCATCGGCATAAACACAGCTATCTTCTCTCCATCAGGAGGTTCGGTAGGAATTGGATTTGCTATTCCTTCAAATTTAGCAAATAGGGTTGTAGATCAAATTATCAAATTCGGTAAAACACAACGAGGTTGGTTAGGTGTTCAAATTCAAACTGTTAGCGAGGAAATTGCTGAAAGCTTATCTTTGAATGAACCTAAAGGTGCTTTAATTTCTAGAATTAGTAAAGATGGACCTGCAGATAAGGCTGGTTTACTTCCAGGCGATATAATTTTAGATTTTGACGGTAAAAACGTTGATGAGATGAGACAGCTTCCTAGAATTGTTGCAGACACAGATATTGGTAAGAAAGTAAAAGTTACCGTTTGGAGAAAAGGTGCGAGCAAACAATTTAATGTAATCGTGGGAGAGTTAGTTGAAACTATAAATACTAAAGTATCAAAAAAAGTTGAGAATAAATCTATGGACATACTTGGTATGACTTTATCAACAATAACTGAAAGAGATAAATCTACTTTAAAGTTAAATGATAATGTTAAAGGTATTATAGTTAAATCCATAAAAGCTCAGGGTTCATCTGCACAAAGAGGGATAAGGGTGGGAGATATAATAGTGGAAGCTAATCAAATTTCATTATCTACTCCTAAACAATTTTCAGATATTTTGAAATCTTTAAAAAAAGATGGAAAGAAAACTGTACTTTTAATGATAGACAGAAGTGGTGATAGAAGATTTGTTGGCATCAGAATAGAATAGTTTTTAATATTTAAAATTTGATTTCTTATAGCCCTGAATAAATAATACTGATGTTAAATCTCCGTTTGTAATGTTTGCATCCGCCTCTCTCTCCACCTGGGGCTTTGCCCTGAAACCTACACCATATCCAGCTTTTTTTATCATACTTAAATCATTGGATCCATCTCCAAGAGCTATTGTATTATCTAAATTAATGTTATTTTTTTTGGATAGTTCAAGTAAGGTATTTTTTTTTGCTTCCTTATCAACAATTGGCTCTATAAGTTTCCCAGTTAAATTATTGTTTTTTATTTCTAATCTATTTGATATTACATAATCAAAACCCAACATTTTTGCTATTTCATTTGCAAAAAATGAAAAACCACCAGAAACTAAAGCCATTTTACATTCATTTCTTTTCATTGTTTTAACAAGAGTTTCTGCCCCATCGTTCAGTGAAATTTTATTTTCCAGAATATATCTTAAGTTGGATAAACTTGTTCCTTTAAGATACGCAACACGTTCTTTTAATGCACTTGCAAAATCAATTTTTCCTTGCATTGCTAAGTTTGTAATATTAGAAATTTTATCGTAAATTCCAATGCTTCTAGCAATCTCATCTAATGTTTCTTCCTTAATTATAGTAGAATCCATATCAGCAATTAGTAATTTTTTTTTTCTATTCTTATTTTTAATAAATACTAAATCAACAAATTGAGGCATCTTTGACCGAAGATAAAGTTTTGTTTTAATTAAATCGTTTGACTCAAAAAGGATTTCATAACACTCACTCTTTTCAAGCCAATTCTCATCTAAGATTGAATTATCGTAATTAATAATTAATTTTTTACAAAAATTTATTAAATTGTTATCTAATAATTTTGAATTTGGTTTAACAATTAGACATAAATAGTTTAGCATTCTAGTACTCTTTTTTAATTTAATCATATAATTAGTTTTTAAAGAAATAAATACATATGAATAAAGTAATAATGATTGGTGGTCCAACTGCAAGCGGCAAATCTCAGATGGCTATTGAACTTGCTAAAAAATTAAAAAATATTACACCAGTTCAGATAATTAATACAGATTCAATTCAAGTATATGATCATATCAATATATTGTCGTCACAACCTTCAGAGAATGATAGAAAAATCTGTAACCATAGTTTGTATGGAATTTTTTCTCCAAGAAGGACATGTTCTGCGTGGATTTGGAGAGATCTTGCTGAAAAATCTATAAAGTCAGCCTGGTCAAAAAATTATCTACCAATTTTGGTTGGAGGCACTGGGTTATATTTTAAATCTTTGATTGAAGGTCTTAGTGATATACCTGATATAGATAAAAATATTCGCCTTCAGGGAAGAAATATATTGGAAAGCCAAGGATCTCAAAAATTATTTAATGAACTCCTACAGATTGATCCAGATCTTGTATCTTCCTTGAATTATAAAGATAGCCATAGAGTTCTTCGTGCTTGGGAAGTATTTTTCTCGACTGGCAAGTCTATTAGTTACTGGCAAAATAATAAAAATACTAGATTTTTGAAAGCATGTTGGTATGGGTTTTCAATTCTTCCAAATAGAGAAAAATTATATAGTAAAATTAACTCTAGATTTATTAAAATGATTGAATTGGGAGCCGTAGAGGAAGTCAGGGACTTTTTAAATAGAAACCTAAATTCTAAATTCCCCTGCTCAAAAGCAATTGGAATACAGGAATTATCTGGCTATTTAAAAAACCTTTATTCATTAGATAAAGCTATAGAATTGTCTCAACAGTCGACCAGGCGTCTGGCAAAAAGGCAATATACTTGGTTTCGTAATCAAATGAAGGGTTTTAGAGTTTTAGACGGTGAATTAGACTCAAATCTTAATAAAATATTTAATATTACTTATAGATTATATTGACGGTAGAAATTTGAAAATATAATTGTATTATTTAATTACTTTTTTCATATATAATTACATACTTTATATTTCTTTGATTTAGGGTAATATGTTCTCACTTTATTGAAAGTTGCTTAAGAATGAATAAAGATAAAATAGAAGAACTTACTGGGGCAGAATTAGTTGTGAGGACACTTAATGATTTAGGTGTTGATATTATTTTTGGATACCCTGGTGGGGCTGTTTTGCCAATTTATGATGTGATTTTTAGCCAACAGCGGTTAAGGCATATTTTAGTGCGCCACGAGCAGGGTGCAGTTCATGCGGCTGAGGGCTATGCAAGGTCAACAGGTAAAGTTGGTGTTGTTTTAGTTACGTCTGGTCCCGGAGCAACTAATGCAGTTACGGGCCTAACTGATGCTTTAATGGATAGTGTTCCTCTAGTTTGTTTTACTGGGCAAGTAGCTACACACCTAATTGGAAATGATGCATTTCAGGAGGCAGATACAACAGGTATTACTAGACCTTGTACTAAGCACAATTACCTTGTTAAGGATATCAATGATCTTCATTCAATTATTCATGAGGCATTTTATGTAGCAAGATCTGGGAGGCCAGGGCCAGTTGTTATTGATTTGCCTAAGGATATACAATTAAGAAGCGTAGGCTACGATAGTCAAGCTCCATCTATAAATACATCATATAACCCAAGTACTGAGGGAAGTATTGAGTCAATAAATTTAGCTTCAAAGCTAATATCTGAGGCTGAAAAACCAATTATCTATTCAGGTGGTGGAGTAATTAACTCTGGTCTTGATGCATCAAAGCTTCTTATTGAACTTGTAAAATATACTGGATTTCCGATAACTAGTACTTTAATGGGCCTAGGTGCTTTTCCAAGTTCTGATTCTCAGTTTTTAGGAATGTTAGGAATGCATGGCACCTATGAAGCAAACATGGCAATGCACCAAGCTGATTTAATTATTGCTGTAGGTTCGAGGTTTGATGATAGAATTACTGGAAGATTAGATGCTTTTAGTCCAAATTCAAAAAAAATACATTTAGACATAGATCCTTCATCAATTAACAAAAATGTTTCTGTAGATATTCCAATTGTAGGTGATATAGCAAAAATATTAAACCCTATGTTAAAAAGTTTGAAAAATAAATATAATGTTGACAAATCTAAAACAAAAAAATGGTGGGGTCAGATCAATGATTGGAGAAAAATTAATTGTTTAAGTTATGACCAAGGGAAAAGCTCAATCAAGCCACAGTATGCAATAGAAACCCTTTATAAATTGACTAAAGATATGGACGCAAGAATTACAACTGAAGTAGGTCAGCATCAAATGTGGGCAGCACAATTTTATAAATTTGAAAAACCAAATAGGTGGATGACTTCAGGCGGATTAGGTACTATGGGATATGGTCTTCCTGCTGCTATAGGAGTTCAACTAGCTCACCCAAAATCACTTGTAGTTGATATTGCCGGAGAGGCATCAATTTTAATGAATATCCAGGAGATATCTACGGCTGTTCAATATAGGCTACCTGTCAAAATTTTCATACTTAATAACGGATATATGGGAATGGTTAGACAATGGCAAGAACTACTGCATGGTGGGAGATACTCAGAAAGTTACACGGAAGCTTTGCCTGATTTTGTTAAACTTGCTGAGTCA
>PTLN01000089.1 GCA_002938125.1 Alphaproteobacteria bacterium MarineAlpha2_Bin1
TGATAATAATTTAACTAGAATATTCGGTTGTGCAAGTTTTCCTGGAAGTGATATTAAAAAAATACAATTACCTTTATCTTACCTATATCATTTTCACATAGCCCCAGATAGTTTAATGGTAAAAGCTATAGAGGAAAGGTACATTAATATGAACTTGATGAAAAAAGAAGATATTGATGTAAGAAAAGCAATAAAATCAATTCCTCCATTAATTAGAGCCTATTTAAGATTAGGTGGTGTGTGTGGTGATGGTGCAGTTATTGATTATCAATTTGAAACTACTGATGTATTTATGATCTTAGCAATGGAGGATGTACCAGATAAATACAGAGAATACTTTGTCAGGTAATATTAATAGTTATTTTTTAAAATTTTGAGCTATGAAAAATATAAATATAAGTGATATAGAAAGCAGTAAAGCTACCCCAATGGTAGCCCAATATCTGTCCATAAAAAAAAACCATTTGGATTGTTTATTATTTTTTAGAATGGGAGATTTTTATGAACTGTTTTTTGAGGACGCTATTGAAGCAGCAAAAATACTGGAAATTACATTAACCAAACGAGGATCATATAACGGCCAAGATATTCCAATGTGTGGAGTGCCTGCTCATTCCTCAGAAATTTATTTATCAAAGCTAATTAAAAATGGGTCAAAAGTTGCGATTTGTGAACAAAATAAAATTTCAGATAATAAGCAAACTTTAGGTAAGCAAAATCTTATGAAACGAGATGTAGTTAGAATAATTACACCTGGAACGCTTACAGAAGATAATATACTAGAACCAAAAAATTATAATTTTCTTTTATCAATTTTGTATAATTCAAGTTTAATAGGTTTATCTTGGATTGATATTTCAACAGGTGATTTTTATTCTAAAAAGATTCAAAAAACACAACTTAACTCAGAATTACAAAAAATTGATCCGAATGAAATAATTTTAAGATGTGATGAAAAAGAAGAGACTGAATTGATTGCCTTTATTGAGGATTATAGTTATTCAAAAATATATAACGAAATATCAGAAACTGATTGTTTTAGTAAAATAAAAAATGCCTTAAATATAAGCGACAGTAATAATCTTGATGAATTTAGTAAAGAAGAGATTATAGCATCTGGTTATTTATTAGATTATATTTTCCGAACACAAAAGGGAAAGTTACCAAATATAAGATTTCTTATATCAAAAAATAAAATAAAAGAAATGGTTATTGATCATTCAACATTTAAAAACTTAGAAATTTTACAAAGTAATTCAGGATTTAAAGGTGGGAGCCTCCTTTCAGTTATCGATAAAACTTCAACGAGTTCGGGCGGTAGGTTATTAAAAAAATATCTTAGTGCACCTCTTTATGACGTTAAAAAAATTAATCAACGTCTAGATGTTGTTGAGTTTTTTATAAAAAATAAATCACTAAGTGAAAATCTTAAAGCAAATATGAGTCTTATTCCAGATATGGAGCGAATTCTATCTAGAATATCACTAGGAAGAAATACACCACGAGATCTTGGTTCAATAAGAGACACTTTAATTTGTATTACGGATATTAAAAAAATATTAGGAGATAAAAAACTTCCTGAAGAACTATATAATCAAATTAAAGATTTAGTAATTAATCAAAATTTGATAGAAGAATTAAAAAAATCCCTTAATGAAATTCTACCCATTAATATACGAGATGGTTTTGTAAAGACTGCCTATAGTGTAAAGTTAGATGAAGTTAGGAATTTACGAGATAGTGCTAAAAAGCATATAGAAGAACTAAAAAATAAATATATATCAATTACTGGAATAAGTTCATTAAAGATAAGACATAATAATATTTTGGGTTATTTCATAGAAGTAACAAATAAATTTGCTGAAATAGTTTTAGATAATAATTTAGAAGGTTTTGAAAATTTTTTTATTCATAGACAATCAATGGCTAACACCAAGAGATTTACAACATTAGAACTGGGAGAACTTGAAGGTAAAATTGCTAGCGCTGCTGAAAGGGCAATAAAAATAGAAACTGAAATATTCGATAAGATCTCATCATTAGTTTTAGAATCTAGTAAAATATTATATATAAATGCTAGAGCAATAGCAGAAATTGATTTATTTTTAGCTTTATCAAATAGTGCTGAGGAAAACGAATATACAAGACCTAAAATTGATAATTCTAAATCCTTTAAAATCTTAGGAG
Source organism: Alphaproteobacteria bacterium MarineAlpha2_Bin1 (assembly GCA_002938125.1). Taxonomy (GTDB): domain Bacteria; phylum Pseudomonadota; class Alphaproteobacteria; order SHVP01; family SHVP01. Next base: position 2,188 of record PTLN01000089.1, read on the forward strand.
GAAGACATCCTGTTGTTGAACAAATAATTCGTTCTAATGGAGATATATTTACCCCCAATAACTGTAACTTATCTGATGAAAATAGATTATGGCTTATTACGGGGCCAAATATGGCAGGAAAATCAACATTTTTAAGGCAAAATGCAATTATAACCCTACTTGCTCAGATTGGTTCATTTGTTCCTGCGGATTTTGCGCATATAGGTGTTGTGGATAAATTATTTAGTAGAGTGGGTGCAGGAGATGATTTAGCTAGAGGTAGATCTACATTCATGGTGGAGATGACCGAAACAGCCGGTATCCTGAACCAAGCTACATCTAACTCTTTAGTAATTTTAGATGAAATAGGAAGAGGTACGGCTACTTATGATGGTCTGTCTATAGCATGGTCGTCAGTAGAACATTTACATGAAATAAATAAATCTAGAACATTATTTGCTACACATTATCATGAGCTTACGTCTTTAAAAGACAGCTTGGATAATTTGAAATTATATCATTTAAAAGTAAAAGAATGGGATGGTGAGATTATCTTTCTCTATTCGGTTGAACCTGGTTCAGCGGATAAATCTTATGGTATTTTAGTAGCTAAACTTGCAGGACTTCCTAAAACTGTTGTAACAAGGTCAAAAGAGGTTCTCTCGGTTTTTGAAAAAAGAGAAATAAATGAAAAGAGATCTTCTGCTTCATCCGAATTACCATTATTTTCGATATCTAATCAAAACAATTTCGATAATAAAGTTCAAGAAATTATTCAGTTAATAAAAAATATAGAACCGGATGATTGCTCTCCAAAGGAAGCTTTGGAAAAAATTTATGAACTGAAAGCATTTTTAGATTTTAAAAATTAATAAGCTTTTTTTCATTTGAATTAGTGAATATTAAACCTATAGTCATAAACATTATTGCAAAAATAATCCATATAGATGGTACTTCCCTAAAAAATATATAAGCCCAAAGAAAGCCTGAAAAAATCATTACATAGGCTATTTGAGAAAAAAATACTGGTCCTACCCTCGGGATAATAATATACATTATAATGAAACCAATAACTTGAACAATTGTAGCCCAGCAAACTCCTAAAATAGCAAGGTTTCCGTAATCCCAAAAAAATATAAAACCATGATTAATTACCATGATAACAAACATAATTATTGTAGCAGAAAATAATAAGTAAAAAGTAAGAAAAATTGGACTAACATTAGGTGGTTTTAATTTTGCTACAATTATATTATTTGAAGCAGCGCCAATCGGAGCAAGTAACGCAAATATTATCCAAGGAGCTGATTCAGGGTTTGGTAGGCTAGTTTCAGGAAATACGATAAAACAAACACCAATGAAACCTAATATTATACCAAATATTTTAATATATCTGAATCTTTCCATTCTAAAAAAAAATGATAAAAGAAATGTAAAAGCAGGACCGAGTGAAAATGATAATGTTAAAACTCCTGCTGGAAGTTTGTCTGCAATAGATGCAACGACACCGAAAGGCACTAACATTCCTAAAGAGGCAGCTGCGGGGAAATGAACTATAGATAAGAAACTAAATTTATATTTTTTTTTTGAGAGCAATACGGGAATTAAAGTTAAAGCGCTCCCTACAAATGTGAACCAAAAAAGGTAAGCTGTTGTAGGTAAACCTGAGATGGCAACATATTTGTTTGCAATAAAAACACTACCAAAACCAGTGCCGCTAATTAAAAGAAGAATATAACAAAAATTTTTTTTATTCATTTTCTAAATTTTGTTTAGATCCGGCATTTCCTAGATAGAGGCTTACAATCATTATAAGAAATGCTATCCAAAACCAAGAGGTTAAATTCTCATTAACAAATATAAGATACCATAAAAACCCAGCAATAACGATGACATAATTGTATTGGCCAAAAAAAACATGTCCTGCAATTCTGATTATTTCAAATATAATTAAAACAGTAAAACATTTCAGATAATTATAAATTATTATCAATTTAGAGCAATCTTGCAAAGTATGTTTATTCAAAATAAATTCGTTCATAAGGATGTTTAAAAGAAGGGCCGTCACTAACCCAAATTTCTTTTAATTTTGTATTTATTACAGCTGAACACAATGTTTGAAGCCATGTAGCTTTATTCGCAAGAGTAATATCTGGAGCTTTACATATAGCATTACTTCCGTTTTTAGTATCAGCAAGCCAGCTTTCAACTTGTTTACGATTCGCGAGCTTAATATTTTTCAAAAGTTCTTCCCAACGTGCTCCTCTTAGAAGACTATCATCAAATTCACATCGCTCCTTTGTTAATCTAGAATGATTAGTATGCCAATACAAATCTGACGGCTGAAGATTGTGCTCATATAGGCCAGTTGGAGTTGCTTCTATACACCAACCGTTACTGTGTTCATCTGCTAGAATAAAATTTATTGTAGCTTCTGGAGGGTATTGGTGAATTGTATTTCGTGCACTTTCCAAACTTTTGCATCGAAGAGCTTGGCAAATTAATGGTGCAAAAGGAACCTTACCAATTGAACGAGATTTACTGCAGGCAAGGCCAGTCTCAATAACGGCAATGCCAAATTCATTTATGCCGAACTTACCTGGTTGTCCGCATTCAGTAACAACTATACTATCTGGTTGATCATCGCAATAAGCTGTAATAACAGCTCGAAAATCCATTACTTCTGGTCGCCATTCCCAATTCATTCCAAGAAAAGTTTCTCCATTTTTTGATCGATCAGAGCCAACAAACAGATTAGAGCATTCTCCAACTTTTAAATGTTCAAAAGTGATTTCCCAGCGAGCAGAGAGCATTAGTATATCATGCAATTGTTGTTTTGAGCCTTCTGCAATTCCCTCCATTTCTTTAAAAACGTCAGGAAATGATTCTGATAGAGGGTCAAAATATTTTTTTGACCGTTGTCTGATTTCTTTAATCCCAATTTTCAAATGTTGTTGGAACATTTGTTGGTAGAACTGGATTGCCTTATTTATAGGGTCAGCTAGAAGTTGGCCATGTTGTTTTCCACGTTCACGACTAGAACCTCTAGTTTGTATTTTGTAAATTTTATGCGTCAAGAATTTTCTTAATTTTTCTGTTAAATTAATATTTTGTAAATAAACATTATAATTGGGCAATAAAATAAATATTTTATTATTCTAATATATATATTTATGTACTTTTAGTTTAATTTAGCATACCTTTCAATTACGATTTGTACTATAGTAAAATTTATATTAATTATTTTGATGAATAAAATGACAGATTCATTTGATATTTTGATAGTTGGCGGTGGTGTAGTAGGTTCTTCTACTGCATATCATTTAGCTGAGCTTAGTAATTCTAAAGTGGGCCTTATTGAGCGAAGTCAAATTTGTTCTGGAGGAACTGCTCGTTCATGTGCAATTATACGTTCACACTATTCTGTCCCTAGTAATACGGCGCTTACAGTTAAAAGCATTGAAATTTTTAGAGATTTCAAGAAATATTTAGGTGACACTAGTCTTGAAAGTGGATTTGTTCAATCTGGATATTTAATTTTAGCTCCTGAAGGTGAAACAAGCGATAAACTTGTTGAGAACCTCAAAATGCAAAAAGAAATTGGTGCTGAAACAATGCAAATATCACATAAAGAAGCCCTTGAGTTTCATCCCCTTTTAAATCTTAATGATATTGGCGCAGTTGGTTATGAACCTTTTTCGGGTTATGCGGACCCATATCTTACAACAACAGGTTTTGCAAATGCAGCAAAAAGACAAGGTGTAGAATTAATTACTAATCAAGGAGTTAAAAAACTTTTAACAAAAGGAAATAAAGTTATTGGCGTTGATACTGAAAGTGGAGTGATACACGCTGGTTTAATAATTTTATCAACGGGTCCATGGATTAAGGATTTAACGGATCCTTTAAATATTGACACATATTTAGATATTTCTAGACATTCAGTTATTACTTTAAAGTCAGAATCTGAATATGATTTTAAGCTCCCAATAATTAAAGATCTTTCAACAAAAAATAAAATGTACTTTAGACCTTCGAGTGGAGGGGTTGTTCTTGTTGGCACAGGGGATCATGGAGATCCAATTAAGCATCCTGATTTAATGGATGAAGAAATAGTTGATGATTTTATCATAAATCAAGGACGGCAAATTTCCAATCGCATGCCTTCATTTGAAAATGCAAGAGTAACAAATGATTGGGTTGGTGCTTATGATATAACACCAGATTGGAATCCTGTGTTAGGAGAGCCGGATGGCTGGGAAGGTCTAATTCTAGCTTATGGTTTTTCTGGGCATGGTTTTAAAATGGCACCTGCCGTTGGTAAAATGTTGGCGCAAAAAGCTGTTGGTATTGAACAAGATATAGATATTTCTCCATATAGTCATAGTAGGTTTAAAGAAGATTTGCTCTTAAGTGGAGCGTACGGCATTGGTTCTATATCATAGAATTAAAAGCTATATATATATTTGTTAACTGCTAGCTTTCTCTAATAATTAAATTGCCATATTCTGAAATTGTAGCGATGTAGTCTGGTGGAATAAAAGTTGTTGAATCTTGCTGCGTAATTATTGCGGCCCCGGAAATAGTCTGCCCAAATTTGAGTTTGTTCCGATCATAACGTGGTGTGTCTAATACAGTTCCATCTTCAAAAGTAGTAGGGCTTTCATACATTATTGCATCTTTAGGGTTTTTACCGTCACCAATTTCGAGTTTAGACCAATTAAGTTTTTCAGTGGTGGCAAGAGCAATCACGCGCAAGGTTATAATTTCAACATTTTGTTCTTCAAAGGCATGATCGTAATCACGCATGTGTGAATCGTGAAAATTTTTTATTAAAATATCCTTATTATTTAATGTTATGGGGCCATCAGGAAATTCAGCCCGCAATTCAAATCCTTGTCCTTGATATCTGCATTCAGCTATACGTGTAAATTTTTGACCTATTGATTTGACTCCATCAACTTCTAGTGCTTTTTGAGCGATATTCATGAGATCATTGAGTTCAGCATTAAGTTTATCAAGGTCAGATTGCTCTGATTCACTTATTGTAATTAAAACTGATCTGGTAAATTCGTACTGCATATCTGTAGCAAGTAGACCGGTTGCAGCATTTATTCCCGGAGCAGGTGGAATTATTATTTCTTTTGCAGATACAGATTTTGCTAAATCAACACCATATAATGGCCCTGCTCCTCCAAAGGCTACTAGAGAGTATT
>PTLN01000009.1 GCA_002938125.1 Alphaproteobacteria bacterium MarineAlpha2_Bin1
TCGTTTTATAAAAATGAAATTGGAATGATAGCAGTCCTAACTGACCATCTAGAGGAAGGCTTATGGCATAAAACATGGAAAATACCTGATGGTTCGCCGGTAGATATTTCGATTTTGAAAGGAAATGCATCAGGTTTTGGGCTAGGTGGAATTGAACTTCAAGGCTACGATAAAAATTTTATAGACCCTATAAAATCAAAGGAAAGTTTATTTGATGGTGGGGTATGTCTAACTACTTATACTTCTGATAATATAGATTTACTTTATAAAATTATTGTAAATTCCTCTTTAGCTAATAAAATATCAGACCTAACTGTGTTAAATTTTTCACCTTATGGCTCAAATAGGGCATTTTGTTTCCATGGCCCATCTGGTGAAAAAATAGAAGTTATTGAAAAAAATTGGAATTAAGATTATAAAAAATATAAATTTTAGTTTGATTTGTAATTTTTTTTAATACCTTTATTTAATAGTGCTATAGTTAATTACATTTCTCTGGGAGGATTAAATGACTGAATATGGAATTTTTCTACCAAATGGAAGTAATGGTTATGTAATTTCAGAAGGGGTAAAACCTTATCCCCCAACTTTTGAACATCACAAATTGATTGTTGAAGCAGCTGAAAAAAACCATTTTTCATATGCATTACCAATGATCAAGTTCAAGGGTTTTGGAGGAAAAACTGGTTTCTGGGATGAATGTTTAGATCCGTTTACACTGACAGGCGCTCTATCAGCTATAACTAATAAATTAAGATTTATACCAACTGTGGGCCTCCTTGCATTGCACCCAGCTTATACAGCAAGAATGACTGCTACCCTAGCTAATCTTAGTAAAGGAAGAATAGGTTTGAATATCGTAACAGGTTGGAATAAAAAAGAGTATAGCTCAATGGATCTGTGGCCAGGTCAAGATCATTACCAAAACCGCTATGATTTTGCTGGAGAATATGTATCAATACTTAAAGAACTATGGGAAACAGGAAAGTGTAATAGAAAAAGTAAATATTGGAATTTAGAAGATTGTAGTTGCCGTCCAGTACCTAAATACGATATTCCTATAATTAGTGCGGGGCAATCACCTGCAGGAATAGAATTTTGTAATAAATTTGCAAACCAAAGATTTATGTTTGGACATCCTAAAGTAATTAATTACCTAGAAGAAAATAAAAATAGTGAAAAAAAATTCGGGTCTTATCTTTATGCGCACATAATTACAGCTAAAACAGATAGTGAAGCCAAAACTATTGGACAACATATTATTGAGAAAGCTGATAAAGAAGCAATTGAAACTATGATAACCAGTTCAATGCTTGATACTAACAAAGGAGGGGGAAGCGAAGCTATGCAAGCCGCTCTTGATCAACCTCTAGAAGATGGCAATATGGCTTTTACATCAGCGCCAGTAATTTATGGATCCCCAAAAACTGTAGCAGAAAAATTAGATAATATAATTGAAAGAACAAATACAGATGGGTTCATGTTTTCTTGGAACGATTATGTTGAGGGCATAAAGGTATTTGGCGAAGAAATCAGACCATATTTAAAGAATTGACCTACAATTAGTATATTTAAAAAATAATTCTCCTTTTTTTTCGATAAGTTCATTTTTTGAGAGATTAAAATTATAACCAAATTTTTGATGGTATTTCCAGGTAACTATCTCTTTCTCAATAGTTGAAAAAGCCCATGAGTACCATTTACCCTGATATTTCACTCTTGATCTAAGTTGTTCAAAATTTATTTGTATTGTCATTTCTCTATAAATAGGATTTTTTTGTTTTTGCCATTTCGTTTCATTCTCGTTCCATTTATAATAATTTGGTTTACCACAATAAATAGTAAAAGTTTCAGCTTGAACAGAAGAAACTCCAAAAATTACTAGTATCACTATTGCTTCAATAATATACTTTATATTGTTCATTTAAAAATTCAAAACCTAAGGCTTGGCTGATGATGCTTATTAAGAAAATAAAAAAAATTGCTTTTTACTCAATAATTATAGTCTATATTCCTTTTATTTCAAATAAAGCTATATCTGCTGAGTATAAAGATGGCGAGCACTTAATCTATAACTGTGGACGGAATTTTATGGAAAATTGGATTGTTGATTTGTCGTATGAAAATAAAGATCAAATAAAATGGAATATTTCTGGTTCAAGATTAAAATTTACCGGCGGCTATTATATAACTGATAGGAATCTAGCTATGGTACACGGTCTATTTAATTTATTTAAACCTGGCAAAAATAGTGATGAAGCAAAATTGGTTATTGATAGAGAGAAAATTCTTTCTTTTATAAATGATATGAAACTTAAATCAACATTATCAGGTGATGCTACACTATACTCTGGTGGCAATATGATTACGGGAATGTCTTGGATTAAAATTAATAAGAAAATTAAACAAAAAACAATTTTTGGGAGCGATGAACTAATAGAATTTATTGTTAAAATCAGCGCTGATGGATTTAAAGCAACACAAAGGACAAGATATTCCAAAAAACATAATCGAATTATTCAATTCACTGGAACAAGCCCTTTAAAATATAAATGCATACTTCAAGAAATTAAATAGAAGTTACTCTTTATGAACATGCCACCATGCCTCCATCACAAACTATTGTTTCCCCAACTACATAAGATCCTGCTCTTGAACATAAATAAATAGTAGTTCCTACTATATCCTCAATAGAACCAACTCTTGATCTTGGGTTTTCACTTCCGATTATTGACCAGTCAACACCCTCAACTTTACCACCAAATCCAACACCAGTGGAGAGCATCCATGATGGGAATGGCCCAGGCGCTATACAATTGACATTAATATTCTTATATACTAATTCTTTAGCAAGAAGCTTCGTTAAGTGTCGAACTCCAGCTTTTGAAATACCGTAGGATATATTATCAAATTTTGAGTTAATTATACCATCTATCGACCCAATGTTTATCACTCTTGAAGGGTCATTATTTGTTGCATTAATTTTTAGTATTGGAATCAACTTTTGTGTTAAAAAAAACATACTCTTTAAATTGAGATCTAAAACCTTATCCCAACCAGACTCAGGAAATTCTTCAATTGATGAACCCCAGGATACACCAGCATTATTTATTAAAAAGTCTAAATGGTTTTCTTTAAACAAAAATTGTTTCATTACATATTCAATTCCTTCAATTGTAGATAAATCTGCTATAATAGGGTAACATTCACCTCCACACTTACTAACGATATCCTTAGCTGCATCAATACAAGCTTCTTCTTTTCTAGATACAATGAATACTTTTACTCCATTTAAAATTAAACCTTCCGCAATCATTTTACCTATACCCCTAGAACCACCTGTAACTAAAGCAATTTTACCTTTAACTGAAAAAAGATTTTTCATAGAATCCTCTCAAAACTTTATTATAAATAAATAATTACTTACTAATTATATAAATTATTATATTTAAACTTTATGATATAAAACTACTTTCTTGATAATTTTATTACTTATGCTCCAGATTGATTTAATACTAACAATAATAGCCACTCAGCAAAAAGAACTGGTTTAGCTTCATTTTCTAATTCGACTGTTACCCCATATTTAACTAGTATTTCATCTTTTTTTCTTTCAGAAATGCTAAGAAGTGAGAATTTAGATCTAATTTTTTTTCCTGACTTAACTGGTTGGATAAATCGAATTTTATCAAATCCATAATTGATTGCTATTTTAGTATTTTCAATCTCAAAGTTAGATTCATTAGCTAATTTTGTCAGAAGAGATAATGATAAAAAACCGTGAGCTATAGTTCCTCCAAAAGGAGATTCCAGCCTAGATCTTTCATCATCTACATGTATAAACTGTTCATCACCAGTACACTTTGCAAAATTATTTATTAGACTCTGATCAATCTTATACCAATTAGATAAACCTAAATCTTTACCGATCATTTGATTGAGTTGTTCTGGTTTTATTTTATTCATTACTCTTTCTTAATGTAAAAGAATTAAATATATATTATTATAAAATTTGATTTCAAATAAATCTTAACTTATTATATATTTTATTGCTGTACATACAAATAATTTAAGAGGATCACTCAATGAGACAAATATTTCAATTTTTTGGTTTAGTAGCATTTTTATCTTTATATCTAAGCTTTAATGCTAATGCAGATAGTGAAATTCTAGGTAAATGGATACCAGAAGAAAGAGATGCTGTTTATGAATTTTACCAATGTGGTGAGGCAATTTGTGCAAAAGTTTTCTCACTAAAAGAACCTATAGACCCTGAAACTGGAAAACCAAAATTAGATAAAATAAATGAAAACGAAAGTTTAAGAACAAGACCCTTGCTTGGTATGCAATTTCTTGATGGGTTAAAAAAGAAAGGAAAAGGAAAGTGGGGTGACGGTACAGTTTATAATGGTAGAGATGGTAAAACATATACAGCCCTAATGAAATTAAAAAATGGAAGATTGGAAGTAAGAGGATATGTTGGAATGCCAATGCTTGGCAAATCAACATTTTTTACAAGAGATTAATTTAATTTGTTTCAAATTTCTTAAACTAATAGAGGAAGTTCATGGAAATTAATTTTGAAGATAAGACTGTAGTTGTTATAGGTGGAACGAGTGGTATTAATTTAGGTATTGCTGATAAGTTCGCTCAATCTGGAGCAAGACTTGCAGTAGCAAGTCGTTCTCAAAAAAAAGTTGATGAAGCTATAAATACTTTGTCAAAATACAAGCATCATGCAATAGGCTATGCTGGGGATGTAAGAGAATATAAAGTTATTGAAGAAATATTTAAAAAATTCAATCAACAGCTAGGAGATATTGATATATTAATTTCTGGTGCAGCTGGGAATTTTCCAGCTCCAGCCCTAGGAATAAGTTCTAATGGATTCAAAGCAGTTGTGGATATAGATTTAGTAGGCACATTTCACGTTATGCGTTCAGCATACCCTTTTTTGAAAAAACCTGGTGCATCTGTTATCAATATTTCTGCGCCTCAAGCATATATTCCTCTTGAATTTCAGGTACATGTTTGTGCAGCAAAATCTGGTGTTGATATGGTAACAAAAGTTTTGGCGATGGAATGGGGGGTAGAAGGTATTAGAGTTAATTCTATATCCCCTGGCCCCATCTCCGAAACAGAGGGTATGAAAAGACTTGCCCCAACAGAGGAAATTTTAAACGCAACATCTGAATCCGTTCCACTTAAGAGGATTGGAACTAAAGTTGATATTGCAAACACAGCCATGTTTTTAAGCTCTGATTATGCTAGTTATATTTCTGGAACAGTAATACCAGTTGATGGTGGGTGGTCATTAGGTGGTGCTAGTTATCTTTCATCAGAAATGAAAAAGTTATTTAAAATTTAAAGGTATATTCTAAACTTTGTTTTATAGGACGATTTAGACAAATTTTTATTGTTAAGATAACTAAAAAAATATTATAATCATAGACTTATATGCTTAATAATTTACTAAGTCATCTATACCAAAGCCTCTTTTCGGCACTAGAAAAGTCCTTTCATAAGTCATAAAAACTGTTTCATCATCTTTTTTTCCAGTTGTTTTTATATTTACAATACCTTGACCTTTTCTAGATTTAGATTCCCTTTTTGATAAGACTTCACTCTCTGCATATAGAGTATCACCTACAAATACTGGAGCTACTAATTTAATATCATTCCAACCCAGGTTAGCTATAGCTTTTTGGCTTGTATCACTAACGCTCATACCCGCTACGATTGACAAAGTTAAAGCTGAATTTACAAGAGGTCTTTTAAATTCACTTTTTTTGGCATATGCAACGTCAAAATGTATCGGATGAGTGTTCATGGTTAAATTTGTAAACCAAATATTATCAGTTTCGGTTATTGTTCTACCTGGTCTATGTTCAAAAATATGACCAACTTCAAATTCTTCATAAAACCTGCCAATAGATTCTCTAAATCTATTAGGCCCAATCTTTTTAGAACCATATGACATTCTTCAACTCCTTGTACCTTAAGTTAATCCCTACTAGATAAAGATAAAACTCTTCTAGCAGAAATTACAAGAGGTTCATCGATCATCTTTCCTCTTACTGATATTACACCACCCTTGGCAGCTTCATAAGCATCAATTACTTCTTTTGCAAAATTCACATCCTCTTGGTTTGGAACAAAGGCATCATGTATCCCTGATATTTGTTTAGGATGAATAGCCATCTTTCCTTTAAAGCCCATATCAACTATTTTTTTTGTTTCATTTATGAGACCCGCCTCATCATTTATATCTGGCCAAACACCATCAACTGCAGAAATACCAGATATTCCAGCAGCATTAATTATTTTGCTTCTTGCGTATAGTAATGAGTCCCATGACAAACTTGAACCCGTTTGCGAAGTGAAATCTGCAGAACCAAAACCAATAAATTCAATATTACTAGTTGAACTAGCAATAGAATTTACATTTGAAAGACCTTGTGGTGTTTCAATTACAACAAAAATTGATATATCTTGTTTATATTTTTTAATTATTTCTTCTAAAAAGATAACTTCTTCTGCAGAATCAACCATAGGTAAAATAATTCCATCTGGTAAATATCCATTATCAATAAAAGCAATAACATCTTTTAGACCAAAATAAGTTTTTAAAGAATTAATTCTTACAAAGGTTCTTACTTCACGTTTTGTAAATGTACGAAAATATTCAATAACATTATCTCTTGCTGAGTCTTTTTTCGATATCGACACAGCATCTTCTAAATCGATAATCATAGCATCACAACCACTGATTCTTGCCTTCTCAAATCTTTCAGGCCTATCACCAGGAACAAATAAAAAACTTCTATTTACGTGATCTGTTTTACTCATGCCTATTCCTTTAAGTAATTTCTTTAGTTTTATATTTTAATTTAATAATTTTAAACACCCCAGTTCCATAAAGTATAGTTTTTTTATTCGACTCAATCGCGACTTCTAAAAAAACAAACTTTTTATCCTTTTTAATTAATTTACTACTTCCTGTTATCCACTCATTTTTTTTTGCTAAAGAAATAAAATCAATACTCATATTAATTGTTACAGTTAAAAAATCATAATTTCTATTAGCAAATTGTCCCATAACTATATCTGCAAAAGAGGATAACATTCCACCGTGAACATACCCACCGAGATTTATATGCTTTTCTTGTGATCTAAAACCAAAAACTTCTGTATTATTTAAATTTTTATAATATATAGGCCCAATAAGATTTCCAAAATCGGACTTATTTTCGATTAATTTAAATCCTGACGGCACATTAAAATTAAGATTACTATCCATTCAATACTCTAGTCTTCATCAAATATTTTATATACTACCTTATCTCCTATATTAATATTAAATTTATCTATTAGACCAGCATTTATCTCCAAAACATATCTAACTAAAAACTCAGAATCAATGGATTTTATTGAATGCGGAACAGCATTCTCATGTGTTTTAACTATATATCCCCTTCGATCAATAAATATAATATCTAATGGTATGTATGTATTTTTCATCCAGAAAGAGACTTTTTTGGAATTTTTAAAATCAAATAACATACCGGCATTTTTATTTAATGCTTTTCTATACATTAAACCTCTTTCTCTTTTTTCTTTTGTGTTTACTAATTCTATAGTAAATTCAGCAATTTTATTGTTTTCATTGAATATAAATACCATACTCTTATTAAAATAGATGGTATCCTGCTTTTCTAATTCCTGAGAATAAGAGCTACTTGTGTTATTGAAAAATGCTAAAACTAAGAGCAACCTTAATGAAATTTTGTTAAATATAGTTTTTTTTCTCATAACTATAATTCTTATATTGCAAAATAGATTAAAACAACTCTATATTTATATTTTTCGCGGGAGGAGCTTAAGTGCTGAGAGGTTTCCTTGAAACGACTCCTATACCTGATCCGGTTAATGCCGGCGGAGGAACGCAAATATGGAAAATGAATTTAAATATTACTCACCAATAGGAGTCACTATTGAAAACATTCAATTTAAATATGATAAAAGTATATTATTTAGAGATTTTTCAATAAATTTCCCTCCCAACATAAATACTTCAATCCTCGGTAATAATGGTATAGGTAAAAGCACATTAATCAAATTGATATCTGGAATTGAAAAACCAAATTGTGGCAAAATCACTGATTACAATAATAATACTATAAATGACTCGATAGCTTATATGGATCAATTTGATCAACTGTTACCTTGGTTAAAAGTTAAAAATAATATTATACTAGGTTTCAAACTAAGACAGGAGAATTATTCACATCAAAAATTCAACTATTTAACCAATATCCTGGGTATAGAAAAATTCTTAAATAATTTTCCTACAGAAGTATCAGGTGGAACAAAACAGAGAATAGCCTTAGCAAGAACATTTATTGAGGATAAACCTCTAGTTATTATGGATGAACCTTTTAATTCACTTGATACCAATACAAAAAATAAACTAATCAAATTAACTAAAGATCTTGTAAAAAATAAAACCATGATATTAGTAACCCATGATATAATGGAAGCTATTGAATTATCAGATCAAATAGTAATTCTTAAGGGGAAACCAGCACAGGTTTATAAAGTATTTAATTCTGATGATTTATCATATTTTAAAAAAAAGGATAATACGATAATTGAACTCTACAAAAAAATTTTAAATATTTTAGATATGTAATATTTAAATGAAAAAAAAATTATTTAAAAATAAAATTTCCAAATCGTTATTTTCTTTTCTAGTTATTTTACCTACAATAATTATTATATGGCAATTAGTAATTATTTTTACAGGTGTACCAAAATATATCTTACCTTCTCCTTTAGAAGTCTTTATGGAGATAAAGTTAAAATATGATATTATATTTTTCCACTTTAAAATAACTTTATTAGAAATAGTTATTGGCATTATTCTGGGAACATTACTCGGTACTATTAGTGCTATGACTATATTTTTATTTAAGCCTGCCAGGATATGGCTATTACCGCTTTTAGTTGCAAGTCAGGCAATTCCTGTTTTTGCTATTGCCCCATTATTAGTTCTCTGGCTTGGTTATGGAATATCATCAAAAATTGCAATGGCTATATTAATAATTTTCTTTCCCGTAACTGCAAATTTTCTTGATGGGCTAAAAAAAACAAGACAAGACTGGATCCAATTAGCAAAAATTATGGCCAATGAAACAAAATTATCAAAATATTTAATTTTTAGATATATACATATACCTGCAGCCCTACCTAACTTAGGTTCAGGTCTAAGAGTGGCAGCTGCCGTCGCACCAATAGGTGCAATAGTTGGTGAATGGGTTGGCTCAGGGTCTGGTTTAGGTTATTTAATGTTACAATCTAATGCAAAATTTCAAATTAACCTAATGTTCGCTTCTTTGATTGTAATAATCTTTACATCTTTAATAATTTATTTTTCAATAGATCAAATTATTAAATTTTTAATTAGGTGGTAAAAAAAGGATAGAAAAAATGAATTTTAAATTTAAATACGTCATAATTTTATTTTATTTTATTTTATGTAACACTTCTAAGGCAAATAATGAAATTACAGTAATGCTAGACTGGTTTATAAACCCAGATCATGCTCCACTGTATGTTGCGCTTGAGAAAGGTTACTTTGATGAGGAAAATATCAAAGTGAATTTTATAGTTCCAGCAGATCCAAATGATCCACCTAAACTCGCTGCAGCAAAAAAAATTGACTTGGCTATTTCATACCAACCCCAATTACATATGCAAATTGACCAAGGTCTCCCTCTAATACGTGTAGGAACACTTGTGGCAACACCTTTAAATTGTTTATTGGTTCTTGAAGAGGGAAACATAAAAAAAATCTCTGATCTTAAAGGAAAAAAAATCGGTTACTCTGTAGGTGGTTTTGAAGATACTCTTTTAAAAACTATATTAAGGTCCCAAAATCTTCTTTTAAGCGATGTTGAGCTTATAAATGTAAACTTTAGTCTATCCCCTGCACTAATCAGTAAAAAAGTTGATGCTGTAATTGGAGCATTTAGAAATTTTGAATTAAATCAGTTAAACTTACTAAACAAAACTGGTAAAGCGTTTTATGTTGAGGAACATGGCGTTCCACCCTATGATGAATTAATTTTTGTAACCCATAAAGACAATTTACAGGAAAATAGTAAGATACTTAGTTTTTTAAGAGCTACTGAAAAAGGTGTTCATTATTTAATCAACCACCCAGATGAAAGTTGGAAACTATTTATAAAAGATAGGCCTGAACTTGATGATAAATTAAACAGGAAAGCGTGGTTTGATACCATTCCAAGGTTTGCCCTGAGGCCAGCCGCAATGGATAGAAAAAGATATGAGAGATTTGCACAATATTTAAAGAGAGAGAAAAGTATAAATAAAGCTCTTAATTGGCAAAGGTACGGTGTAGAATTAGAATAGAATAATTAGTTTATTTTTCTAATTCAATTATTGCTACTTGAGGACCTTTGGGTCCTGTTCCTACCCTTACTCTGACAGTTTGTCCTGGAATTAAAACTTTTATATTAGCTCTTCTAAGTGTTTTGATATGAACAAAAACATCCGGATCATCTGATCCTTTAGTAATAAAACCGTAACCTTTGTCAGGATTAAACCACTTAACTGTTGCTTGCTCAAAATCTCCTTCGGGTTCAATAATTTCTTCATCGTCGTCTTCATCTAATTCAATTATACCATCTGAAGCAGTTGATTTATCTACGCTAATAATCTCAATAGCTTGAAGACCTTTAGGACCTTCAACAACCTTACATATGATTGTAGCACCCTCCACTATAGATTGATGCCCAGCCTGTCTTAAAGCTGAAAGGTGAACAAAGATGTCCCCTTCATCTCCATCTGTAGATAAAAAACCAAAACCCTTTGCCGTGTTGAACCACTTGACCCTACCGCTAATCTCTTTAGCTTCTCTATAGGGATCCAAGGAGTCTTCAGGCTGCTCCTCCACCATAGCCTGCCTGCCAAACCTCTAATTAAACAACTCAATTTTCAATTATATTACTTAATTCTGCAATTTGTCTATTAAGTTGGTGGATATAAAAATAAGAAATATCAATATAATGTTTATTTTCAATAACTTAGTATTTAAATTAAATATTGAAAAACTTATATTTTAAATTAGTATTTTTTTTGTATGGAAATTAGATATATTCTATGCATTCTTGACATTTTTTTAATTTTTTGTTGTTTTTGGAGGATGTTTTTGTTTAGGCCTAGAACAGTTAGTTTATTTATTTTTCTGTCAATTATTTGGCTTCTATTGTCCGGACACTATAATCCATTAATGTTATTTTTTGGTTTTATATCAGTTCTAATGACAACTTTTATTGCAGTAAGAATGGACCTGGTAGATAAAGAAGGACATCCTGTCCACTTAACATGGAAAATTCCAATTTATTGGGTGTGGCTATTATTCCAAATTATTAAATCAAATTTTCAGGTATCAATACGAATAATTGTGCCAAAAATAAATATCGATCCTGAAATGATATTGATCCCAATGAATCAAAAAAGCGATCTAAATAAAACTAATTATGCTAATTCAATTACCCTTACACCAGGAACAGTTTCAGTTAGATTGGATGATAATGGTGAGATACTAGTTCATTCACTTGATAAAAATTTTGCTGATGAATTGAGATCTGGATCGATGGAAAAAAAAATTAGCACCTTGGGAAATTGATGTTTTTATTATCTACTATAGCTATATTGACTACTATAGGACTTGCGTTAATAAGGGCAATTAGTGGTCCTTCAACCTATGATAGAATTCTTGCATTAAATATGGTAGGTACAAAAACAACTTTGCTAATTGTTGCAATTGGTTTTTTAACAAACCGACCTGATTTTGTCGACATAGCAATGGTTTATGCTCTTATTAATTTTATAGGTGTAATAGCAATGTTGAAATATACTCGATATGGACAGTTCGCTAACTCCCTTGATCCTGATAATCTCAATACTGATAATAAAGAAAATTAATATGAATTATATATTAGATATTTTAAGCTGGTTATTAATTATTGTTGGTAGCTATTTTAGTATTGTAGGTGCAATAGGAATTCTAAGATTCCCTGATTTTTTTACAAGACTACATGCGGCAGGTTTAACAGATACTTTAGGCGCTTGGTCTATTCTTTGTGGTTTAATTCTTCAATGTGACTCATTTCTTACAATTATAAAGTTAATTTTAGTTTTAATATTTATTTTTTTCACAAGCCCAACTGGTACTCATGCTCTTGCGAGAGCAGGTTTAGCTAGTAACTTGAAACCTTGGCGTAAACAATAAGGTAGACTATGAGTATAGAAATATATATTGATTTAGTACTTGTTATATTTCTTGTAATTACTGGTTTAGCAGTAATATACGTTAGAAACTTATTTGCTGTTGCCATGTTGAGTGGTATATATAGCTTATTAATGGCAAGCATTTTTGTGGTTTTGGATGCTGTTGATGTTGCCTTTACTGAAGCATCCGTGGGTGCTGGAATTTCAACTGTTTTAATGCTTGGTGTTTTAGCAATTACAGGAAACCGAGAAAAAGTTTCACATAAAAGTTCTGTGCTGCCTTTATTAATCGTGATTGGAACAGGTTCACTTTTAGTTTATGGAACTTGGGATTTACCAATGTTTGGAGACCCGAATGCTCCTGTCCATATGCATGTAGCGCCTGAGTATATTTCAAACACGTATAAACATACTGGAATGCCTAATATAGTAACTGCTGTTTTAGCAAGTTACAGAGGTTATGATACACTAGGTGAAGTGGGAGTAATCTTTACAGCTGGTATCGGAGTTCTTTTACTTTTGTCTAAAAGGAAAACAAAAAAAGAAGTAAATCAACAAAATAAATTAAAAGAAAAATTATGAAACATCATACAATTCCGAGAGTTATAGCTAAATTAACTATACCAGGTATCATATTATTTGGACTATATGTTCAGTTTCATGGAGACTATGGACCAGGAGGAGGTTTTCAGGCTGGAGTAATTATAGGAGCAGCGATGATTTTATATGGGTTAATATTTGGTCTTGATGATCTAAGAAATGTAGCGCCCCAAAAAATAGTTACTTTGCTCGTTGCTATAGGTTTTCTTTTGTATGCTGGAGTCGGAGTTGTTACCCAAATATTAGGAGCAAATTTTTTGGAATATGGAGTACTAGCTCACTCACAAAAAGACGGCCAACATATTGGAATTATACTTGTGGAAATAGGTGTAGGTATCACTGTTGCTGCAGTAATGATAACAATATTTTATATGTTCGCAGGAAGAAAGTAGTAACTCATGGAATTAATATTAAGTCATATTAATTACTGGGTTGCCATTCTATTAATGATGATTGGTTTTTATGCACTAATAGCAAGAGGAAACTTAGTTAAAACAATAGTAGGGCTTAATATATTTCAAGCATCTGTGTTTCTTTTATATATAACTTTTGGTAAAGTTAGTGGTGGAACGGCTCCCATTCTACAAAAAAATACTGAATTATATTCTAACCCTCTTCCACATGTTTTAATTCTAACAGCTATTGTTGTAGGTGTTGCAACTACATCTCTTGGGCTTGCTTTAGTTGTAAGAATTTATGAGAGCTATGGCACTATTGAAGAAGATGAAATAGCTGAGTTAGACTCGAAGGAAGAAAACTAAAATGCTTTCTCAACTACCTGCATTACAAGTTGTAATTCCTTTAATAGCTGCCCCTTTATGCGTTGTTTTTAGAAATAAAGAAATAGCTTGCTTAGTAAGTCAAGTTGTAAGTATTTTATCCTTCATTATTTCACTAATTCTTTTACAACAAGTACTTGAGGTAGGAGTAATAAGCTATGCCTTAGGTGGGTGGTTAGCTCCAATAGGAATTGAATATAGGATTGATATATTAAATTCATTTGTATTAGTTATCGTCACTGGTATCAGTTCAGTTGTGACAATTTATTCAAATAAAAGTGTTCAATATGAAATAGATACAGAAAAAATATATCTTTTTTATACAGGGTATCTTTTGATGTTTTCAGGGCTTCTTGGAATGACTATTACGGGAGATGCTTTTAATGTCTTTGTCTTTATAGAAATCTCATCTCTTTCATCCTATGCTATGATTGCAATGGGAAGAGACAGAAGAGCTGTTTCTGCTTCATTTACTTATTTAGTCATGGGTACTGTTGGTGCAACATTTTTTCTTATTGGTGTTGGATTAATGTACTCAATGACTGGGACATTAAATATGGCAGATTTAGCTGAAAGGCTTCCTAAGGTTTATGAATCAAAAGCAATATTGGTCTCTTTTGCTTTTATTTCTATTGGTATTTTATTAAAACTTGCACTATTTCCACTTCATCTATGGCTTCCAAATGCTTATACATATGCTCCTTCTGTTGTATCAGCTTTCCTTTCAGCAACTGCAACCAAAGTAGCTATATATATTCTTATTAGATTTGGCTACAGTATATTTGGTTCAGATTTTGTATTTTCCCAATATCCAACAGCACAAATACTCGCTTCAATGTCTATAGTTGCGATTGTAGTATGTTCATTAGTTGCCATATTTCAAACAAATATCAAAAGACTCTTAGCATTCTCTAGCTTAGCACAAGTAGGATATATAATTTTGGGAGTTAGCTTTAATAATATTAATGGTTTAACTGCAGCAATCGTTCATATATTTAATCATGCACTTAGCAAGGGTGCCCTTTTCTTAGCTATGGGTTCCGTAGCTTTAGTGATAGGTTCAGTTAAGATTAAGGATATAAATGGTTTAGGTAAAAAAATGCCATTTACATCTTTTGCAATAGTAATAGGCGGACTGAGTCTTATAGGTGTACCAATAACTGCTGGCTTTATAAGCAAGTGGTATCTGATTCTGGGAGCTATAGATAAAGGTTGGTGGCCTTTAGCAATTATTTTATTATTAACCTCACTCTTAGCATTAGTTTATGTATGGAGAATAGTTGAAGTAATGTATTTTCGTTCTGAGACAAATGTATCAGAAGTTAAAGAGGCACCTATCTCAATGTTGATTCCTATGTATATACTTGTTGCAATGACAATATATTTTGGATTAGAGACATCTTTTTCTGCTGGATTAGCAAAGCAGGCTGCTACGTATTTATTAGGGATGTCTGGATAAATGAGTAACAATATTCTCTTATTACTTACCCTTGGTATTCCATTAATAGGAATGATTTTGATATTGCTTACAAGAAAATATCCTAATTTAAGAGATTTAATTACAATTTTTACATCATCTATTTTATTCGTAGTTAATATTTTCTTAGCAATCAATACTTTCTATATCTCAAAAGGTACAAGCTTTATCTTATTTAATTTTTTTCCAGGTGGGTCAATTCAACTAACTCCAGAACCACTTGGTTTAATTTTTGGTTTGATTGCTAGTGGTTTATGGATAGTAACTTCAATATATTCAATAGGTTACATGAGAGGAAAAAAAGAACAAAACCAAACGAGGTTTTACTCCTTTTTTGCTTTGGCAATAGCGGCAACCATGGGTGTAGCATATGCTGGTAACCTAATTACTTTGTTTATATTTTATGAGGCACTATCATTATCTACTTATCCTTTAGTTACCCATCACCAAACTGAAAATGCAAAAAAAGGAGGTAGAACGTATCTCGGTGTGCTTTTAACAACATCAATAGTTTTTTTCTTGTTTGGTATCTTATGGGTGTGGTCAATTACCGGCACCACAGAATTTATACCTGGTGGCATTTTGGATGGAAAAATTTCACCATTTATAACTGGTTTAATGCTATTGTTATTCATCTTCGGTATAGGAAAAGCAGGCGTAATGCCTTTTCATAGATGGCTTCCTGCGGCAATGGTAGCTCCTACTCCCGTGAGCGCGCTATTACATGCCGTAGCAGTAGTTAAAGCTGGTGTTTTTTCTATATTAAAAGTAACTGTATATACTTTTGGTGTAGATAATTTGTTCTCTAATGGAGCAAGCCAATTTGCTATGTACCTTGCAGCAATTACAATTATAGTAGCTTCAATTATTGCCCTAAAACAAGATAATATTAAAAGAATGTTAGCTTACTCCACAGTAAGTCAACTTTCATATATAGTTCTAGCTGCTATGATTGCTAATACTACCAGTATAATCGGTAGCACAATGCATATTGCCTCTCATGCTTTTGGCAAGATTACTTTGTTCTTCTGTGCTGGAGCAATCTATGTAGCATCAGGTAAAACTGAAATTAGCCAAATTAAAGGTATTGGCAAAGTAATGCCTTGGACTATGGCAGCATTCACTATCGGATCACTGTCTATAATAGGTTTACCGCCAACTGGAGGGTTTATAAGTAAATGGTATATTTTACTAGCAGCTGTCCAAAATGAGGAATTTATAGTATTATTAGTTTTAATAATTAGTACTCTTCTATCTGCAGGATACCTTCTTCCAGTAATTTATTCAGCCTTTTTTCTTACTCCAGATACTAAGTTTGAGAATTCTGAAGCACCTACAGCGATTTTAATTGCGTTAGGAATATCTGTTTCTTTAACCTTTTTATTATTTTTTTATCCCGATCCAATTTTTCATATAGCAAAACTAATAGGAATATAAATCATGGAATCAGAAGAAAATAAAAATATTCACTGGTTGGTAAGACCGCCTACAATTAGATTACTATGGATAGTTATGTTTTTAATATTAGGCCTTGTTATTCTTCTTCAGTTTTTTGCTCATATCCATGGTCACTTTATCATTGATGAGTCATTTGGATTTAATGCATGGTATGGATTTATAGCCTGTGTGCTAATGGTTTTTGTTTCAAAGTTACTAGCTTTATTTGTTAAAAGAAAAGATAATTACTACGATGATTAATTTTATTCCTCCAGGCCTAGTTCTAATTATTGCTGGATTTCTTCTTCCATTAGTGCCAAAACAACTATTTAGAATTATTGCATTTTTAGCCCCTATAATTACAATATTTATTGTTTTACAAATCCCAGATGGCGTTTTAATTCAACGAACTTTTCTAGATTATTCTATTGAAATTGTAGAAGGAGATAGGCTAAGCAGACTATTTGCTCTTATATTTTCTATAATGGCACTTGGGGGAACCATCTTCGCAATAAATAATATCAAAACTAAAGAGCTTGGTTTTGCATTTATTTATGCTGGAAGTGCTATTGGTGTAACTTTCTCTGGAGATCTTATTTCTATGTTTGTCTTCTGGGAAATAATGGCTATTGGCTCAACAATGGTTATATGGAATGGCTTAGAATTAACCTCTCATAAAGCAGGTTTGAGATACGCTTTGGTTCATTTTTTCGGCGGTGTCATTCTAATGATAGGTATTATTGGTAATATCAACCAAACAGGATCTACAAATTTTGATATAGTCACTCTAAATTCTTGGGCACAATGGTTGATGCTTATTGGGATCCTTATTAACGCTGGGGCTTGGCCTATATCCTCATGGATAGGCGATGCGTATCCAGAAGCTTCAGCCAGCGGAATGGTTTTTCTTTCCGCTTTTACAACAAAAACAGCCGTATTTGTTTTAATTAAAACTTTTCCTGGTACAGATATACTAATTTACATTGGTCTCATAATGATCTTTTATGGGATAATTTATGCACTTCTAGAAAATGATATGAGAAGAATACTTGCTTACTCAATTGTTAACCAAGTTGGGTTTATGGTAACAGGTATTGGAATTGGTACCGAAATGGCAATAAACGGAGCTGCAGCTCATGCTTTTGCCCATATTATATATAAAGCATTATTATTAATGTCAGCTGGTTCAGTGTTATATATGACAGGGAAAAGAAAGTGTACTGACTTAGGTGGCTTATATAGAACAATGCCCATAACAACAATTTGTGGTATTATTGGCGCTTTGGCTATTTCATCATTTCCTTTAACATCTGGTTTCATATCTAAATCTATGATTAGCCAAAGTGCTGCGGATCTTCATTTGACTTATGTTTGGTTTTTACTTACTGCAGCATCAGCAGGTGTATTCTTGCATGCGGGTATAAAATTTCCTTGGTTTGTTTTTTTTCAAAAGGACTCTGGATTAAGACCAAAGGACCCACCATTTAATATGAAAATTTCTATGATATTATTTGCAGGTTTGTGTATTATCATCGGCATATTTCCATCTATTTTATACTCTCTACTACCATTCAAAGTAGACTATGTACCGTATACGTCAGGTCACGTTACTGCATATCTACAACTGCTATTATTTGCAGGTTTAGCATTTTTTATTTTACTTCCACAAATGAAAAGAACTCTAACCATCAGTCTTGATACAGACTGGATTTATAGAATTGCTGGCTATAAAATAATCCAATTCCTATCCAAAGAACTAAAACTCCTAATAGATGGAATTAAGGGAGGGACTCCTGAACAGATTAACTCATTCATTGAGTATATAGTAAAATACCATGGACCTGCTGGTATTCTTGCAAGAACACTTCCTACCGGGAGAACAATTTTCTGGGTTATAATAATTTTTGCCTTATTTTTATTATTAACACTTCTAAGTTAAAATTACAAAGCTATAAAATTGTTATTTATTTTACCTAGTTTATCTTTTTCATCAGAAAAATTATTTAAAATTTCAAAGAAACTGCATATTTCTTTCATTGAATCAGATCCTGAAATTGTTTCCACATTACAATGAGTAAAACTGTGATAAATAACTTCATTATTGATACCAAGTAAATCTTCACCTTTCAAAGAAGTTGACTGCATATCATCATAAATTTTAACAGTTGAAGACTGGAGAGCTTCAAAAAACATAAGCCTTTCTTCTTTACTGAATCTATTATTAATCACCGTACATGCTTGAGGGTAACGAGGTTTTGATTTAAAACTTTTTCCCCACTCATTCTGTAAGTTTAGCACTCTGTTTGCACCTTTAAGTTCTATATCACTTGCATACGGCTCCGGTAAAACGGCAAAATCTATTTCACCTTCAATTAATTTTTTATAAGCAGCATAATAACTATTACAATATTTAACTTCAGTTTGTTCAAATATATTTGGATTATTTTTATTGGCTAAAACTTTAAATATTGTATCTGGCATATTTCCTTTAATTGGAATAGCAATTGACTTCCCCGCAATGTTCTCCCAAGAAATTTTTTTAAATTTCATAGACATGACATGCAGAATTCCCCATATATTTACACTTAAGAGCTTTAAGGGGTACCCTATTTGAAATAATTTATAAGATAAGTTCACTGGAATAATGCATAAATCAATATCAAAATTTTTTAAATCCTCATCTTGATCTTCCTTGTTTTTCCATAGTTCAAAAGATAGGTCATAATTATTTCTAATACGTTTATCATCACAAAAGTTTGATAAAATTATTGATGGCGGAACTTTTAAACCTCTAATTTTTAAATTCTTTTTCATAGTTCTATTTATTTTTTTTTGATAAACCAGGTATCCATCTTTCAGCTTTTTTACCACTTAAAGTCCAATATTCTCTATCATCATTTACTATATTAGAATATTCAATCTTTTTAATATCTGAATAACTTACAAAAGATTTAATAATTAGATTTTCAGATATTTCACTTCCAATCGGATTTAATAATATTTCTTTCCATACACTATTATCAATAATAATTTTTTTTAGAGAGTCTGTCTCATATATCTCATATTTTCCCCAGACTTTTAGAAGATAATTCTCAATTTTTTCTGGAATAGGATTTCCAATTTCTCCTAAGTTAATTTTTTTGTATAAATGATAGATATTTGGCTCAAGAGGACCAATTTTGCTTAAAACAAATGTTGATGGAAAAAGTTTACTATGTAAATCAACATTAAAGTAATCCCCAAAAACTAAGTACATTAAATATTGTAGTTTTCTATGAGTTATTTCTTTTCCAGCTGATTGACCTCTGATTATTAGCCAAGAGGCAATATCAAGAGAAGTTCTTACTTTAGGCAAGCGTATTTTCATAGTTTTTTATCATCCTTTAGAAAATAATACTATAAACTATTAAATTTCATAAATTTATTTATATTTATTTAATTATAAATTATAACATCTAAAATATTTAAATATTCAAATAACAGATAGGGTATTACCAATGGAAATGAACGGAGAACATAAGATAAAAGCTAGCAAACAAAAGGTTTGGGATAACCTTAATGATCCAGAAATTTTAAAAGAGGCAATTCCTGGTTGTGAATCTATAGAAAAAACATCTGAAAATGAATTAATTGCTACTGTAAAAGCTAAAGTAGGGCCAGTAAGTGCTAAATTTAATGGTAAAGTAACTTTATCAAATATAAATCCTCCTAGTAGTTATACTATTTCAGGTGAAGGCCAAGGCGGCCCTGCAGGGTTTGGGAAAGGGAGTGCTGATGTATCTCTTGAAGAAGAGGACGAGAATACCACTATTTTGAAGTTCTCTGCTACAGCTCAAGTTGGTGGTAAATTGGCACAAATCGGTACAAGACTTGTAGACGGAGCAGCTAAAAAAATAGCAGGACAATTCTTTGATAACTTTGCTAAAATTTTAGAGACAGATACTTCCATTCACAAACAAAATATACCGCCTGATACCAAAGAAACTGATACTAGTTCCAAGAGGAATAGTGTTAAAATAAGTCCTTTTATTTGGGTTTCTGGGCTAATAATTGTAATTCTAGCTCTTATTTTGGTTTATAATTAAGTAAATTAATAATATATATAAGCTAACTATTGACCAGAGGGCAGCTCTTATAGAAACTAAAATTATAGAATTTCAGCACCCTTTTATCCTCATAGGAGATATTTATGAAGATTAATGTTAATGTTAATGGACAAGATATATCGGAAGAAGTAGAGCCAAGAACACTTTTAGTTGATTTTATTAGGGAAAATATGAAATTAACTGGTACTCATGTGGGGTGCGATACAACACAGTGTGGTGCATGCACAATACATTTAGATGGAATAGCTATAAAATCATGTACTATACTTGCTGTTCAAGCTAATAACAAAAGTATCACTACTATTGAAGGTATTTCAAAAAATGACAAATTACATCCTATGCAAGAATCCTTCAAAGAAAATCACGGCCTACAATGTGGATTCTGTACTCCAGGAATGGTAATGGCTGGAATAGATATTAGAAGAAGAAAACCTTCTATTGATGAAGATGAATTGCGTTTAGAATTAGAGGGAAATATATGCCGTTGCACAGGGTACCATAATATAGTTAAGTCAATACTAAATGCAAAAATGTAAAAAATTATAATTTACTATTATCGGGAGAGTAAAATGTATGAGTTCCATTATCATAAAGTTTCATCCATTAATGAGGTAAAAGAAAAGATATCCTCCTTAGATGATCCTAAAATTATGGCTGGAGGAATGACATTAATCCCAACAATGAAACAACGACTTGCTGCACCTTCAGATATAATTGACTTGAGCGATATAAATGAACTTAGAGGAATTTCTAAGGAAAAAGACTTTATAATTATTGGTTCTATGACCACACACTTTGAAGTTCATACATCAGAGATAGTAAAAAAAGAAATTCCTTCCCTAGCATTCTTAGCAGGTCTCATAGGTGATCCAATGGTAAGACATAGAGGAACAATTGGAGGTTCTGTGGCAAACTCAGACCCATCAGCTGATTATCCCTCGAGTGTAATTAGTTTAGGAGCAAAAATAATTACTGATAAAAGAGAAATAGATGCTGATGATTTTTTTATAGACCTATTTGAAACCGCTTTAGATGATGATGAAATTATTATATCTTTAAAATTTCCAATTCCAAATAAAGCAGCATATATGAAATTTCCACAACCTGCTTCTAGGTATGCTTTAGTGGGTGTATTTGTTGCTGTTACAAAAGAAGGAATAAGAGTAGGTGTAACTGGAGCAGGACCATGTGCTTTTCGTTCCAAAGAAATAGAAAAAGCGCTATCTCAAGATTTCTCTGAAAATTCTATTGAAAATGTAAATATTCCAAGTGAAAATTTAAACTCTGATATTCATGCAAGTGCTGAATACAGATCACATTTAGTAAAGGTAATGGCTAAAAGAGCAATAAAAAAATTAAGTTAATTAGTATAAGTTCAAATTATTTTTAATTTTTTCAATCTATAGTTATAGTAAGTTTATGATTTTACCTAAAACAATCGAAGAAACTCAAAAACTATTATTATCAGGTAATTACGTATCTGAAAGATCGCTTTCCACAAGTATTTTTTTAAGCCTAAACCTTAATAGACCACTTTTTTTAGAGGGAGAATCTGGAGTAGGTAAAACTGAGTTAGCATATGTGTTGTCAAAAAAACTTAATAAAAGGCTTATAAGATTACAATGTTATGAGGGCCTTGATATATCTTCTGCTGCGTATGAATGGAATTACCCAGCCCAAATGATAGAAATCAGAATCTCGGAAAATATTTCTAAAAAAGAAGAAATACTACAAAATATTTATTCTGAAAAATTTCTAATTAAAAGGCCCCTGCTTCAAGCTTTAGAAGAAACTAATGGAAATTCACCGATACTATTAATTGATGAGCTTGATAGAACAGATGCGCCATTCGAAGCTTTTTTGTTAGAGATTTTATCAGATTTTCAATTGTCTATACCTGAATATAAAACATTTAAAGCAAATACTCCTCCTGTTATTATTTTAACATCTAATAGAACAAGAGAAATTCACGATGCTATAAAAAGAAGGTGTTTTTATCATTGGATTGATTATCCCAGCTTTGAAAAAGAATTAAATATTCTCAAAATTCAACTGCCAAAAATATCCGATGATCTAAACAGTAAAATTGTTAAATTTGTTCAAGAATTAAGGAAACAAGACTTGTACAAATTACCTGGTGTTTCGGAAACGATTGATTGGGCCT
The DNA here is from genome assembly GCA_002938125.1 of Alphaproteobacteria bacterium MarineAlpha2_Bin1. Lineage (GTDB taxonomy): Bacteria > Pseudomonadota > Alphaproteobacteria > SHVP01 > SHVP01. Next base: position 22,882 of record PTLN01000009.1, read on the forward strand.
CAGCAATTATTAATTTAAATAATAACTCTCTAGAAAAGGAAATTGTAGAAAACACTTTGGGAGCGCTTCTAAAGTATCAGGACGATATAGTTCGCATTAAAGGCGAAGAAGTAGAAAATATCTTAAAAAAAATAAAATGAATAAAAAAAATTTTCTTAATAGCAATAGTAAATTATTAGATAATATACTTTTTTTTTCAAGAGTCTTAAGAACAACAGGAATATCGATAAGTACAAGCCAAATTATGAGCGCATTAAATGCTATTAAGTTCGTTGGTATAAAAGACAGAATTGATTTATACTATACCCTTAAAACCTGTCTTATTAATGATAATTCTCATTTTTATATATTTGATCAAACATTTAACCTTTTGTTCAAAGAAAATAAAAACCTAAATAAATTCAACGATCAATTATCAGAAAAATTTGGAAGTTCAAACAATGAAAGTATCAAAGAAGAAAAAAACATTAGTAATAGAGTTTTAGACTCTCTTTTTCCAAATCTTGTTATCGAAAAAAAGAACAATATTATTTCTGAAGAAAAGGTATCGGTAAATGAAAAAATAAGTTACTCCTTTGAGGAAAATTTTAATCAGTTAGATTTTGAATCCATGAGTAATTCAGAGATTTTAACCGCTAAAATAGCTATTTCTAAATTTTCAATTCAATCGAAAAAAATTAAATCCAGGAGGTTAGTTTCAAATGATTCTGGAAAATATATTGATCCAAAAAATTCTTTCGTTATGAGTGTTAAAAATGGTAGTTCATCGATACTACTAAAATACAAATCAAACAAGCTTGAAACATCTCCGTTAATTATTTTATGCGATATTTCTGGTTCAATGAGTAGTTATTCAAGGATGTTTTTGCATTTTATACATGCCTTAACAGAAAAAAGAAAAAAAGTTTCAACTTTTTTATTTGGGACTAGGCTTACAAATATTACAAGATATTTAAAGTACTATGATATAGATATTGCCTTAGATAATGTTAGCAAAAGAGTACTTGATTGGTCTGGTGGAACTAGAATAGGTGAGTGTATAAGAGATTATAATAGGTATTGGTCTAAAAGAGTTGAAAGTGGGAATAGTATCGTCCTAATCATTACAGATGGTTTAGACAGGGGATCAAGTAAAAAATTAGAAAAAGAAATGCAAAGATTAAAAAAAACATGCTATAAAATAATTTGGCTTAATCCACTCCTAAGATATGAAAAATATGAAGCTTTAGCTAGTGGAGCCGCAGCTATGCTCCCACATGTAAGTGAAATGAGAAAGATACATAATTTAAATAGTATGAAAGAATTTACAGAAAGTTTGAATCAAAGAATATAATTTTAAAATTGCGAATTACTATGAATAGAAAAGAAGATCAAAATATTTTATCCAAAGCACAAGAGATCCTATTAAAAGGCTCTGAAGTGGCTTTAGCTACTGTTATATCAACCTGGGGGTCATCACCTCGCCCTGTTGGAAGCTGTATGATAATTAAAAAAAATGGGGAATTTCACGGATCCGTTTCAGGAGGCTGTATAGAGGCAGAGGTAATAGAAAATGCTATAAGAACTATAGAGGATAAAAAACCACGAAGACTTGATTTTGGAGTTTCAAATGATAAAGCTTGGGAAGTTGGCCTTGCCTGTGGAGGAAAAATATCGGTCTTTATTGAGAATTTAGAATGAAAATTAATACCTTAAACAAAATTCTATCTCTTAAAAAGGAAAATAAACCCTTTGTCATTATTAGAGACTTAAATACTAATATAGATTTTTTTTATAATGAGAATAATTCTACCGAGGAAAAAAACTTTGATGAAAATTTTAAAATAATTTGTATTGATGCATTAAAAAAAGATAAAAGTTCTTTAATTAATTATAATAATAAAGAGTATTTCTTACATGTTTATAATTCTCCTGTAAGGTTAATTATAATTGGTGCAGTTCATATTGCTAGTTCTTTAATTAAAATCGCTCGTATTCTTCGGTATGAAGTAATTTTAATTGACCCAAGGGAAAGTTTTCTTAATTCACAAGAATTTTCTAATATAAAAACAATATCTAAATGGCCTGATGAAGCTTTAAAAAAAATACCTATAGATAACCGTACTGCAATAATTACACTTTCTCATGACCCAAAATTAGATGAACCAGCATTAATTGAAGCATTAAGATCAAAAGCATTTTATATAGGTGCTCTTGGTAGCAAAAAAACACATAAAAAAAGAATTGAGAGACTATTATCATTAGGTTTAAATGAAAAAATTATAAATAAAATTTGCGCACCTATAGGTTTACCAATAGGTTCAATTTCAACAGAAGAAATTTCTATTTCAATAATCGCACAAATAACTCAAAAATTAAGAGAATAAAAATGATATTTAAACGAACTAATATAATTAATTCATTAGGTTGTGTTTTAGCTCATTCAATTAATACTAGTAATGGTAAATTAAAAAAAGGTTCAATTCTAAAGAAAGAAGATATTAAAATTTTAAGTGATTCTAAAATAACCGATATTTTGGTTGGAGTAATTGAAAAAGATGACATAACTGAAAATATAGCTGCGAATAGAATTGCTTCGGCAATAAAGGGTAAAAATATATATAAAAAACAACCATTTACTGGAAGAAGCAATTTATTTTCAAATCATAATGGCGTTTTAGAAATTTCAGAAAAAATGATAAACAAAATAAACTATATTGATGAATCAATAACAATAGCAACATTACCTAATTGGTCATTAGTTAAAAATAAACAAATGATAGCTACTATAAAAATAATCCCTTTTGTCACTAAAGAAAAATATTTAACTAAAATAAAAGATATAATAACTTCTGATGATAAAAAAATGAAAGTACATAAATTAAAAAAAAATAAAGTTGGTATCATATATACACAGCTCTTTAGCTACCGAAATAAGAGTCTAGATAAAACGAAAAAAGTTGTTAATAATAGACTTATCTCTCTTGGGAGCCTTGTAAAAAAAGAAATATTTACTGAACATAGCGAAAAATCAATTGCCTTATCTATAACTGAATTAATTGATAATAATTGTAACCCAATCCTTATTTATGGCGCTTCAGCTATAATTGATAGGAAGGATGTTGTTCCTATGGCAATAAAAATTTGTGGAGGTAAAGTGGAACATTTCGGTATGCCTGTTGATCCTGGAAATCTAATTTTGTTAGGTAAAAAAAATAATACTAAAATAATTGGGATACCAAGCTGTGCTAAGTCACCTAAATTAAATGGTTTTGACTGGATTCTTTGGAGAATATTATCTGGCTTAGATATTAATACTAAAGATATTCAAAAACTTGGTGTTGGTGGTCTTTTAAAAGAGATTTACTCAAGGCCTCAACCTAGAGAGAGAGAGAAATAATAAGTATAAACAAAAAATATATTTCAGCAATCATTTTAGCTGCAGGTACTTCTTCAAGAATGGAAGGAGAAAATAAACTTCTACAAAAAATTAATGATGAAGTAATGATCAAAATGGTTACTAACGAAGTTCTAAAAAGTAAAGTCGATGAAGTAATAATAGTTACTGGACATGATGAAAAAAAAATTATTAAATCACTAAAAAATTTACCATTAAAATTTATTAAAAGCTCTAATTATGTTCATGGAATCGGTAATAGTATTAGCTCTGGAATTCATTTTTTATCAAAACGAGCTGATGGAGTTATAATCATACTCGGAGATATGCCTAAAATAACTTTTAAACATATAAACATATTAGTAGATTCATTTATACAAAACCGAAATGAGTCTATTTGTGTTTTAGAATCAAATAAAAGACAGGGAAACCCAGTTCTTTTTGGAAATTTTTTCTTTGATCAATTAAAAGTTCTATCAAATGATTATGGTGGCAAAGATATAATACATAACAATTTAGACTACATAATTATAAGCTCAATAGATGATAGTTCTATTTTTATAGACATAGATACACCTGCAGAACTTAAGAATTTAATTGAAAAAAAAAATTAAATAGTTAACTATTTTTCTTTAAATGGTTTTCAACTTCTAATCTAGTTACAACATCCGCATAACGCCTACCAACATCTCTTAAATTATCATTATGTGGACCCTCTTCTGCATCTCCAACACATGATTCTGGCACTATAGTTCTATATCCCCAAGAAAAACTATCAATTACACTTGCTCTTACACATCCAGATGTAGTGCAACCAGTAACGATAACTGTATCAATTTGTTGTTTTGTTAAAAATGTAACTAGAGGCGTATTGAAAAATATTGATGGTGCAGGCTTAGAAAATGCAAAGTCATATTTTGCATTATAAATTCTACTATCTAATTCCATTCCAGGATGGTCGAGAAAGAACTGTTCTCTAACAGCACCAATTTTCCAGTACGGCATATCTTTATCAGAATTATATCCAGAATAACAACTAGCAACCGGAATATTTTTGCTTCTAGCTACTTCAAGCAACATAGCTGTTTCTTCTACTGCTTTATGGATATGTTCAAAACCACCCAGAGGGTACTTAGAATCAGTAAATGCTTTCTGAAAGTCAACAACTACAACGGCTGTTCTATCCCCAAAACCAAAACCAAAGTCACCATAAGTTGCAGATTGATATGCGTCTGACATGCAGCCCCCCTTAAATTTATTTATTAATCAGCTATTCTATTGCAATGTAAATAAAAAGTGCAACAAATTGTTATTAATATTTTAATATATTCAATTTTTTTGGGGTATTTTATTAAATTTTGTTTCCAAAAACACATCTAAATACTAGGATATAAAAGATGAATGAAAAATAAACTGGAGAAAAAAATGAAGGCCCTTGAGGATGTCGTTATGCTTGACCTCACTCATATGTTATCTGGCCCCTATGGAGCTATGATATTGACTGATTTAGGAGCAAAATCAATTAAGATTGAACCACCTGGAAAAGGTGAAGGCACAAGAGCCTTACAAGCTAGGGACCCTAAAAATTCCTTGCATGGAATGGGATCATATTATTTAACTTTAAATAGAGGGAAAAAAAGCGTCTGTATAGACTTGAAGAAAGAAGAAGGATTAAAACTTTTTTACGATATGGTTAAAAAAGCTGATATAGTATTTAATAATTTTTCTGCCGGTGTACCAGAAAAACTTAAAATTGATTTTAAAACTCTTTCAAAAATTAATCCAAAAATTATAACCTGTTCAGTTACAGGATTTGGAGAAACTGGACCTTATAATAAAAGGCCTTCTTTTGATATGGTTGCGCAAGCTACAGGTGGAGGTATGTCAATTACAGGCACAAGGGAAACATCGCAATTCAGAGCAGGAATTCCAATAGGTGATTTAGGAGGAGGAATTTTTGGAGCAATTGGTATTTTAGCCGCGCTTCATCAAAGGAATCTTACTAATCGTGGTCAACACGTTGATGTAGCAATGTTAGATGGACAAATATCAATGCTAAATTATATGGCTACAATGTACTTCTTATCTGGAGAAAACCCATATGGTATTGGTAACTCACACTTTGTTCACGTACCTTATAATGTTTTTGAAACTCAGACTCTATCAGTTGTACTTGCAATAATAACTGATAATTTCTATGAATCACTTGCTGATCTTCTTGATGATGATTTTTTAAAACAAGAAAAATATAAAACACAACCTGGTCGATTTGTTGATAAACGAAAAATAGAAGAATGTGTCCAAAACCATTTTAAAAATAAACCTGCTGAATTTTGGCTAGAAAAGCTCGAATCCGCAAGAATACCTCATGCACCAGTTAATGATTTTGAACATGCACTAAAAGATCCACAAGTATTAGCTAGAGGTATGGTTGTTGATATTCCCCATACCGATGGTGGTTCATTTAAAGCCCCTGGTAACCCTGTTAAGCTTGATGACCATACCGATACGTGGGAATCACCTCCAAAACTTGGGGAACATACAGATGAAATCTTAAAAGATTTTTTAAATAAAAATGATGAAGAAATAAGTATTCTTAGACAAAATGGGATAATTGAATAAGGGATATAAGTTATGTCGAAAAG
>PTLN01000090.1 GCA_002938125.1 Alphaproteobacteria bacterium MarineAlpha2_Bin1
TCTCCTGTGGATATTAATTTAATACTAGACTTATCAGAAAATTATGTTTCTCTCAATAAATCAAAAGATAAAAAAATTTCAAAATTAAAGGGTAAAACTCTTATTAATCTCTTCTTTGAAAGCTCTACAAGAACAAGAACTTCTTTTGAACTTGCAGGAAAACGCCTTGGGGCAGATGTAATTAATATGTCCATAGAAGGATCTTCTATTAAAAAAGGGGAGACATTACTTGATACGGCTATGACTTTAAATGCTATGCATCCAGATTTAATGGTTGTAAGACATAACGAGTCCGGTGCTGTTAACTTACTTGCTAAAAAAGTAAATACCTCAGTAATTAATGCAGGGGACGGTTGTCATTCGCATCCTACGCAAGCCCTTTTAGATGCACTTACAATCAGAAGAAACCTAAAAAAATTAGATGGGCTTAATGTAGCAATCTGCGGAGACATAATGCATAGCAGAGTAGCTAGATCAAATATACAATTGCTTAATATAATGGGTTCAAAAGTAAAAATTGTTGCTCCATCTACTCTAATTCCTAACTCTATTGATAAAATGGGTGTAGAGATTTTTCATAATATGAAAGATGGGTTAAAAAATTGTGATATTGTAATGATGCTAAGGCTTCAAAATGAGAGAATGCACGGATCATTTGTTCCATCAACCAGAGAGTATTATGAGATATTTGGTTTAAATCAAAAAAACCTTGACAAGGCCAAACCTGGAGCATTGATAATGCATCCTGGTCCTATGAATAGAGGTGTGGAGATTGACACTGAGGTTGCTGACAATATGAAACAAAGTGTAATTAGAGAGCAAGTAGAAATGGGAGTTGCTATTAGAATGGCATGTTTAGAAATCTTAGACGTAAAAAGATTAATAGGTTTGCCTGGCTAATGGTAAAGAAAATATTATACAATGCTAGAATCATCGATCCCTCTTCCGAACTAGATTGCTATGGTTCAATAATTATTGAAAATGAAAAAATAATCTCTGTTGAAAAAAATATTAACTATGAAATAAATGATAATAATATTGAGTCATATAATTGTGAGAAAAATGTATTATCCCCTGGAATCATAGATATAGGAGTTTCAATTGGAGAACCAGGTTACGAACATAAAGAAAATATAGTCTCTGCCTCAAAATCAGCCGCTGCTGGAGGAATTACAACGATTATTTCAATGCCAGACACAAAACCTGTTATTGATGACGTTACTTTAGTAGACTTTATTATACGAAGAGCAAAAAATCTTGGGATTGTAAAGGTAATTCCTATGGCTGGCTTAAGTAAAAATTTAGATGGAAATAAAATGTCAGAGATTGGTCTTTTAAAAAATTCTGGAGCAATTGCTTTTTCCGATGGTTATAAAAGTATATCAAATACGAACTTAATGAAAAATTTAATATTATATTGCTCTGACTTTGATGCTCTTATTTGCCACTTTAATGACGATAACCACTTATCGGATGGGGGTGTAATGAACGAGGGAGAGATAGCTACAAGGCTAGGATTAAAGGGAATACCTCCAGTTTCAGAAAGTATAATTTTGGAGCGAGATATTCAGTTGTTAAGTGCTCTTAAAGTAGGAAAATATCATGCAAGTTGCATTACAACAAAAGAAGCAATAGAATCAATTAGAAGAGCAAAAAATAAATTATTAAATATCTCAGCTGCAACTAGTCCATGCCATTTTCTTCTAAACGAGTCAGAAGTAATTAATTATAGAACTTTTGCAAAAATAAAACCCCCTCTTAGATCCGAACAAGATAGAATTGAAGTGATCAAAGGTATAAAGGATAATACTATAGATGTTATTTCAAGTTTTCACAGACCAGAAACAGAGGAAAATAAAAGGCTCCCATTCTCTCTTGCTAATTTTGGAGCTTCAGGTCTTGAAACATTATTATCATCAACATTAAATTTATATCATTCGAAAGAAGTTAGTCTAATGCAATTAATGCATAAATTAACTACTGGGCCTGCAGATTTACTTAATTTAAATCAAGGAAGATTAACTCCTGGATCACCAGCAGATATAATCCTTTTTGATCCTGAAAAACCATGGATAGTTAAAAGTGATAAATTTTATAGTAAAAGTAAAAACTCACCTTTTAATAACCTTCCTATGCAAGGGAAAGTATTAATGACAATTGTTTCAGGGAAAATAGTTTATCCCTTTAGTGAATAAATATAGGTTATAATTATGCCAGATCCCCTTGGTGATATATCATTTACATGGTACTACATTTTTATTTTTCTTATTGGGTATTTTATTGGATCAATTCCTTTTGGAGTAATTTTAACTAAGATAAACGGCTATGGAGATATTACAAAAATTGGATCTGGGAATATTGGCGCAACAAATGTTCTAAGAACAGGAAATAAAAAAATAGCTCTTCTTACATTAATTCTCGATATAGCAAAAGGCTTAATCCCAACCATAATTGTATTAAAACTTCTAAACCAAGATCTAGCGATAGTGATAAGTTCAGGTTTAGTTTTGGGCCATATATTACCTGTTCTATTATTCAATAGAATAAAAGAAAATATATATTTTAACATAAACATTATACTAATTTCTTTTTTATCAATTAATATCATTTTATTTGGTAAGGGTATTGTTAGTTTGGTAGGAGTAATTATTATTCTAATAAACCTATTTTATGCATGGGGCGGAAAAGCTGTTGCAACTGGCCTTGGTGTATTATTAGCTATAAATCCTACAATTGGAATATGTTGCATAATGATATGGTTATTTACTAGCGTAATAACAAAATATTCTTCTCTATCAGCTCTTATTTCTTTTTTCTTCGCTCCGATCATTGCTTTTTTTTTCTCAGACCAACCTATAGAGAAGTTTTATACAACTGATAAACAAGTAATCGAATTTTTTGGATTTTTGGGTATGATTATTTGGATCAGACATACCAAAAATATTAAAAATCTAATTTCTGGAAAAGAACCCAAAATAGGAAAAAATTAAAATATTAAAGAAATTACTAAAAAATAGATTTTATTATTTTCCCAGTTTTCCGTGGTTTTTAAAAAAATTTTAAATAAAAAAACAATCTCACAATTGACTTCTTATCAATTTTCGGACTAAAGGCATTTAGGGGATTTAAAAATTTTAAATAAAGTATAAATTTTTTGTCAATTAATTGGGAAATATTATGAATGTAGTAGTAGTCGAGTCACCAGCTAAAGCAAAGACAATAAATAAGTATTTAGGCAGTGATTTTACTGTAATTGCTAGTTATGGGCATATTAGGGACCTACCATCTAAAAATGGATCAGTCAAACCGGATGATAACTTCGCAATGACTTATGAGATTGATCCAAATTCTCAAAAACACATTAAAGCGATAGCTAATGCTCTGAAAAAATCAGAAAAACTTTACCTAGCTACTGATCCTGACAGAGAGGGTGAGGCAATAGCATGGCACGTTGTTAATGCACTTAGTAATATTAAGGGCTGCGAGAACAAGGAAATTAAGAGAGTTGTATTTAATGAAATAACAAAGAATGCCGTTACTTCTGCGATAAAAAATCCAAGAGAAATTGATATGGATTTAGTTAATGCCCAACAAGCAAGAAGAGCTCTGGATTATCTAGTTGGCTTTAATTTGTCACCTGTTCTTTGGAGAAAGTTACCGGGAGCTAAATCTGCTGGAAGAGTTCAATCAGTTGCATTAAGACTTATTTGCGAAAGAGAACTTGAAATATCAAAGTTTATTCCCCAGGAGTACTGGTCAATTAATGCAATTTTTTCTAGAGAAAGTAATCCTGAGGAAATAATTAATGCAAAACTAATTAGACTAGATAAAGATAAAATTGAAAAGTTTACATTACAGAACGAGAAAGATGCTAATTCTGCTGTTAAATTGATATTAGAAACAAAAAATTTCAAAGTCCTTTCAATAAATGCTAAACAAACAAGACGTAACCCTTATGCTCCGTTTACTACCTCTACTCTTCAACAAGAGGCTTCAAGAAAACTAAGATTTAAAGCTAGGCAAACAATGCAAATAGCACAAAAATTATATGAAGGAATCGAAATTGGCGGGGAGACCACTGGTCTTATTACCTACATGCGGACTGATGGTGTGCAAATCGCTAATGAAGCAATATCAAACTGTAGAAAAACTATTGAAAAAGAATTTGGAGCAAATTATTTACCAAAAAAGCCAAGAATTTATCAATCCAAAGCTAAGAATGCTCAGGAAGCACATGAAGCCATTCGGCCAACTAGTTTATCTAGAATTCCAAGAGATTTAAACATGGTTCTAAACAAAAATGAACTTGATCTTTATGAGTTAATTTGGAAAAGAACGATAGCAAGTCAAATGGAAAGCGCAAAACTAGAAAATACTTCAGCAGATATTTCAACAGTAGATGAAAAAAATGTTTTTAGAGCTACCGGTCAAGTTATATTATTTGATGGGTTTCTTAAAATCTACCAAGAAAGTAGAGATGATGATAATGAAAATGAAAGTAGATCAAACCGATTACCAAAGTTAAACAACTCTGAAAGATTAGTATCGAATAGTATCACTCCAAAACAACATTTTACTGACCCACCACCAAGATATACTGAGGCAAGTCTAGTAAAAAAACTTGAAGAATTAGGAATTGGAAGACCTTCAACTTATGCAAGCACATTAAGTGTTCTTCAAGATAGGAATTATGTTGCTTTGGAAAAAAATAGATTTTTTGCAGAAGATAGGGGACAACTGGTAACTGCTTTTTTAGTTAGCTTTTTCACTAAATATGTGGAGTATGATTTCACTGCAGAATTAGAGGATAGATTAGACAAAATCTCCTCGGGAGACGCAAAATGGACAGATGTATTAAATGATTTTTGGGGAGATTTCACAAACGCAATTAATAATACTAAGGAATTACGTATAAGAGACGTACTAGACTCTCTTAACGATATCCTTGCAGATCATATATTTGATAAAAATTCAGATAATTCAAGAAAATGTCCAAAATGTAATGATGGTTCATTAAGCTTAAAAGTAGGAAAATTTGGAGCTTTTGTTGGTTGTTCAGGTTATCCTGAATGTAAGTTTACAAGAGCTATTGCAAATACAAATGAAAATGAAAATCAAGAAGATGAATGGCCAAAAGAAATTGGAGAAGATCCTGTAGATAGTAAGAAAATCACAATAAGAAAAGGACCATATGGTTATTATATCCAAAAGGGTGATAGTGAGGGCGAAGAAAAACCAAAAAGAGTGGGTGTCCCAAAAAATGATGATCCAAGCTTATTAACTTTAGATAAAGCTATAAAATACCTATCACTTCCTAGAGAGGTTGGTAAGCACCCTGAAACATCCAAAAAAATTAGCGCTGGTATAGGAAGGTTTGGTGCATTCATCAGACATGACGGTGACTATAGATCTTTACCTAAAGATGAAGACGTCTTATCAGTAGGTATAAATAGAGCTGTCAGTATTCTATCTGAACCCAAAAGAAGGCGCGGACCTGATGTTTTGAAAAATTTAGGTAATCACCCTGACGATGATGGACCAGTAAATGTATATGATGGAAGATATGGTCCATATGTGAATCATGGTAAAATTAATGCAACAATACCATCCAGCATGGAACCACTTGAACTAACTCTCGATACTGCACTTGAACTAATTAGTAACAAAGCAAAAAAAACCCCCAAGAAAAAAACTGCGAAGAAAAAGGTCACTAAGAAAAAAACTGCGAAGAAAAGGGTCACTAAGAAAAAAACTGCGAAGAAAAAAACCGCGAAGAAAAATAATTAAAAAATAAAAATTTAATATAACCTTGTAAATAAATGAATGAAAAATTTTACTTATTCCGATAATAACCTATCCGAAAAAACCCTACTTAAATATATCCTTAAGGATAATAAATCTAAAAGTAAAAAAAATATTGAAAAATATTTCAATTTAAATGCAAATTCAAAAAAAAAACTAATTAGCATTTTGAACCACTTAATTAAAGAAAATATGATTACTAAGGTAAAAAGAAATTTTTATGGCAGTATAATTCCATTAAATAAAAAAATAGTTTTTATGGTAACAAAAATTTATAAAAATAAAATATTTTCTTTGCCTTTAAAATATAAAGGTAAATTTAAAGATCTTGAGTTATTTTTAAATGATTCTAATTATTACCTTATTGAATCACTTCAGGTAGGACAAAAATTCTATGGAACTGTAGATTTTGACCCTACTAGTAAATATAGCATAACTTTTATCAAAAATATTGATACACAAAATAGTGAATTAATTATAGGGGTTTTAAATTTTAGGAATAAAAAATTCTATATTCAACGAAACGAACTATTAAATAAATCTATTGAAATAATTCCTGATAATGTTCATAAAATTGAGAGCGGACAACTTGTTAAGGTAAAATTAATTAAACAACGAAAGGTTTGGAAAGCTAAGGTTTTCGAAATTATTGGGACTATTGATTCTTTAAAAAGTCTGAATAAATATATTGAACAAAAGTACGATCTACCACTAACCTTTTCAACACAAGTAGAAATAGAGGCACAAAATTTATCAAAGATTAAAATCAATGATAAAAATAGAGAAGACTATAGGGAAATTGATTTTATTACTGTAGACCCAGATGATGCGATGGATCATGATGATGCTATTTGGGCTAGTAAAGATACAAAATCTTCGAATAAAAACGGATGGATAATTAAAATCGCAATAGCTGATGTATCTTTTTACGTAAAAGAAAACTCGTTAATTGATAGAGAGGCCTTAAAAAGATGTTTCTCTTTATACTTTCCAAACAAAGTTATTCCAATGTTACCCTTTAATCTATCCAATAATCTTTGCTCTTTAAAAAGTGGTAAGGATAGACCTGCTTTAGTTTTACATATTATTATAGATTCTAACGGTAAAATAACTAGTTATAAATTTAGGAGAGCAGTAATAAATGTTTCAGCAAACTTAACCTACAAAGTATTTAACAACCTGATTAGAGAAAATTATGAATCAAAAAAATATAATCATTTGAAACAAACAGTAAGTGATTTATTAGGAAGTTACAATTCTCTTAAACATATGAAAAAAACAAGAAGTCCACTTGAAATTTACTCTCAAGAGCCAAAATTTATTATTAAAGATGACAAATTAAATAATATAATCCAATCTGAAAATTTAGAAAGTCATAATTTAGTAGAAGAGTTCATGATTACTGCTAACTCTTGCGCGGCAAATTACCTGATAAATAGTAAAATAAAAACCTTATTCAGAGTACACGAGAAACCAACTACAACAAAAATGAAACAATTCAAAAAAATTTTGAAAAACTTGAATATTGAATTCCATAATGAAGAAGAGACATCAACAAATTTTTTTAATCAGATCA
>PTLN01000091.1 GCA_002938125.1 Alphaproteobacteria bacterium MarineAlpha2_Bin1
AGATTTTTATAAAAGTGAATAGATTCCTCAATATCATTAACAATATATGTTGTTCTTCTCAAAATAGTGCTCAATTTAATTACCCTCCATTTAAAATTTTTTTATTTTAGAATTTAATATAAATTCATTATTTTAAAAAAATTATTTTAGTATGTAATATATCCCTATTATTTAAAGTCTCCAGAGATTTCTGATAATACATAAGTAGTCTTAAGTAAATCCCATCGTATTTTAGTTAGCAGCAAGTCCTCTCCCGTATACCAAACATGTTCGTCAGGTTTATTTTTTCTCTCCAATGGAAACACAAAATGTTTACTCTTAAAATTGCCGCAAGGAGTATTGATATTTTCTTCTCCCTCATACCTTGCTAGAAAATCACTTATACCTATCATTGGACCTGAAGCACCATTAGGTAAGGGTGAGCTCATAATTGAGGGCCATGATTGAGTTTTTTTATTACTTTTCCAGTTCCATGATCCTAGATGCCATATGTCACAAACAACTGGATGTGGGCCAAAAGAACGAATTGGTTCTCTAATTCTTACTTTTTGAGAAACTCTTCCTTCATTTTTTGTAATCGCTTCACATGATACCATATCATTTTCAAACAAAAACCAAGCGCTACCAAAAAACTCCCCTTTAACTGTAAGTCTTACGAAACTATCTTTGGGCATCCAATTATTATCAACAGAAAAAACCACATCTCTTAACACCCCAGAGTCGTCCATTTCGCATTTGGACCGCAGTGTTCGTATGCCGTTTTTCTGAATAGTCACATCAAACCATTCTCGTCCTCTTTCTCCAACTTCATCATGAATATAATTTATTCTACCGTTATAATTTCTATGTTCCATTTTTTTCTTCTTTCTGTTATAAAAAAATTCTTATTCGAGAAATTAAAATGACTGAAAAAGTTAAAATTTTTAAAAAAAATATATTATACAACGATTTATTTAAATTAGAAAAGTTTTCGTTATCTTTTTTAAAATTTAATGGAAAATATTCTAAACCTATTTCACGAGTTAGGTGGGTTGTAGGAAAAGCTTGTGCTGCAATAGTATACGATTCTTCCTCTGATGAAATAATATTAATTAATCAATTTAGATTGCCAACTATGAATTCTGAACATGATAGTGGGTGGTTAACTGAAATAGTTGCCGGTCTTTGTGACAAAAATGAGAGTGAGGAAGAGAGTATAGAAAGAGAAATGTTAGAAGAAATTGGATATAAGCCAGAAAGATTAATAAAAATTTGTGATGTTCATATGGCACCTGGAAGTGTGAAAGAAAATTTATCAATATTTTTTGCGGAGGTCTCTGATAAAACTAGATTATCAGAAGGTGGAGGAGTCGGTGAAGAAGAGGATATCAAAATATTAAGATTCAAATTTGAAGAAATTAATAATCTGTTTTTAGATAAGAAAATATTAGATGCAAAAACTTTTATTGCTATTCAATGGTTAATTATGAACAAAGATAAATTTTTAAAAAAAACTAATTAATAATTTTTAAAATTTGATCTGTTGTTCTGACATCTCCAAAATTAATGATAAATGAATTTAATGAAAACGTATGTTGTTCATCATTAGAGGCTGAGCAAGCATCTGATACCATGATAGTTTTATAATTTAACATCATTGCGTCTCTTGCACTTGATTCACAGCATACGTTAGTTGCTGTTCCAGTTATAATTATATTTTCTATTTTATTTTTTTTGAGAATTTGGTTTATATTTGACGATCCTTGAATAAATGCACTATAAAAAAATTTTTTTTCAAAAATATCATTTTTCTTTGTTTTTAAAGATTTATATAATTTGTGGCCATATGAATTTTCACTCATAGATTGACTTCTTAATTTTAGAGTCTCTTTGGAACTGAGATATTCATGAAAATGGGACCATTCACTAAGAGATTTTTCTTCAAAAGTGTTGAGTACCCATATTACTAATCCTTTTTTTTCCCGAATTTTATCTGATATTAAATTAATATTCTTGCATGTACTTGCTGCATTAGGTATCCATGCGTGTCCTGCGCCCTTCTCAACGAATGCATTTTGCATATCAATTATAACTAAAGCTGTTTTTTTAGCTATTAGATTTTCATATGGATGTAATTTACCTCTTCTTAGTATTGCGCTTTTTTTTACTTCATCTGTGATTATGTATTTATGCAAGACTATCTCCTAAGTATTATCTAATTATTTAATATAGGGTTACCTAAATTATCCCGATAAATTTTCTTATCATAACTTTCTGGTTCAAGTAATCTCTTACCTTGGTAATTGTCCCTTAGTTCTATTTTTGGTATAATTTCGTCACAGGATGTACAAATAAAGCATATAAATGACAGGATAAGTATGTTTTTTTTCATAATTTAAATATCTAAGGAGTTAAATTTGGTAATAGTCAATGAAAATAATAACAAGAACTTAGGGTATTTAAAAGACTTAGATGTATTTTTTAAGTTAGTTGATTGGGGAGGTCTTAAAATACTTGATGTTGGATGCGGAAATGGTAATTTATCAATTGCTCTTTCACTTAAAGGTGCAAGTGTCGTGGGTTTAGAAAGTGACCCTATTCAAGCTGAAAAAAATATGTTTCATGATGTAGTTAATGTTAAATTTGTGCATGGATCTGCCCATGAAATTCCTGCTGAAAGTCAATATTTTGATTGTGTTATCTTTTCAAAATCGCTACATCATGTTCCTGTTGAGTTGATGGAAACTTCTCTGTATGAAGTAATTAGGGTTTTGAATAAAAATGGTTTTCTATTCGTATTGGAACCTGACATAAATGGAACTTTTTTTGAACTTATTAAACCTTTTCATGATGAAACATTTGTTCGTGCTAAAGCAATTGATTCTCTAAATAAAATTGCAAATAAACATTTTAAAAATTTAGATCAATTCTATTTTACGAGTCAGTATTCATTTAAAAACTTTGAAAATTTTGTTGATAAAATGTCTAGCGCAACTTTTAATAATATATCTAGAGAAAATATTTATAACGATCATGTCATAAAATTATTCAATAAAGGTTTAAATAAAGAACGTTATTATTTTGATAATAGAATGCTAATAAGAATTTATAAGAATTAAAAATATGGAAAATAAATATAAAATGGAATACGGAGTTATAACTCCAAAGATAATGTATGAATTTGATAATAAATCTAATGAATTAGGAGTTTCATCACTTGAACTAATGGAGAATGCCGGCACAGCTGTATCTGATCATATTAGATTAAATTATAAACCGTCCAGTGTGTTAGTTATATGTGGAGGAGGTAATAATGGAGGTGATGGATTTGTGGTCGCAAAAAAATTGAGAGATGCGAAATGGGAAGTTAAAGTAATGTTAACCAATAACAATATTCTATCTGAAGATACAAATTCAATGTTAAAGCGTTGGGGTAAAAATAATTTAGTAAAATATTCTGATAATGAAGTGAATTCTGCAGATTTAATTGTAGATGCTATTTTTGGTTCAGGATTAAACAGACCTCTAGATCGTTTACACTGTGAAGTAGTTAGTGCTATTAATAAATCTAATGCAAAAGTTATCTCTATTGATTTACCTAGTGGAGTAAATGGAGAAACAGGTGAGCTAATGAATTCAGTAGTTAGAGCAAATTCAACAGTAACTTTCGTTAGAAAGAAAATTGGTCATTTAGTTCTTCCTGGGAAAGAGTTTTGTGGAGAAGTTTTTGTTAAGGATATTGGAACACCTGAAAGTATTCTTAAAAATTTTAAATTTAATTTTTTTGAAAATAATCCAAATATATGGTCTGAAGAAATTAAACCACCAAGTCTATATTCACATAAATATCAAAGAGGTTTTTCAGTAATTAATAGCGGAAGATTTGGAAATACAAACGCTTCTAAATTAGCAGCAGAGAGTGCCTTAAGAGTAGGATCAGGTGTTGTTGCAGTTTGCTGCGAAAGAGAATGCATTAATTCTTTTAATACTTCTAAATCTTCTCTCATAATTAAAGAAACTAATAATATCGATCAATTTACTCAGACTATATCAGATAAGCGTTGTACGGCTGTTTTAGTTGGTCCAGGAAATGGTATTAATGATCATACATTTAATTGTGTTATGGAAGCAAGAAAGTTTTTGAAACCATGTGTTATAGATGCTGATGCAATTAGTGTTTTTAAAAATAAACCAAATTTATTGTATAATATAATTGATCAAAATTGTATTATCACACCACATCTTCGAGAATTTGAGAGGGTTTTCCCTAATTTAAAAGGTAATAAGGTTGATAGAGTTAAAGAGGCAGCAAATATTTCTGGTGCAGTGATTGTTTTAAAAGGGTCAGACACATTAATTTGTTCACCAGATGGCAGAATTATAATTAATAGCTGTGCACCCGCAACTTTATCTACTGCAGGAAGCGGTGATGTACTATCAGGAGTAATATTAGGCTTACTATCCCAAGGGGCAGACCCTTTTTTAGGGTCAGCTGCAGCTGTTTGGATTCACTCAATTTCTGCAAAGTTATTTGGTTATGGTTTAATTGCAGATGATATAATTGATTTAATACCTAAAGTCTTGAATAATCTACTTAACAAAAATGAAAATAAATAAGAACTTACTAATAAAATCTAATTTTTCGAGGAATTATGGAAAGACTGCATAGTTTAGATTTTTTAAGATCATTTGCGATGCTTTTGGGGTTAGTTATTCATGCTCCTTTAATATTTTATGAGCCTAGTATTTTGGTTGAATTTGGAATATATGATAAACCTCAACCAGAATTATGGATTTCGATAATAATTGTTTTCATAACAAATTGGCGTATGCCCTTATTTTTTATGCTTTCTGGTTTTTTTGCTATTATGATAATACATAAGCGAGGTATTTCACAATTTTTGTGGGATAGAGTTGTTAGAATTGGTTTTACTTGTCTGCTATTTTGTTTGATTTATGATTTATTAGATGGAAAATTAGACTTCACATTAGATCATCTATGGTTTTTATACTATTTGTTGTTGTTTGCCGTAATTTTTTCTCTCTTATATAAAATTAATTTTTTTAAAAATTTTTTTACCAAGACTATTTCACCAATTGAATTAATAATATTAGCAGTTTGTTTAATAATGACTTTGCCGTTATCTTTATCTTTAAATTCAATTCAAATTGAAGACTGGAGTCAGTTTGCATTTTTGGATCCTCCAAAAAATTATGCAGATTTTAAGTTTGGAAACCTAGTTTATTATTTTTCATTTTTTTTAGCAGGAACACTATTTTATTTTAATCGGAACTGGTTCGGTAGTATAGGTCAAATTAAAATCATAGTTTTACTTTTTATTTTATCAATTATGGCATTTTTGATACAGTTAGCTGTTTTTAATTTTCCTTTAATATATATATTTTTGAAAGGTATAAATACTTTGTTTTGGTGTTTATTATTTTTGGGATTGGCGACAAGATTTTTCTATATAAGTAATAGTATTGTAACCTGGTTTGTTGAGTTATCTTACTCAATATATATCTTACACCTTATGCCTATAATATTTATCAGTGTAACACTTTATAAAGCTGGCCTAAGTCAAATTAGTATTTTTCTTTTTTCAATTATAACAGGACTTGTGTTCAGTATAATATTGTATTATCTGTTAATAAAATTCACTCCTTTAAACTGGATAGTAAATGGATATTCTAAATCATTCTTTAGGTTAAAATTTTTTGGGATAGTTAAATGAGTTTTATTTAAAAAAAATATATTGAAAATTAATTCAAAAATATAATTTCTGGAATTTTAAATATAATAAATAAAAATATGGAACAACAGTAATGTCAGTTTATGAAAAAATGATTAAAGTAATGGATAATGTGACCTAGATTCTTACCTTGATATGTTAGATGAAAATTATGTTTTTGTTAGACATCAATCTGGTCAAAATGTTTCAAAAAAAGAATGGATATTAACTGTTACAGATATGTTTTCTGCAATGAATGATGAAAGACTCAAATGGAAAAATAATAGATGTATTTATGAAAATGATGAGGTTTTAGTAATGCTTAATATTGGAAATTTCCCAGATGGAACAAAAGAGTCAATAATTGTTGTGCATTATTTAGAAAATGGTAAGATTATTAAAACTGAAAGTGGTGCTACACCTCTTGACTAACATTTATATAAACTCTCAGTCTGAATTCTTTTAGTAGTTGGATTAGCAAGTTATTTTAAAACTTTTTTTAGCTATTTTTATTAGTTTTTGTTAACAAAAATATTTTTATTCTACAAAAAGGTGAACATGGAACTTGGTCTTAAAAACAAAGTAGCTTTAATTACTGGAGCAAGTAAAGGTATAGGCTTAGCATCCGCCGAAATTTTAGCTTCAGAAGGAACAAATTTGATTTTAGTAGCTAGGGATTTAGACAGGCTTAAAGATATTTCACAAAAATTTAAAAAAATCTATAATTCAACTGTTATTTGTATATCCGCTGATTTATCATTAAAAAATTCATCTGATATGTTAGTGGAACAAGCATTAAATGAATTTGAAAGAATTGATATTCTTATTAATTCAGCTGGAGCTTCTAAAGCAGGTGTTTTTGAAGATTTGATGGATGAAGATTGGGAAAATGCTCTAAATTTAAAATTTCTTGGAGCGGTAAGAATGGTAAGAGCAATTCTTCCGGTTATGAAAAAACAAAAATATGGAAAAATCATTAATGTAGCAGGTAATACAGGTCGTCAACCGCATCCAAATTTCCTTACTGGTTCAGCAGCAAATGCAGCATTGCTAGCTTTTACCAAAGGGATTTCAGAATATATTATAGGTGATGGAATATTTATAAATGCGCTTCAGCCTGGTCCGACAAAAACTGAGCATTGGGATCAATTAATGGAAAAACTCTCACGCAATTCTGAATTAGATCCGAAGGAGTTTGAACAAGAATTTTTAAAACAAATACCAATGCGTAGAATTGCTGAACCAATAGAAATGGCCAAGACGATAATTTTTTTAGTTTCTGATGCTTCAACATTTATGACTGGAAGATCAGTTACAGTTGATGGAGGCTGGACAAAAGAACTAGCATAGTTTAGGAATATAAATAAGCAATGAAAGCAATATAGAGGTCGCTTCAGACCAAATTAAAACCGCAGTAAATAAAATAAGCAGTCTTTAAAACTGCAACCATTCTGCAACCCTTTTTGTAACCACTTTTGTAATTTTATATAACTTTTTATAATATTTTATAACTTTTTTTTACTATTTTTTAGATCGCACTTGCACATAAGTCCCAGAAACCCTAGTAATAGGGGAGTGC
>PTLN01000092.1 GCA_002938125.1 Alphaproteobacteria bacterium MarineAlpha2_Bin1
AACAGCTGACATAGTAGAGTACGATGGAAATAAGTCTGTAAAAAAAGGTAGAGAGTTTTTATTTAGGTAGATTTAAGTGTTTTCTTCAATTGATACGGGAAGCCTAATCAATTGCTTGCCTATATTTCCACCTTTAAGCATTGAAATTAGAGCTTTAGGAGCATTTTCGATACCATATTCCAGTGTTTGATCATACGTAATTTTTCCATCTTTGAGCCAATTAGAAATTTTCGATCGGGCTTCGTCTGCTCTTTTTTCAAAATCATAAACAATAAATCCGGTAACAGTTGCACGCGTTCTCATTATCAAATTTTGCAGATCCATCCTTTGTATCTCATTTTTTTTATTATTCTGGGAGATGTTTCCAACAAGAACGACTCTAGCATTTAATTTTAAGTTTAGGTAAACTTCGTCTGCAATGGGTCCTCCAGTATTATCAATAAAAACATCGATTCCTTCTGGTGCAATTTTTTTTATCTTTTTTGAAATATCTCCATCTTTATAGTTTAATGCATACGTAAATTTCAATTCATTAGTTAGGTAATCAACTTTTCTTTCACTTCCAGTTATACCTATTACTTTACATTCTCTAATTTTTGCTATTTGACCAACAATTGAGCCAACAGCTCCTGCAGCTGCTGATACTACTACAGTGTTTCCTTTTTCTAATTTTCCTGTCTCTAGTAAAGAAAAATAAGCAGTAATACCCGGAAATCCTAAGATACCGAGCCATGCAGAAATTGGTGCTTTATTTAGGTCAATTTTAGTTATACCAGGGGCATATTCTGCTCGAATATGGCTTCCGTCCGAGATTGCAAAAGTTTTCCAACCAAGCATACCCTCAACAAAATCACCTACATTAAAATCAGGATTTTCAGATATTATTACCTTTCCCGCAATTCTTCCTTTGATAGTCTCTCCTAGATTTATTGTTTTGCCATATCCTGAAGAAGAGTTTAATCTCATTCTTTGAAAGGGGTCTGCTGAAAGATAATGGGTTTCAATAAGAATTTCGCCTTTTTTGGGTCTTTCAACTTGAAATTGTTTTATTTCAAAGTCATTTTCTCTAGGTAGGCCGTTAGGCCTTTTGGCAAGGGTTACTTGATGTCCCTGGATTGAAAAGATATTTTCTTTCATTATTTATATTGCCTAACCTTTAAATAAATAGAAGTAAAATTATAGACTGTAGTAAAATAGAAATATATTAATTTTAAAATGAATAATTTATTTAGTACATACCTGTCGCAACTTAATCCAATTGTAGGGAATATTTCTTATAATTTAAACCTAGTAAAAGAATCTTGGGAGAAAGCAAAGGCATTAGAAGCTGATGTATTAATAACGTCAGAGCTAATAGTTTCAGGTTATCCTCCTGATGATTTACTTTTAAGGCCGTCATTCATAAAAAAGATTGAGGAAGAAGTAAAAAAATTTATAGGCTCCATAGGAACTGAAGGTCCAGCAATAATATTAGGTACTCCATGGCTTTTAAAAGGAGAACTATATAATGCCTCACTAGTAATTGACCAAGGAAAAATAAATGGTCTAAGTCTAAAAAATAATTTACCAAATTATGGAGTATTTGATGAAGAGAGGTTTTTTACTTCCTCTAGCACTACATCAGTCATTAATATAAGGGGTGTCAGTTGTGGTATTTTAGTTTGTGAAGATATGTGGACTTCTAACGTATGCAAATCTTTAGTTGAAAACGGTGCGCAAATATTAATTGTAATTAATGCTTCTCCATTTGATATTGAAAAATTAAATGACAGGGAGAAAATTGCCTCTAAGAGAGTAAATGAAACTAATTTACCGCTAATTTATGTTAATCAATTAGGAGGCCAAGATGAATTAGTCTTTGATGGAAATTCATTTGTTTTAAATCATAAAGCTAATAAAATTATTTCTTTATCGGGATGGCAAAATAATTCTAAATTGGTTAGTTGGGAAAGAGGTTCTAACGGAAAATTATTAAATTTTTCAGCAGAACCCTATTACAAATTAAATGAGTATCAAGAAATATATACAGCACTTGTGTTAGGTTTAAAAGATTATATAAATAAGAATGGTTTCAAAGGTGTAATCATTGGTATGTCAGGAGGAATTGATTCGGCTCTAACAGCATGTATTGCTACTGATGCCCTTGGGTGTGAAAAAGTTCATTGTATTATGATGCCATCATTTTATACATCTACAGAAAGTTTAACTGATGCAAAAGAGTGTTCAGACTTACTTGGTGTGAAATATAGTATTATAGATATAAAAAATATACTAAATGAATATACAATTATTTTTAAGAAGATCTTTAGTGGTTTAGATGAGGATGAGACAGAAGAAAATATTCAGTCTAGGGTCAGGGGTGCTATTTTAATGGCACTAAGTAATAAGTTTGGCGATATGGTCCTTGCAACTGGGAATAAATCAGAAATGTCTGTAGGTTATGCAACTCTATATGGAGATATGTGTGGTGGTTTTTCGGTATTAAAGGATGTCTATAAAACTGTAGTATTTAAAATAGCATCCTGGCGAAATGAGAATTTTTTGGAATTTTTTAAGGGAAAGGATTGTGAGGTTATTCCAAAAAGTATAATTAATAAACCGCCTACTGCTGAATTAAAAGCAAACCAATTTGATCAAGATAAGCTTCCTTCATATGATATTTTAGATGCTATTCTTATAGATTTAATTGAAAAAGAAAAGTCATTAGATCAGATAATATTGGATGGTTTCGATAGAAATACTGTTCTTCAAGTGTATAAGTTGCTAAAAATTGCTGAATACAAGAGGCGACAATCACCTCCCGGGATTAAAATAACAAATAAATCTTTTGGCAGAGAAAGGAGATATCCAATTACAAATCAATTTTTAGAGAAAGTATTAAATTAATGGTTTTAAGATTCGCGCCTAGTCCTACAGGTTTACTACATGTAGGTAATCTTAGAACGGCTATTATCAACTGGCTGTTTTCAAAAAAAATTAAAGAAGAATTTTTACTTAGGATCGATGATACCGATACAACAAGATCAAAAAAAGAATATATTGATTTGATTGAAGAAGATCTTAAGTGGATTGGCATACAATGGGATTTAACCTATGCACAATCTGAAAGAATAGAATATTATAATGATGCTTTTGATTTTTTAAAAAATGAAAAACTTATTTATCAATGTTATGAAACAGATGAGGAATTATCGATAAAAAGAGCTAGGCAAAGAAGTGCTGGTCTCCCTCCAGTTTATGATAGATCATCTCTTAATATTTCTAAACAAAAACAAGCAAATTATGAATCTGAAGGCAGAGAGTCTTATTGGAGATTAAAACTACCAGATGAGTCTATAATTTGGAAGGATAAGATATATGGTGATATTAAGTTTGACACAAAATCTTATAGTGATCCAGTAATCGTTAGGGCTGATGGTAGATACTTGTACACTATTACCTCTGTAGTAGATGATATTTATTCCAAGATAAGCAATATAATTAGAGGCAGTGATCATATTACAAATAGTGGTATACAGATTTACTTGTTTAAGGTCTTAGGTGCCAAACCTCCTAATTTTTTCCATCATTCTCTTATGACAGATGTTCATGGAGACCCCTTATCAAAAAGGATAGGTAGCTTAAGTATTAAGGGAATTCGAGACAGAGGTATTGAACCTGAAGTGCTATTAAACTATCTAACTTTTGTTGGAGCTGCAACAGTTCAAAACAAGTTTCATGAAATTAACTACTTAAAGCAAAACTTTGACATTAGTTCTTTTGGGAGATCTAATGTCCCTTTCGATGAAAGACTTTTAAATGATCTAAATTCAAATTTTTTACAAGAACAGACTTATGAGTTCTTTAATAAGAAATCAATTGTGTTTAACTTTAGTAGCGCTCCATCTGAATTTTGGGAGACAGTCAAGAATAACATCAGAGTTTTCAGAGAAGCTCAGGATTGGTTTGAAATTATATATGGGAAAATTGAACCGATTATTGACGATCCTGAATATATAAATCTTGCATTAAATTTAATTCCAAACGAAGATTTTAATGAATTCTCATGGAGAGTGTGGACTGACTCCATAAAAGAAAAATCTGGAAGAAAGGGAAAAAATTTGTTTATGCCTTTAAGGCTTTCTATCACAGGTAGAAATTTTGGACCTGAAATGGCAAAACTACTTCCTCTGATTGGTAAAGATAAAATCATATCTCGTTTAAATGGTTTTGTATCTTGAAAACTATTAAGCTTTAAAAATGAATAGGGTTGTAGATCCAATAATTATTCTTGTCCAACCCCAGTTGGGTGAGAATATTGGAGCAGCTGCAAGAGCCATGCTTAATTGTGGTTTAACACGTTTGAGAATAGTTAACCCACGTGATGGCTGGCCAAATTCCAAAGCAGTAAGGTCCTCATCTGGAGCAGAGTCAATAATTTATAATGCTGGTATATATAAGACTTTATTAGAAGCTTTATCAGATTTGAATTTTACTGTTGCTTGTACATCAAGAAAAAGAAACTTGAGAAAAAAGCAATTCAATATAGATGACGCATTAAATCAATATTTTGATAATTCACTAAAAATTGGTCAATGGGGCATTATATTTGGAAGTGAAAGTTCAGGTTTGAAGAATGAAGATCTAGACTATTCAGATGTTCTTTTATCTATACCTTCAAATGAATCTTTTGGTTCTTTTAACTTATCTCATGCTGTGCTTATTATATGTTTTCATTGGATGAGAAAAATTAAAGAATTGAGTTCAATTGTCAAAGATAATGTAATAGATAAAGATTATTTATTAGCTAGTAAAAGTGATTTATCAGGTTTTTTTTTACAATTAGAAAATGAATTAGAAAAGGGGGGGTTTTTGTATCCACCAGAAAAAGCACCCAAAATGATTAAAAATCTTAGAGCAATTTTTCTTAGGTCTAAATTAAGCAAGAAAGAGGTGAAAACTCTTAGAGGTGTTATTAATGCTCTCAAACGATCTGGTATGTCTCTTTAGTCACTAAATATAATTAAACCTGTGTTTAATAGCTGATTTTTAACTTTTTTATATATTTAAACTAAGGAATATTTGACATTATGCTTCATGGGGTGTAGATACGGCTCTTCAGTTTAAAATTAGTTCAAGGATATTGTTGATTTTATGTCAAAAAGAGTAAAGTCTAAATATAAGATTAATCGCCGGTTAGGTGAAAATTTGTGGGGGAGGCCAAAGAGTCCAGTTAATAGACGTGAGTATGGGCCTGGTCAACATGGTCAAAGAAGAAAGAAACCTTCTGACTTTGGCGTTCAGCTCATGGCAAAGCAAAAACTCAGAGGATATTATGGTAATATAACTGAGAGGCAGTTTAAAAGGACCTATGAAGAGGCATCAAGGAAAAAAGGAGATACATCAGAAAATTTAATTGGTCTTCTTGAATCGCGTCTCGATGCAATTGTTTATAGAATGAAATTTGTACCTACCGTATTTGCTGCTAGACAGTTTGTTAACCACGGTCATATAAAAGTTAATGGAAAAAGAGTTAATATACCAAGCTATAGGTGTAAACCTGGTGATGAGGTTGAGGTTAAAGATAAATCTAAGTCTATGGGGTTAGTTCTGGAGTCAGCTTCATTGCCGGAAAGAGATGTTCCGGAATACATTAGCGTTACCCAGGAAAAATTTAAGGGAACCTACGTTAGGGTTCCTAAATTCTCTGATGTTCCATATCCTGTGATGATGGAGCCGAACTTAGTTGTCGAGTATTATTCTTCTAGATAGAGCTTTTATTTAATTTTATTCCTTTACCCTCAACAAAACTATTTAACTCACCTGACTGGTACATTTCAGTAATTATATCACAGCCTCCAATAAATTCTCCCTTTATATAAAGTTGGGGTATGGTGGGCCAATCACTAAATTCTTTAATACCTTGTCTGATTTCATTATCACTTAAAACATCAATACTTTTATATTCAACACCAATTTGAGCAAGTATTTGCACAACTGTAGATGAAAATCCGCATTGAGGAAAAACTGGTGTACCTTTCATAAATAATAAAACTTCTGTTTCAGAAACTTCTTTTTTTAAATAATCTTGTATATTTTTTTCACTCATTTTCTTCTCTATGTCTCATTAAATTAATTTAAGTATCGCTTGAGGTTTTTAACGCCAGAGCATGAAGTTGTTCACCCATTTTACCTTTAAGAGCTTTATAAACCATTTGATGCTGTTGAACTTTAGTAATATTTTTGAACTTATCTGAGATTACCAGGGCAGAAAAATGATCTCCATCATCTTTGAGGGCCTGTATCTCAACTTTAGCATCAGGTATTGACTCTTTTATTAAAGAAACTATTTCGTCTGCGCTCATTACCATATATAAAATTCCTAATCATTAATATAGCTTGGAAGCCATGAACCATAATAGTGCTCCAAATCATCTAAAGAAATAGACATTTCTTCATGAATTTGCAAGGTATTTCCTGTAACTATCCCCAAATACGTTATAGGAATATTTTGAGATTTTACGGCTTTTTCAAGCACATGCTGTTGATCCTTTGAAATTGTAACAATATATCTAGCCTGTGTTTCGGAAAACCACCATTCTGCTGGAGTGTTCTCGGGAGTTTCAATCATAGTTCCTATTTTGCTATTTATAGCCATTTCTGCGATAGCAATTAAAATTCCTCCATCGGATACATCATGGCAAGTTTTAATAAGTCCTTTTTCTATATTATTTAAAATGAAAGAGCCTATTTTTTTTTCTTGTTCTAAATCAATTGATGGCGGCTCTAAAATACCAGTTTTCTCAATAACCTCATCAAAAACAGAACACCCTAATTCTATATCATTATTTCCTAGGATATAAATTAACTCATCATTATTCCAGGTACTTCTTGCCATATTATTTATATCTTTAATTATACCCACAGCTCCGATTTGTGGAGTAGGTAAAATAGGTTTACCCTCAGTTTCATTATAGAGTGAAACATTCCCTGAGATTACAGGAAAATCTAAGAACTCTGTTGCCTCTTTAATGCCTTCAATTGACTCAACTATTTGTCCCATAATTTCAGGTTTTTCTGGGTTACCAAAATTCAAACAATCAGTAATAGCAATTGGTTTAGATCCCACACAAATTAAATTTCTCCAACTCTCAGCAACAGCTTGTTTAGAACCTGATTTTGGGTTTCCAAAAACATA
>PTLN01000093.1 GCA_002938125.1 Alphaproteobacteria bacterium MarineAlpha2_Bin1
CTGTTCACTATGTTATACTTCTGGTACAACAGGAAACCCAAAAGGTGTTTTATACTCCCACAAATCAACTCTCCTTCATGCTTGGGCTACAGCAATGCCTGACACATTAGCTATATCTGCATCTTCAGTTGTTATGCCTGTTGTTCCGATGTTTCATGCAAATGCATGGGGTTTAGTCTACGCTGCGCCTATGAGTGGTGCTAAATTAGTCTTACCTGGATCAGAGATGGATGGAAAAAGTATTTATGAAATAATCAATGATGAGAGTGTAACAATCTCTGCTGGTGTTCCGACTGTATGGTTAATGTTATTAAATTATATGGAGGAGAAGAAAGTTAGAATAGATACTGTAAAAAATTTAGTTATTGGTGGGTCGGCTGCTCCAAAATCAATGATTAAAGACTTTTTTGAAAAATATAATGTAACAGTTTTACATGCATGGGGAATGACAGAAATGAGTCCTTTAGGTACTGTCAGCAGATTGCTTCCAAAACACTCAAACCTTACATACGAAAGCAAACTAGAATTAAGTTCCAAGCAAGGTAGAGCGATTTTTGGAGTTGAGATGAAGATTATAGATGACGATGGTAAAATAATGCCAAGAGATGGAAAATCCTTTGGGAATTTAATGGTCCGAGGCCCTTGGATTACTGAGAGATATTATAAAGAAGAAGAAGTAATTATTGATGAGGATGGATGGTTTAATACTGGTGATGTTGCTACTATTGATAAAGATGGTTTTATGCAAATCACTGACAGATCAAAAGATGTTATTAAGTCCGGGGGTGAATGGATAAGTTCAATAGATTTAGAAAATATTGCTATTGGTCACGAAAAAATTTTAGAAGCCTGCGTTATTGGTATTGAAGATATGAAATGGGATGAGAGGCCATTATTGCTTGTAATTAAAGATAAAAAAAGTAAACTCTCTAAAAAGGAAGTGCTAGATTTTTTTGTTGGTAAAGTTGCGAAGTGGTGGATTCCAGATGACGTAGTCTTTGTAGATGAACTTCCTCATACAGCAACTGGAAAATTATTAAAATCAAAATTAAGAGATGAGTTTAAAGATTATAAGTCAAATAATTAAACAATTTTAAATTTGGAACTAAGTGTAATTTTTTTATCAGAAATTACTTGCCCCTTTTTTACTAAAGAAATCAAGTGAGCAAGAGTAGATAGGGAAGCTGCAGGATATAATGCTGGGTCTTTATCCTTGTATAATACTTTAACAATCTCAGTAATATTGTCTTTTTCTTCTAGTGTTTTCAGTATTTGTTTTTCTCGACGTATCCTATGTTTAATTATTGACTTAATAAAATTTGCCACATTTTGAATTGGTGGACCATGAGTAGGCCAACAAATATTGAAAGAAAAATTAAGTAGTTTATTTAGACTTTCTAAATAATCTGACATATTACCATCTGGTGGAACTATGACTGTAGTAGACCAACCCATTAAGTGATCTCCACTGAAAAGCACTCTTTCTTCAATTAGCTCATAGCAAATATGATTAGATGTGTGCCCAGGGGTATGAATTGCTCTAATCGTCCAGTTTTTACCTTTAAAAATTTCATTATCTTTTATATTTATAGTAGGAGAGAAATCATAGTCTATTCCTTCTTCTACAAATGATAGTTCTTTATTAAAGTTTTTTGGATGTTTTCCAAAACCGTAGATGGGAGCTTTTGTTAATTTATGAAGTTTTTTAGCAGCGGGGGAATGATCTTTATGGGTATGGGTTACAAAAATATGTGTTATTTTTTCTTTTTCTAGTTCCTTAGCTATAGCATTTATATGTAAATCATCATCTGGGCCTGGATCAATAATTGCAACCTCTCCTTCTCCTATTATATATGTACCAGTGCCATATAAAGTAAAATTAGAGGGATTATTTGCAATAATTCTTCTAATTTTATTCCCCAAACTTTTTGAAATACCATATTCAAAGTCCATTTTTATAGAAAAGTTTGGTTCTTTTTTATATTTATTATTTTTCCCCATTATTCAAAACCATGTTTAATTAACCAAGATAAAGAATGATATGTAGTTGATTTTGGATTATATTCAGCTCCTATCCATTTATCGTACTTTAATTTCTTTAAAGTTTGAAAAATTTCATCAAAATTTATTTTTCCAGTTCCAGGTTGATTTCTACCTGGATAATCAGCAATTTGGATATGTCCTATATAAGGAAAATTTTTAATTATTGTTTTTATAATATCTTCTCCCATCCTATGCATGTGATATATATCAAACAAAACTCTGACATTTCGTAATTGAGATTTTTGAATCACCTCTATTGCTTCTAAAGTTGTATTAATTAAGTAATTTGGTCTATCATATAAATTAATTGGCTCGATAAGTATTAAACTATTCAAATCTTTGAACCTTTGTGCAGCATAAATTAAATTTTTTAAAAATATTTTTTTTGCAAATATTTTTTTTGAATATTTCAGTGGACTACCTGATAGCATATTTATTGCATACGGTTTTAGAGCTTCAACATACATTTTAGCCTCAGCTACTGAAGCTCTAAAATGCGCTTCTCTCTCAGAGATAGAAGCGATTCCAGGGCCACCGTCAGCGAAGTCGCCAGCAGGAAAGTTGAAGATAGAAACATTCATTTTTGTTTTTTCTTTAACTTTTATTAGATCTTCTATTGGTATTTCATAAGGAAAATGAAGCTCAAATCCACTAAAGCCATTATCACTGGCAGCTTTAATTCTATCTAGCATTGGTAATTCAGTAAATAATAATGATATATTTGCAGAAACCTTTAACATAGTAATTAAATATTAGACAAATTAATAAATTATTTATAGCATAAAAAATATATGATGGTATGTAATGAATAAAGAAATTGAAATTTTTTGGAGAAAACCAAGGAGTGTTTTAAGGGAATATTTCGATGGGATATTTGGACAGGTACATTTTAGACGTGCTGGTAAAGATTTAAGTAATAAAGATCCAATTATTCTGCTTCACCAGAGTCCTTCTAATAGTAGGCCTTTTGAAGGATTAATGGACAAATTGAGTTCGGATAGACTGGTTTTTGCAATTGATACTCCAGGTTTTGGTGACTCAGATGCTCCAGTTTCACCGCCCAATATTTCTGATTATGCGTTTTCAATATTAGAGTTTATCAATCACTTAAATTTTGACTCGGTAAACCTTTTTGGCGATCACACTGGAGCTAAAATTGCAGTTGAAATTATAAAACAAACTCCTAACAAAGTAGGAAGTGCTATTTTTAATTCATGTCCGGTTTATTCAAAAGAACAAATGAAAAAAATGATGCTGCACCTTGAAGATGAAAAGCCAAAGCAGATTATTCCCAAAGATGGTAGTCATTTTGTTGAAAGATGGCAGTCACTTCAGAAATGGTATCAAAAAGCGCCACTAGAATTGATAAATAGAGATTTTATAGAAATGCAGAGGCCCTTAGATAAGGGTTGGTATGGTCATAATGCTGCATTTGCAGTTAATCATGCAGATAATCTTCCAAAAATTAATCACCCATTATTAGTGTTATGTCCCAATGACATGCTGTGGGATGCTACAAAGGCATCGTCTAATTTTCTCGTTAATGGAAGTATAATGGAATTACCAGAATATGGGATGGGATCTCTTTCAATAGAGACAAAAATGTACAGTAATATATTAAAAGAATTTTATGATAATCAAAAAAAGATACCTATAGAAAATTTTACTACAAATATCTATGAACCAAATTTTAATCGAGTGACTAAGAAAATAAAAAAAACCTTTTTGAATATTGACGGAATTCAAGTGCATGCAAGAGTATCTGGAGTAATGAATAATATTAACAAGCCTATTTTGTGTTTGCATATGAGTCCCTTCTCATCAAGAAATTTTGAAAATTTACTATTAGAGTTAGGTAAGGATAGATTAGCAGTTGCCATAGATATCCCAGGTTTTGGAGAGTCTGATCCAACAGATGAAGAGCCAACAATAGATTACCTATCGAAAATAATTATTAGATCAATGAAAAAAATATCTAGTGAAACTTCTTTTGATATAATTGGAGACCATACTGGTGCAGTAATTGCCATGCATATTGCCGCGTTTAATAAGAGTATAGTTAGTAATTTGATTTTAAATGGTCTTCCGTGTTTTGATCAGATAGAAAGAGAAGATAGGTATCGAAATTCAAATTATAATGAGCCGCAAACCGATGGGTTGCATCTATATAAAAGATGGAATTCTGTTAAAATGCTAAGTGGAACTCAGGCTACAGATAAAATTATAGAAAGAAACTTTATTGAAGCTTTAAGAGGTGGGCCTTTTGCGCATTGGGGTCATAGGGCAGTCTTTTCCTATAAATTACATGAAACATTGGCTTATATTAATCAACCAACACTAATTTTCAAACCTAGAGATGGTCTTCAAGATAGAACTGATAAATACTTTTCAAAAATAAAAAATTCAATAGTTAGAGACTTACCTAATGAGAATTACGGATTTCTTGAATATAAGTCCAAAGAATTTGCATCTGAGATACTTACCTTCCTAGAAAAAAAATAAAGAAATTTTAAAAACTAAATCAATGATAAAAATATCATCAAACAACATGGGTATATTTTATATGCTCATAGCAACATTAACTTTTACAATTATGCAGGTGTGTGTGAGATTGGTTTCAGATGATGTTCATCCAATTCAAATTGCATTTTTTAGGAATTTTTTTGGTCTTCTTGTAGTCATGCCACTAATATTCAGATTTGGATTTACTATTCTTAAAACAGATAAACTTAATTGGCATTTTTATAGGAGTATCCTTCAGACGTGTGGAATGCTTTTCTTTTTTACCGCTCTAACACTTTCACCATTAGCACAAAATGTTGCTTTATCCTTCACAGCTCCATTGTTCACAGTTTTTTTAGCTATAATACTACTGGGTGAGAAATCTGAGCTTAGAAGATGGATAGCTTTAGCTTTAGGTTTTTTTGGGGCATGGATTGTAATTAGGCCAGGTTTTTCTGAGGTTAATCTGGGTTCAATATTTGTTATTTGTTCGTCAATTGTTTGGGCGGGATCAATGACAATTATTAAATTTTTATCTAAAACAGAGTCTTCAATTACATTAACTGTTTACATGGGTCTGTTTATGGCTCCTATATCTTTTATTCCAGCACTATTTTTTTGGACATGGCCAAGTTTAGTTGATTTATGTTATCTTTTTTTGGTAGGTTTTTTTGGTGCAACAGGCCACCTTGCTCTTGCTGGTGCGTTTAAGTCTGGTGATACTGGTGCAGTATTACCGCTTGATTTTCTTAGATTGATTTGGGCTTCTGTTCTGGGTTATGTTATTTTTTCTGAAACTCCTGATAGTTGGACTTGGTTTGGTGGAGTAATAATTTTTTCTTCTGCAACTTATATTGCATATAGAGAAATAAAGACTGCAAAATAGTATTGGTATTTTACTTACTATCCTCTAAAGCTATCTTTTAATTGCCTAGTTTTAGTGAATATATCTAAAAGTGGTGAACCAACTAAAGATAGATTTCTTTGTATTTCAAGGCTATCAGGTCTAAGAAAAGGGTTAGTGTCTATCTCTTCTTCTATTGTTGAAGGGATAGTTGATATACCTTTGTTTCTTTTCTCTATTATATTTTTCATCCTAAATTTCAATTTTTTATTATTTGGCTCAATTGTTAGAGCAAAGTTACCATTTGATAAAGTATATTCGTGAGCACAATAAACCCTTGTTTGTTTAGGTAGTAGAGATAGTTTTATTAGTGAATTCCACATTTGTTCCATTGTGCCTTCAAATACTCTTCCACAACCAAGAGCAAAAAGTGTATCCCCACAAAATAGAGATCCGGAATTAGGAAAATAAAATGCTATATGACCCTTGGTGTGTCCTGGAACATCTATTACTTTAACTATTTCTGTCCCAAATTCAAATTCGTCTTCATCTCTTAGAAATATATCAATACCTGGTATTCTCTCGTAATCTGCCATCGGGCCGATAATCTTACAATTAGTGATCCTTTTTAACTCTAAATTTGCACCTGTATGGTCGCTATGATGATGTGTATTAAGTATATGTGTGAGTTTCCATTTATTTTTTTTTAACTCGCTAATAACTGGTTCTGGGACTGCTGGATCAACCACGGCAGTATATTTTTCAGACGAATTGATTAACCAAATATAGTTATCGTTGAGAACAGGTATTTGTTTAATTGATATCATATTTATTTATATATAGTGTATTAATTTAATATTCTAGAGGATAATTTTAAAAATATTGTATTCTACTATTAAATATTCAGGTTTTTAATTAAATTAATTTAATTATGAGATTTATTGATAAAATATTAGATTTAACTGTTTTTTTTTCTTT
The DNA here is from genome assembly GCA_002938125.1 of Alphaproteobacteria bacterium MarineAlpha2_Bin1. Classification (GTDB taxonomy): domain Bacteria; phylum Pseudomonadota; class Alphaproteobacteria; order SHVP01; family SHVP01. Next base: position 6,368 of record PTLN01000093.1, read on the forward strand.
TGACTCGTATGGGTTTAGACGGCATAAGAAATATTTTGATAACGAAGATCTTTCTCAAATTGCATCAAGAAAAATTTGTTTAGTTACTGGTGCAAATAATGGCATTGGTTTTTATATAGCAGAAAAGCTTGCAAGTAATGGTGCAAAAGTTTTTATGTTATGTAGAAATGAAATTAAAGGAAAAATTGCAGTAGAAAGACTTAAGTTAAAAGGTTATGATGTTATTCTTAAGATTGTTGATGTTTCAGACTCAAAATCCATAAAAAATTTTATACAAAATTTTAGTGAAAATAAAGTAGATGTTCTTATTCATAATGCAGGATTAATTCCTAATAAAAGAGTTTTTACAAGAGATGGTGTAGAAGTAGCTTTCGCAACTCATATTTTGGGTCCTCATTTACTTACTAAACTATTGATCCCAAAACTTACAGGGGGTCGTATTATTTGGGTCGTGAGTGGCGGTATGTATCTAGTAAAGTTTTCCTTTATTAAGGCAATGGGTAAAAGAGGGAAATATAAAGGTGTATCCTCATATGCCCAAACAAAAAGGGGACAAGTTATATTATCTGAAATATGGTCTGAAAGACTTAAACAAAGTAATATTCTAGTTTCTTCAATGCATCCTGGTTGGGTAAAAACTCCAGGACTTCAAAAATCTCTGCCTTTGTTCAGTGGTTACCTTAGTGTGAGATTAAGAACTTTAGCAGAAGGAGCAGAT
>PTLN01000094.1 GCA_002938125.1 Alphaproteobacteria bacterium MarineAlpha2_Bin1
TTAGAGATAAAACCGATTCCTTTTTAGATTTATGTTATAACCCAAAACTTGCATCTGAAGTTACAATGCAGCCACTAGGTAGGTTCGATCTAGATGCTGCAATAATTTTTGCAGATATTTTACTGATTCCAGATGCTCTCGGTGTAAAAGTAAATTTTGTCAAGGGAGAGGGTCCTTTGTTAGATCATCAATACTTAGATAGCAATCTTTCTAAGTTAGCTTTTAAAGAGGATAAAATTAAAAATATATACGAAACAATAAGCATAGTTAAACAATCTTTACCAAAACATGTAGCCCTAATTGGGTTCGCCGGATCACCATGGACCGTTGCAGCTTATATGATTGAAGGTAAGTCATCTAACAATTTTATTAATGCAAAAAAATGGTTGAATAATGAGAAAAATTTATCGTTTCTTTTTGATATATTAATAGATTCAACAGTAACCTATTTAAAAAATCAGATCGAAGCAGGAGTTGAAGTGATTCAACTTTTTGATAGTTGGGCTGGTTTACTAGACAATAGTAATTTTGAAAAATGGTCTATAGAACCAACAAGAAAGATAGTTGAAGAATTAAAAAGTATGTATCCTGATTTACCTATAATTGGATTTCCTAGGAACATATCTATTTACAATGCATTACAATATTCAAGAGAAACTGGAGTTGATTGTATAAGTTTAGACTATAATGTAAATGTATTTGATATGAAAAATATTCAAAAATTTATACCTGTTCAAGGTAACCTTCATCCAGAAATTTTAATAGAGGGGGGGCTAAATTTGAGAAATTCTTGTATAGAAATCCTTAAAACTTTGGCAAAGGGTCCTCATATATTTAATCTTGGACATGGTATATTACCACAAACACCTGTTCAAAACGTAATTGAACTTATTGATATAATTAAAAATTTTAAAAAATGAATAACAAAACGGCAGTAGTATTAATGAATTTAGGAGGTCCAGATACTCTTGATTCAGTATATGGATTTCTTAGAAATTTATTCAATGATCCAGCAATACTAAATCTTCCAGGCCCATTCAGGAATATTTTATCATACATAATTGCAAAAAAAAGAACACCATTAGCTAAAGAAATATATAAACAAATTGGCGGATCATCTCCCATTCTAACCGAAACAATAAGTCAAGCAAAAGAGTTAGAAAAGTTTCTTGATTCTGAAAACATAAAAGTATTCGTGAGTATGCGATATTGGCATCCGTTTAGTTCAGAGACAATAAGATTAATTAATAAATGGAGGCCTAGTAGAGTTTTAATCATTCCATTATATCCTCAATTTTCAACTACTACTACTGGATCGTCTATAGATGATTGGACCAAAAACTCTAAATTATTTTCTAATAAAGTCCAAACTAGAATAGTATGTTGTTATCCCATAGATAAATTATTTATTTCAGCACATCTATCTTTAATTAAAAAAGAACTAAGTCAAATTAAGGAAAAGAATACTGTAAGACTGATTTTTTCAGCACATGGTCTACCTGAATCAATTATCAAAAAAGGCGATCCTTATGCTTGGCAAGTTCAAGAAACCGTTAAAAGTATTATAAATAATCTTAACCTTGACGAAGAAAACTGGGTTTTAAGTTATCAAAGTAAAGTTACGCCCGTCAAATGGTTAGAACCTTCTACAGAATACGAAATAATTAGAGCATCTAAGGATAAAAAGAAAGTTATTATAATACCAATTGCATTTGTTTCTGAACATTCTGAAACTTTAGTAGAATTAGACAAAGAATATTACGACTTAGCTATTTCAAAAGGTATTACATACTATAAGAGGGTACCTGCTCTAGGTATCCAAAATCAATTTATTAAATGCTTAGCAGAAATTATTAGAAATAATTTAAATAACTTTTCTGATAATTTAGATATAAACTCTTCAAATGGCATAAGACTTTGTCCAACTTCATTTAAAAATTGCAGAGTTAAAGGTATATAATAGATGTTCCTACCAGATTATATGTATAATTGGTTATTATCATTTCATATAATCTCAGTGATAGCATTTATGTCTGGTACAATGTATTTACCTCGACTGTTTGTCTATCATATTGAAACAAAACCAGGTTCGGAAGAATCTGAAAGATTTAAACTTATGGAAAAGAGGCTTTTAAAAGGAATAATTAATCCGTCCTTGATACTAACATTTTTTCTGGGTGCACTTTTAGCAACTTATCCTGGTGTCTTTAGTCTTGACCAAGTTTGGGTCTGGTTAAAAATCTTATCTTTTTTAGGTATTTTAATAATGCACGGTTTATTTTCTATGCATTTTAAAAAATTTCAATTGGATAAAAATGTTAAATCAGCAAGATATTTTCGGAGATGTAATGAAATACCATTTATTTTTATGATTATAATTGTAATTATGGTAGTAATAAAACCATTTTAATCGTTATAAATTTTTTATTTGACTTACTAATGATTATTTTAATATGATACAATCAATCAAATCTTCAAATTTTTTTGGAATAAAATTTTTCTTAGTATCTTTCATTTATCAATAAAACTTCCCTACGACATGAGATTGTTATGAATCTTCAAGAATTAAAGCAAAAAACTCCTACACAATTACTTGAGTATGCAGAGGAGTTAGAAGTAGAAAATGCTAGCACGCTTCGTAAACAAGATATGATGTTTGCTATATTGAAAGAATTAGCTGAAAAAGATGTAGAAATTTCTGGAGACGGAGTTCTAGAAATATTGCAAGATGGTTTTGGTTTTTTAAGATCTCCTGAGTCAAACTATCTTCCAGGACCAGATGATATTTATGTAAGTCCAAATCAAATTAGAAGATTTGGTTTAAGGACGGGAGATACTATTGACGGACAAATAAGAGCCCCTAAAGATGGAGAGAGATACTTTGCATTACTCAAAATTGTTTCTATAAATTTTGAAGATATTGAGAAAAATAAACATAAAATTAATTTTGATAATTTAACACCTCTGTACCCTGATGAAAGATTGCGGTTAGAAAATAAAGATCCCACAAATAAGGATCCTTCAACAAGAGTAATAGATTTAATTTCTCCGTTGGGCAAAGGACAAAGAGGTTTAATAGTCTCGCCTCCAAGAACAGGAAAAACTATGCTTCTTCAGAATATTGCTCACGCCATAACTGAAAATCATCCTGAAGTATATTTGATCGTTTTACTAATTGATGAAAGACCTGAAGAGGTAACAGATATGGATCGTTCCGTTAAAGGAGAGGTTATTAGTTCCACATTTGATGAGCCAGCAAGTCGGCATGTTAGTGTTGCACAAATGGTAATTGAAAAGGCCAAAAGATTAGTTGAACATCAAAGAGATGTTGTTATCCTTTTAGATTCCATTACCAGATTAGCGAGGGCCTATAATACTGTAGTCCCATCATCTGGAAAAGTTCTAACAGGTGGCGTTGACGCTAACGCACTCCAGAGACCTAAAAGATTTTTTGGTGCTGCAAGGAATATTGAAGAAGGTGGTTCCCTCACCATTATTGCTACTGCCTTAATAGACACTGGGAGCAGAATGGATGAAGTGATTTTTGAGGAGTTTAAGGGTACTGGTAATTCAGAAATAATCTTGGATAGGAAATTAGCAGATAAAAGGACTTTTCCTGCATTAGACATTACAAAATCAGGTACTAGGAGAGAAGAACTTTTAGTTGATAAAGCAACCCTATCAAAAATGTGGGTATTGAGAAGAATTCTTATGCCTATGGGCACTATAGACGGTATGGAGTTTTTACTAGACAAGCTCAAACCAACAAAGAACAATGATGAGTTTTTTGATTCTATGAATAATTAAAGATTAGTTTTTAAAACGGTTGAACCCGTCGTTTTTCTCTCTTCTATGTCTTTGTGAGCACCACCTACATCTTCTAATGCGTATGTTTGGTTAATTTCTACTTTTACCGATCCTGAATTTATAACGTCGAATAGGTCATTTGCAGTATTTACTAATTCTTTTCTATCAGATGTATAATCTGCAAGTGTTGGTCTTGTTAGAAAAAGTGATCCATGTTTCATTAATTCTAAAACATCCAAATCATCAGGAGGACCAGAAGCGTTACCATAACTTACTATTAATCCCCTTTTATCCAAGCATTTTAGTGATTCTAAAAAAGTTAGTTTACCAACAGAATCATATACAACAGGAAGTTTTTTCCCATTTGTTATGTCTAGTACTTTGTCTACGAAATTTTCTTTTGTATAAACTATAGGAAAGTCACATCCATAATTTTTAACCATCTTAGCCTTCTCATCAGTACTGACAGTACCAATTACTGTTGCACCAAGATGTCTTGCCCATTGGCAAGCTATTAAACCTACACCTCCAGCAGCTGCATGGATAAGGACTGTATCACCCTCCTGAACATTATAAGTTTGTTTGAGTAGATATTGAGCAGTACAACCTTTTAATAGTGAAGCTGCTGCTAATTCATTAGGTATTGAATTAGGTATGGGTATTAATAATTCTTCATTTATATTATTTTTTTCGGAATATCCTCCAAATTGGCTTACATAACCTACTCTATCTCCTACCTTAAAGTTTTTAACTGCAATTCCTTTTTCCTCAACTATACCTACTGCCTCTCTTCCGAGAATAATAGGTAACCTAGGGGGTTTATATGTACCATTCCTAAAGTTTATATCAGCATAGTTTACGGACGTGTATAACTGCTTTATTTTTACCTCCTGGGGGAGAGGTGGTGTATCTTGAATATCTTTCCAAAGAAGATTATCGGGACCACCATGTTTCTCTAGTACAATTGCTTTTATCAAATCCAACCTCAGGGTTTAAGAATTATAGAACCTGTAGTTTTCCTATTTTCTAAATCGATATGTGCCCTCATCGCATCCTTAAGTTCGTAAGTTTGTCCAATCTGAATTCGAATGTCTTGATTCGATAATAATTTTAAAAATTCTACTGAAGATTCATTAAGTTTTTTACGATTTTGAATTAACGTGGCGATAGAGCCTTTCGTATATTGAACAGATGCTGGTATATCATCTATTGTTAAATTAGATGGGCCGGATGCAGCACCAAAAGTACAAAGAGTTCCAAAAGTTGATAAACATTTTATGGAATTTCTTGGGCTATCTCCACCTATTCCATCATAAGCAGCAATAACACCTTTTTGTTTAGTAATCTCTAAAACTTTTTCAGCAAAATTTTCCTCAGTGTAATTGATAATATTTGTAGCTCCATTTTTTATGGCTAATTCTTTTTTTTGAATATTAGACACAGTGCCAATTAAATTAAAACCTTTTGCTTTTGCCCATTGGCACGCAATTAGACCAACTCCACCAGCAGCAGCGTGAAAAAGTATCCAATCATCTTTCAAAATTTTTCTTGACTCATTAAATAGGTGATGAACTGTTATGCCTTTAGTTATTCCCGCAGCAGCATCAGCATCAGAAACATTATCTGGTATTTTAATTAATATATTCTCATTAATTGTTCTCTCTTCACAATAGGAACCTACAGAAAGAGGATAACAAACCCTATCACCAACAGAGAAATTTGTTATTTTATTTCCAATTTTGGTAATCTTCCCTGCTCCTTCAACACCTAATATCGAAGGATAAGTCATACCAGGATATCTACCAGTCCTGTGGTAAGTATCTATAAAATTTACACCAATTGCAGTATGGGATATTTTAACTTCGTTTTCTTGAGGATCTGGAACTTCAACATTTTTCCATTTTAAAACTTCTATGCCACCGGGTTCGGAAGCTACAATTGCCATAGACATAATTTCTCCTATCTCAGAAATTTATTAAAAAAATTAATAGTTCTCTCTTCGGCTTCTTTAGCTATTTCTTCAACGTATGATTCTCCACCAATGCGTGAAAAAGCATGGTCTGCCTTATAGTCATAAATTGAAACTCTTGGATGATCATCTAGTTCTTTATGTATAGTCTCTTGAATATCAAGAGGTACAAATTGATCCTCAGTTGCTATGTGAAGTATAAGATTACTTTTTATGTTACTCTTTTCATTAAGTTTATTTTCAATACCTACACCATAGTAACCTACATTGGCATCTGCTGATGTGTGAATTGAAGATAAGTAGGATAAGAAACCTCCCAAGCAAAAACCCATTGTACCTACTTTGCCTGTATCATTTTCAGATAAATTTTTGGCAGTTTGTACTGTTTTCTCAATATCACTTAAAGCTAAATCAGTATTAAATTTTCCATATAAATCAAATGCTTTTGCAAAATCCTCTTCGGACTCTCCATTTATTTGCACGTTTGGTTCTATTCGCCAAAATAAATCAGGAACGATTGCAACAAAACCTAGAGAAGACATTTTATCAGCAATATTGCGCATCCATAAATTTACTCCAAATATTTCTTGTAAACATACAATTACTGGCCCTTTTCCATTTTCTGGCAGAGCCTTATAACAAGAAAAAGATTCGTTCTCGGTTTCAATCTTAATTTCCATTTTTTCCTCCTAGATCATAAATAAATTTTTTCGTGTTTAAGTAACCACAATTTGGTTTCTTTCCCTTTACCGCATGAATATCCACCAATTTTTTTGTCAACACTAAGAATTCTATGACATGGTATAATTAACGGTAAAGGATTAATTGAACAAGTATACCCAACGAATCTTGGGTGTGTGTTTAACTGTTTTGCTAGTTTTCCGTAAGTAGTAAATCTGCCAATAGGAATATTCATAATTGCTAATAGTATTTTAATTTGTGCATCTGTTTTATCTAATTTTATTGGAATTGAACATATATCTTTTTTCTTTTCAAAATAGTTTTTAATCTTAAGTAGTGTTTTAATAAGCAGTGGTGTAGAAGGTTCAATAATTCTATTGGTCCAATTTAAAGATAAAATTTTTTTATTTTTTTCTTGAACACTAATTATTCCTATAGGTGTTCTAATAGAACCAAAAATATTTGTTTTATCTAAATTCATTAACTTTTTTTAGGTTATAATTAAAAAATAGTTTTAAAATCAAAGTTTATTTTATTTTTTATAAATAGTATAAACTTTTAAACATAATTATGGGTTTTTTTTGAGAAATTTAGAAAATAATTCAACGATA
>PTLN01000095.1 GCA_002938125.1 Alphaproteobacteria bacterium MarineAlpha2_Bin1
TTTTATTACTTATTTTTAAAATATTAAAATTTTTTATTAAATTTTTTCACTAATAAATTTCTTTGTATTAATTTTCGTATAAAATTGATTGTTAATAAATCTATATTTGATTTAAATACTTAGTATTTATGCTAATTTTATTGTTTTTTTTTGGGGAGGAAGTATTTATGAAACCACATTTTTCATCGAAGATAATCTGTGGACTTTTTGCTTTAATTCTAACTTCGATTGTGCCAGCAATTTCTTTTGCACAAGATGAATTAAGGGTTGCAGTAAGAATGTTCGCATCAGGTAAGGGGAATACTTATACTGGTTGTATGTGCACCCCAGGTGTTTACACATGGTCAGCACAATTTGAAACACTAACTAAACTTAAAGCTGATGGGTCGGTTGCCCCTTTTCTTGCCGAGAGATGGGAAAACATAGAACCAACCAAATGGAGATTTTATCTTAAAAAGGGTGTAAAATTCTCTAATGGTGAACCCTTAACAGCACAAGCTGTTAAATCTACTTTTGATTTCTGGAAGACTGAGCAAGGTGGAAACTGGGCTCAAGGCAAAACAATGAAAGGTTTTGTAAAAGACTCTCAAGTTGTTGATGATTATACAATTGATATTATTACAACTAAACCTAACCCAATTTTACCAAAAAATATTAAAGACCCATCAATCTTAGCACCAAAAGCTTTTGCTGATATTGGTGCAGAGGGTTTCACTAAAACTCCAATTGGTTCAGGTCCCTATGTTGTAACTTTTGCAGAAGAAACTGCAACAGGAGTTCCAAACCCAAATGCGTGGAATAAAGCTGGAAATATCAAAAAAATAATATGGACAGCACTTCCAGAAGCCACAGCTAGAACTCAGGCTTTAATATCTGGTCAAATAGATGTTAATACTGCAATTTCTCCAGATGAAGCGTTAAAACTAGATCAAGCTGGAATGAAAGTTTATGCAAAGCCATCAACTAGAACAATGGGTATAACTCTTGTCTCTACAAGGAATCTAAAACCTGTAGATGGACCAATAGGGGATGTAAGAGTTAGACAGGCACTTAATTATGCAGTAAATAGAGATGCAATTGTGGATGCACTTTTCTATGGAAAGTATGCTAAACCTTCAACTCAACCTGCTTTTCCAGGTATAAATGGATATGACCCATCAATTAAAGGCTATAACTATGACCCTGAAAAAGCTAAAAAACTTTTAGCTGAAGCTGGCTACCCAAATGGTTTTGATTTTGAAGTTAGAGCCATTGTAAACGATGAAAACTTCAAAAACTTTTATGAGGCTGTAATTGCAGACATAAAAGCTATTGGAATTAATGCTACTTTAATTGGTCAAAATTTTGGTGGAACTGGCGGTTGGCTTGAGCATTGGCTTAAAGGTGACTGGCCATATCAAGGTTTTGGTATTGGGTTTGATTTAACAGCTACAATGGATGCTGGAAGAGTATGGAATGTATTTGCTTCATGCTTGAAAAGTGGAGGAAAAGCACCTTATTTCTGTGATAAGGAAATGATGCCAAGAATTGAAGCTATGAATGGAGAATTTGATCCTGTAAAAAGGAGAAAAATGCTTCAGGACCTTGGACGAGAAACTGTTGAGAAGGCACCTATTATTTTTGGAATAGAATTCGACGAAATGATGGCTTATGGTCCAAACGTTAAGAATTTTTCCCATATTGGTTTATGGATTCCATACGAACAATTATGGGTAAATTAGTTTAATCAAAATAAATAAAAAGGGGAGTTTTACTCCCCTTTTTTTTTAAAGAGTATCATTAAAAAAACTGACAAGTATCTCTGAGTATCTTTTAGTTTCTGTTAATAAACCTTCTGTATGATCTGCATTATTAAATGTATGTAATTTTACCTCTATACCCTTTGATTTAGCATAATCTACTAGTTCAATAGAATTCGAGTATTTTACTCTAGAATCTTTATCTCCATGGAGAATCTGAATCTTTCTATCTTGGATATTATCAATTGCATCCTTAATGGATATTTCCATTAAATCTATTCCTCTCAACCGTGCTGCCCAATAAGCAGAACTCCATAGAAAACCTGGAAAACCTTGGTAAATAACTTCATCTTTTGCAGCTTTATTAAAATCAAAAATTGGACTTTCAAGACTAAAAGATCTTAAATTTTGATTTTTTACCGAAGAAACTAGTGCAGCAATTGCTCCTCCAGATATACCATGAATGCCAATATTACTAGAATCTATTTTTTGAAATTGGTTTAACCATTTAATTGCTGATAAAATATCATCTGCCTCCTCTTGGCCTGCGGAATGTCTTGAATCTTGACAAGTACTTTCACCGCTATCTCTTAAGTCAATTAGCAATACATTAAACCCACTTTTATAAATCATATTTGCAGGAAGTATCACATTAAAATCCTGACGGTTTGTATTTAAACCATGTACCACAACAACAGTTTTATCATAGCTAAACTTATTTTCCATCCACCAACCAACTAAAGTTATATCATTTTTTTTATTTAATATCTCTACTTTGGAGAATGAATTATTATCAACCCACCAATCTGATAAATCATGACCTACCCACTTATCCCATCCTGAACCTTTAAAAGGACCATTATTTTTACCAGGGGTAAAAAAGCTAGATGGTAAATTTTTCTTATGATATTCATGAACTCCGCAATGAACCTTAGTTCCTGTTCTATATACATAATCCCCAGCTAAAATAAATACTATAAATAGAACAAAAAATGTTGCTGCTAGATAAGTTAAATATTTCATATAATTTTCCTTAAAAAATATTGATATTATTTAAAACTATAAATAAAGAGAACAAGATAAGAATAAATCCGATAGATATATCACAAAGTGACTTGTGCTTTAATAATAAAGTAAGAATTATAGTTCTTGAGAAAAAAACAGCTATTAAAAGGTACCACAGAAAATCAATAATACCAGCAATGAAAATTATTGATAGTTTGTCAAAGAAATTTGAGTCTTTAAAAATAAACTGACTGAATAACGCAAGAAAAAATAATATTACTTTAGGATTAATTATTGCAACTATTAATCCTTGGAAAAAACCACTTAAATTTTTACTTACTAACGTTTTATCTATATTAGAATTTTTATTTTTGAAACCATCTTTAATTAATTGAAAGCCAAAAATAAATAAGATTATAACCCCAACATAAGTAATTAATTTATAAATTTCTGGGTTATTTACTAGCAGAATACCCAAACCACTTACAGCTAGAAATGCATATAAACAAATACCTATTCCATGACCTAAACTTGCAGCAATACCTCTGTAGATTCCACCATTCCTCGTGTTACTTAAAACCATAAATAAACTAGGTCCTGGAGATACAGCACCAATCAAGCAAATTAATGCTATCTGATATAAATTGTTTGAAATCTATTTAACTCCTAATTAAGAATTAAAATTTATAGCGTAACTCAAATCTTATACCTTGCTGATTTTCATTGCTCTCTCTATGGCTAATCATTGCATCAGATCTAAATATCCACTGATGAGAGAGATTTTTTTGATAACGCACCCCAGCGGCTATCTCAGGACCAGGTATTGTGTCTGACTCACCTCCATATGGAAAAATTCCAGCCACTTCAAAAACAATAGATCCACTTGGAAAGAACATATTAAAAATTCCTATGGCACCACCCCAAGCATCTTGGGGATTATCAGTAAGTTTGGGGAAGCCTGTCAAACCATCTGTTTCAAAATTAATACCTGTATTTTTTAAAATTCCTGTTCCACCCCTAGCAAATGGTTGCGGCCTATCGAAACCAGCAAAAAAATTAAAATAAGGAACAAAAAAGGAAGGCTTACTTGTAATCAAAGAGTTTTCTAAAAGTATTGCATACCCATCAGCTGTTTGAATAGAATTGTTATCTGGTTCCTGACCAAAATTTGCCAGAAACCTAACACTATTCGAAATTTTGCCTTTATATCTTTTTGTCCATCCTATAATGAAACTATGATAATCAAAACCTCCATTAGCATCACGAGTATCATCTAAATATCCATAACTTGTCTCTAAATGCCCTCTTCCAACATCTGCAAACCATGTAACACCCATTATATCTGCTGCATGTTCATCTAATTCACCATTTGCTTTTATAATTGCAGGTGTATCCACCTCATTAAACCCATAGAAAAATGCTACATCATAATTTGAAATATCTAGTTTTGGTGAATTTCTTGATGGAATTGCAGCAGAAAATCCAACAAAAGCGTCTTCAATCCAAATTCCATTTTGAAGAAAAAGTGGCATTAAACCAAAAGCAATAGGTAAATCATACTTAGGATATTCATCAGTAAGACCAGCTTGAATATACGCAAGGTCTCCTTCAAAGAAAAAAGTTTGAAATACTCCATCAAATATTAGTTCATCTTCATCTTTATCTGCACCAAATAGTTCAGCACGAGTAAATCTATTACCATTATCTAGAGGTCCAATGAATGCATGCAATCGCTCTGTTGAAGTAAGTTTTAAATCAACATCTAAATTTAGCCTTGTAGCAATTTGGCCAACTTCCGCATTTCCGTTATCGTTGTACGCAAGTGCAGTTCTGAAATCACCATAAACTGTTAATTGTGGACGAACTAAATTTTTTCTACCTATTAAATTATAACCTTTCCCAAATGGCCCCTCATCGTAAAGCGGATGACCAAGTTCTAACCATGGTCTAGCAGTAGGAACTGCCTTCTTACCGCCATAGATTTGTACTTGTGCTTCTACATCATAAGGCTTATCTGGATAAACTGGGTCACTTTTAAATTTTGTCTTATCATAATTACTAGGTTTAGCAAATGAATCCATTTTTGGGGGAGCAGCATGGTGTTCGTAATGAGGGCTTCCACTTCTTTTCTCTAAAACAGTCGAAGCCGGTTCATCTCTTCTTTTTAAAACCTCAGCACTCACAAAAAAGGAGGGAGATGCTAATATAAAAATAGAGAAGTATATAGTTAATTTTAGTTTCATTAAATTCCCTGCTGTCTAATTAAGGAAAAATTTTTACTTAATATCAAATGATACTGCGTAAGAATGAAAATCTAACATCCAGTCATTTATTCTTTGTTCCATCTCTTGAGTAGAACCCACAAATTTCATAAAATAAATGGGTTCTGCCCTACTTCTTAACCGAGCCTGAAGAGTATACTTTCCAGGTTTTTGAAGTAATTTTCCAGGTACTGAATATTTTGCATCTCGATATCCTAATGGAGGTATTGATCTTCCCTCCATTCGGGCGCCGGGTGGGTGATTCAAGACTGTTGTTGGAACACCTGCAGAACGAAGCATCGGTAATTGATCAATATCAAAATTAACCGGTAGATACATTTCCCGGTCTGTACCTTTAATATTTAAGGTTAGAAATTTGGTTTGAAGATTAAAAAGTTGATCATCGTGTTTTATCTTTCCAGCAGCATAATCAAGAGAATGCAGATCAGCCATATCTCCATGAGAGTCAACATAACCAGATTCCCAAATATTTTTTCCATCAGGATCAATTAATACCACATTTAGCCAAATTTCAGGTTGGGCCCCTAGAGAACCTGAGGGTAAGTTGTGGCCTAAATCAACGTTTGTAACCCTGTACCTAAATTTAAAATCTTTACCTAGTTTTGGTTTTCTACCGTCAATATATGGGCCATCTAATCTACTACCATTTTCCATAACAGCTAATCTATCTATACGTTTATCTTCTAATAAGACTTCATTTTGGACAATAACGTACCTTGCTCTTTCTCTATCTTTTCTCTTGGTCCATATATCGGGAAATTCAGGTCTCTTAATTTGTTTTTTTTCTAGAGCATCTTCAAACTCTTGAGTGCCCCAGCCGGCTCTATAATCAAAATGCAACCAATCTTTAATACTCCAGTGTAAACTTCTTGGGTTAAATGGAAAAAGCCCAGGGTGAGCAATGGGGTATCCAGGTCCATAAAAAGCGTGATTTGAGTGGCGCCTCTTGGGATCCCCAATAATTCTTCCATTAACTATTGCAATAGGAAATTTTGCATACCCTTTAGCTTCGCCTGGTACTTTACCCATATGGCAATCTTGGCAAGTAATACCTTGAGCTAAAGCTGGGCTATCCCTATATTGAGCCCAAACTACTTCAAGCGCTATACCAATATTTACAGCTACTTGATGACAGGAAACACAAAATTCAGATTTTGTAATTTGGTCATTAACAATTGTACCACCATGAATTGGTTGTCCTTCCATTTCGTCATTTAGTGCAATCTTATACTTTTCTGGATTTTCTAAAACTTGGTCTAAGTTCTTAGCCCTACCACTATTATAAACAGGTTGGTACACGGATCCTGGTTCTATATGTCTTTCCCCATTTACTTTACCAAAAGATGCACTGACTCTGTGGCATGTTATACAAGTAATTCCTTCTCTTGCAACATCTGATCGTTCCCAGAGTGGTAACTCACGAGACTCCCCCCTTTGTGTTCCAACTTGTTGATGACATCTAACGCAAAAAGATCCAATAGTACCAGATGTTAGATCATTAACTGCTTGCTCAAATTTATGAAACATAGGCGATATTGAAGCATATGCATGATTTGATGATGCCCATTCAGTAAATACTTTTGGATGACATCTCCCACACTCAATTGCTGAAGGAAAAGAATTTTCTGCTAATAATTCATCATGAGCCATATTAGGGTCGACCATACCTACAGATTTTCTATAACGCTCTGGTACGTCTGATCCATCCGCAGCAGGAGCAAAATTCTCTGGTTTAGCAATGTCCTTATTTTGGGCAAATAATATATTATTTTGAAATAAACAAAAAATTATTAGAAAACTAAAATAAAGAGTTAATTTTTTACTAAGCTTTATCATTATTGTATCACCATTATTTTAATTTATATAATAAACTTGTTGCATGAGTTTGAAAGTCTATAGGTACAAAATTTTCAGCAATTTGTGTTAGTTCATAAAACTTATTTAGTTCTGAATCTACAATTTTCTTTAATTTTG
>PTLN01000096.1 GCA_002938125.1 Alphaproteobacteria bacterium MarineAlpha2_Bin1
ATTTATCCCTATTATACCTAGGGCAGGTAACAGTTTTACCATCATCAAAGGTAGTTTTTCTACTATATAAAAACGCATCTTTTAAATATTTACTATTACTTTTTCCCTTTAAAAGTGGTTTTAATTTTGGCCATGTCATAGGCTTAACCGATGCAATTCCAACAACTCTAAGTGTCATAATTTCAACTTGATCAGATCCAAATGTGTAACCGTAATCTAAATTATGTTGCTTATGAAAATTATCAATTACAATTTTTTTATTTTTACTATTTAACTTTCCATTTGGTAATTCTGCTCTTAATTCAAAACCTTGTCCATGATATCTACATTCGGCAATTCTTATTATTTTTTGATTCTTTTTACTAATACCATCAGCAATCAAACGTTCCCTACATAGTTTTTCAAGGTCAGTGAGAGCTTTGTTAATTCTATCAAAATCATTTTTATTTGCATTTTCTAAAACCAAAGGAGCTGATCTTGTAAATTCATATTTCATATCTGTCTCAAGTAGGCCAATTGCTGCATTTATTCCTGGTGCTGGGGGAACAATAACTTCTTTTGCTGCAACCTCATTTGCTAAAGCCACTCCATGTAAAGGGCCTGCACCACCAAATGGCATTAGAGAAAATTTCCTTGGATCATAACCTCTAGCAACAGAATTTGCTCTGATAGCAAGTGCCATATTTGAATTAATTACTTTAATTATTCCAAGAGCAGCATCTTTAACTGACATATTTAGAGGTTTTGCTAATTTTTTTTCTATAACCTTATGAGATAGATCAGGGTTAATTGACATATCCCCACCCAAAAATCTATCTACATCAAGTCTACCTAATGCAACTTGTGCATCGGTAACAGTAGGTTCAATTCCTCCTTTGGAATAGCAAGCAGGTCCTGGGTCTGCACCAGCAGATTTAGGACCGACCCTAAAAGCTCCTCCCTTGTCAATAAAAGCTATTGAACCTCCTCCAGCACCTATTGTCGCTAAATCTATCATAGGAGCCAAAATAGGGTAGTCTCCGACATAAGTATCTCTTGGATTCATGATTCTTATTTCTGAATTGGGGATTGTAGATATATCTGCAGAGGTTCCTCCAATATCTACTGTTATTATATTTTTTTCTTTGGATAAATTTCCGGCCCACTTTCCACCAATTACTCCTCCAGCTGGACCAGACATCAGTATTGTGACTGGTTTCTCGGTGGTCATATCTACCGTTGCTACTCCTCCATTTGATTGCATAATTCTTAATTCTGATTTAAAACCTTCTTTCTTCAATGAACTAGCCAGATTATTAATATAATTTGATGTTTTAGGTCCAACATAGCCATTCATTGCAGTTGTAGAAAATCTTTCATATTCTCGAATTACGTCAATAACTTCACAACTTGTCGATATATAAACACCAGGAAGTTCTTTTTGGACAATTTTTTTTGCTAAAAGTTCATGTTTTGAGTTTAAAAAGGAAAACATGAAGCAAATTATAACAGCTTCTATGTTTCTTTGTTTAAAAATTTTACAAGCTTCTTTGACTTCTTTTTCATTAAGAGGAGTTACAATTTTACCATTTGGTGGCATGACTCTCTCAGTTATTGGTATTCTATTTCTTCTCTTCACCATAGGTTTACTTTGCCAAGGAACGTCGAATTGAAGAGAAAAATTATAAGGTCTTTTGTGTCTAGCAATATGTAATATATCCCTAAAACCTCTGGAAGTTAGCATTCCTACTTCAGATCCATTATTCTCGAGTGTTATATTAGTAGCAACAGTAGTACCGTGAACGATGAGTTCAATTTCTTTTCTCGCTGTTTTACCAATTTCACAGATTTCAGTAATTCCCCTTATTACTCCTAAAGATTGATCTTCAGGAGTACTTGGAACTTTATGTACATAAACATCTCTTGGCCCTTTTTCTAGTATTAAATCTGTAAAGGTACCACCAACATCAACCCCAATTTTTGCCATGACTAAAGTTATCCTTTTAATAACAAAATTAACTAAATTACGTTTAAAATTATAAGATTATTTAACTTTTATCCAGAGTTTATTATAATATAATCAAATATTATCATTTAAATCATTAATATTCTTAGAAATATTTTTTTAGAAAGTAGTATAATTATGTCAGGTAAATTTCCAAAAACGTTTTCGTCATTTGATTTAGGTACAATTAAATTAAAAAATAGATTGATCATGGCACCTTTAACTCGACAAAGTTCTCATGATGATGGGACTCCAACTGATGAGATGACTGCATATTATGCTAGAAGAGCAAGAGGTGGGCTTTCAATGATAATTACAGAGGGCACTTATTCAGAGGACAAATTAGGTTGTGTTGCTTATTTGAATCAACCAGGTTGTGCAAATGAAAAACATATCTCAGCATGGAAAAAAATTGTTGATGCTGTTCATGATAATGGTTCAAAAATTATTTTGCAATTAATGCACGGTGGGAGAGTATCTGATCCAAGGTGTTTATATGACAATGACTCACCAATAAGTGCAAGTTCAACTAAAAGTAGCGGAGCCGTACTGTACACTGACACTGATGAAGAAATGCACAATAGGGGTCTTGCTCCTCCATGGCCAGAAGTTAACTTTCCTGAAGCAAAGGAAGCTTCAAAAGAAGATATAAAAAATATTTCTGTTGGTTTTGCAGAAGCATCAGAAAGAGCCATGAAAGCAGGGTTTGATGGTGTAGAGATTCACGCTGCAAATGGCTATTTATTTTATCAATTTATTGATCCAAAACAAAACTTAAGAAAAGATGAATATGGAGGATCAGCAATTAATAATGCCCGAGCAGTGATCGAGACAGTTGATCTAGTTAGACAAGTAATTGGTGATGAAAAGATAATATCTGTAAGATTATCTCAAGATGGTGTTGATGATTTTGAAGGTCAATGGCCAGGAGGAGTAAATTATGCTGAGGAATTAGGTAAAGCATTTAGATCAAGTAAAGCTGATTGTCTGCATTGGTCATCCTTTGATTGGAAAGATAATAGAGATAATTCATCGGAAGTGCCAATGTCAAAAATTATAAAAGAATCATCAGGGTTGCCCATGATAGTAAATGGAGGCATTGTTGAGGGTGATGATTGCGAGGAAATACTCAATTCTGGTTCAGGAGATCTTTGTGCGGTAGGAAGGCCATTATTTGCTCACCCTGATTGGCCACATATTATTAGGTCAGGAGAAAAATATAACTGGATTGAATTTGACAGAAAATATGTAATAAAGCCATCATATGATTATAATTATGGATATCCTCTGAATTTAAAAAAATCTAATTGGAATCCAGATATTAGCATAAGAAAAAAAAGGTAGTTTCTAATTTGTTTAATTTTAACTTAAAAATATGGCAATTTGTGAGAATAATGGTTGAATTTGAGGAATCAAAAACAATTTTTAAAGAAAAGAAAAAATATAGAAATAATCCTATATATAAAGATTGGAAAAATATATGGTTGAAAGTTGATAAGCAGCTTGAGTCATTAAATCAATCAGATCATAGTGCTTTTTCTAAAAAAATGATGGTAGAAGAAATTTCATTAGATTTAAGATCTAATGCTCAATTAAATGAAGTTATTAGTTGTTTAAGTAGAGTTATCAGAAAAATTCAATCTAAATTAGGTAAACCAGAAAAAGATCAAGAGACTGATGGTCTAAATTTTGAAAAAATTGAATTAGGTAAGCTTAAAAATCTTCTAGTTAAAAGTAAAAATAATTTTATTCGTTAATTTGATGATAGGAATTTGAAAAAATGGGAAGCATAAAAAATATAAGCAATATGCTTAAACCTAACCATGATGAAATCAGCAGGCAAAAATTTGTTTCTATTTTAAGAAAAAAAATCTTAGTTGACTTCGCAAGCGATATGAAATTCGTTTACAAAAATAAAGTAGAGCCAAATTTTGAGAATTTAAAATTAAGAAAGCCTAAAAACGGTAGAGAGATTAGGAAATATATGCTTAAAGAAATGATATTCAAAGGTTGGAGCTCTCTAAGGTATAACGCTCAATTAATGACATGGCTATCAGTTAAACCATGTATTGAGAGAAATCTTGAGGGTTTAATAGAAGAATCTATTAGAATACATAACTTAAATCCAAGTGGTGGATCTTTATCCCTTAATCAAGATGTAAAAGTTCCCCGGGAAATAACAGAACTTGATATACATTTGATGCCCGGATGTTTTCATACTGAGTATACAGAAAATGATGTCACTCAAGGAGCGCTTTATCATTACGGAACATCTGTTTTTTCTGGTGGACTTCAACATAGAAAATTAGTAAAGGGTAGTGTAGGAACTTCAATAGCAAATTATTTAAAAATTGCTTTCCCAGATTTTTTACCTAGCAAAATTTTAGATGTTGGTTGTACAGCAGGTGCTAATACAATTCCATATGGAGAAATTTTTTCAAATGCTGAAATACACGGAATCGATATTGGGGCAGGCTTATTAAGATTTGCTCATGCTAGAGCTGAAGCTGAAAATATACCCATTCATTTTCATCAAAAAAATGCTATAGAAACTGATTTTCCAGATGATACTTTTGATTTTATAACCTCAAGTTTCTTCTTTCATGAGGTATCAGTTAAAGATACTCATAAAATTTTAAAAGAATGCTTTAGGATTTTAAAACCTGGAGGTTTGATGCTACATATGGAACTTCCACCTAGTAGTGAAACCGATCCGTATTATAATTTCTATCTTGATTGGGATGCTTTCTATAATAATGAACCACACTATTTAAAATTTAGAGAACTTGATTTTAAAGAATTATTAACAAAAGCAGGTTTTAATAAAAATAAACTACTTTTTTCAAGAATTCCTAATTATCCGTCAACACCTATTGAAGAATTTAAATCATCAGTAATTAACGAAAATACCCAAAGAAGAGACCATGGAAATGGTGCTGTTTGGTATACATTTGGTGCTTGGAAATAATTTTAGTACTGAGGTAAGAATGAATAAACCTATGACAAATAAAAACATAAAATTAGAATCTTCTCCAAAAGGCAAAAAAGCAATTTTTTTTGATAACCCTGAAATAGATTACTTATTCTCAATCATTACTATGTTAACTCAGGAACTATCTGTGACATATGACAGAATTGAAACTCTTGAGTTATTACTTGAAAAAAAAGGTTACATAAATAGAGAAGAGATTGAAAATTGGGTGCCAAATAATTCAGAAGAAATAACAAGAACTAAAAGAAGGGAAGATTTTATTAGTCGGATCTTTGATGTTATTCACAAAGAAGCAAAGTCATCAAAAAAATAAATATTATTACAAAATTTGGCTCAAAAAGAGCTTAGTTCTATCAGATTGTGGATTATTGAAAAAATCTTGCGGAGTATTTTCCTCAATTATCTGTCCTTCATCCATAAAAATCATTCTGTCAGCAACTTGCTCCGCAAAACCCATTTCATGAGTTACAACAATCATAGTCATACCACTTTTTGCTAGATCAACCATAACATCTAAAACTTCTTTGATCATTTCAGGATCTAGAGCTGATGTAGGCTCATCAAATAACATAATATTTGGTTTCATACATAAACTTCTTGCTATTGCAACTCTCTGTTGTTGTCCACCAGATAATTGACCTGGAAACTTATAAGCTTGTTCAGGTATTTTAACAATTTTTAAATATTCGTGTGCTATTTCTTCAGCTTCAGATTTAGGTATCTTTCTTACCCACTTTAGTGCAAGTGTACAATTTTCTAATGCTGTTAGATGCGGAAATAAATTAAATTGTTGAAATACCATTCCTACTTCTCGTCTAATTGATTCAATATTTTTAAGGTCGTGTGTAAGTTCGGTTCCATCGACTATTATCTTGCCTTCTTGATGTTCTTCTAGTCGGTTAATACACCTTATCAAAGTAGACTTTCCCGAACCAGATGGACCGCAAATTACAATTTTTTCTTTATGTTTAACCTCTAAATTTATATCTCTTAATACGTGAAAGGAACCAAACCATTTATTTAAAGAATTAATTTCAATAATTGATTTTATACCAAGATTAGTTTTAGACATATTATTATACTTACCGTTTATCTTTATCTAATTTTTTTTCTAGGTAAATAGAGTACCTAGACATTGCAAAACAAGCAATGAAGAAAAATAATGAAATGAATATATATGCTTCTGTTGATAAACCCATCCAATCTGGGTTTGCTAACATACTATTTGCTATATTTAATATATCAAATAATCCTATTACAATAACAAGTGTTGTATCTTTAAATAATCCAATAAATGTATTTACTATTCCAGGTATAGAAATTTTTAGAGATTGAGGTAGTATAATTAAAAACATTAATTTCCAATAACCTAATCCCAGAGCTTGTCCTGCTTCATATTGTCCTTTTGGTATTGCTTGTAGACCTCCTCTTATTACTTCAGCCATGTAAGCTGATGAAAAAGCAGTAACGACCACAATAACTCTAATTAAGAGATCTAAACTTACATTAGATGGTAAAAAAATTGGAAGTAGAATAGCGGCTAGAAAAAGTAAAGTTATTAAGGGAACACCTCTAAAACATTCTATAAATGTTATGGATAAAATTTTAACTAATGGCATCTTAGATCTTCTGCCAAGAGCTAGTATAATACCTATTGGTAAAGATAAAACGATGCCTGATATACCAACTGTTATATTTAACATAAAACCACCAAATTTTTTTGTTGGCACTTCCTCTAAACCAAAACCCCCAATTAAAATTATTGTTGCAATAAAAGGGAATAGTACTGAAAACCATTTCCCATATTTTGCACCAGGTAAATTATCAAAAAGAATGAATGCTATCGCAGGAATTAATAAAATTAGTGTAAGATTTACTCTCCAACGTTGATCGGCTGGATAAAAACCATAAAAAATTACTGGAAAAGCTAAACATGTTAATATGAATAGTTCAACTTTTTTAAGATCCAT
>PTLN01000097.1 GCA_002938125.1 Alphaproteobacteria bacterium MarineAlpha2_Bin1
AATATTGATACTAGATCAGGTGATATACCTAGTTTTGGGCCTCTTAAGGCCATTAAATCACTATGATCAATTTTTTTACCTTTGATTAAATCATGTTTAGCAACTAAACTTTTCCTTGAATATTTCCTATAATTTTCTTCATCTTCATTTAATTTTCTTGGAAAGCCTGACCCTCTTGAAAGATCTATAGTATGAATCATATCAACAAAATCTTTAAATTCAGATGGGTTAAGAGCAGACTCATGATCTAAACCTTTTAAACTTCTATCATGTGTTAAATGTTTCTCAATAACATTTATACCCATACCGTAAACAGCAGCTGGTAACCAAAATGCTTCCATCTTATTTGCATCACAGTGGTCTTGATATCCAACTGTTAAACCATATAAATTAGAAATTTTGTTCATATACTCTAGATTTAAATTTTTTGCTGGAGTCGGAAATAATTGATAACCATACATCAACCATATAGAAGAATTTGAAGTAAACCTTATAATTTTTATAGCAGAGTCAATCTCACTTATGGTTGAAGCTCCAATACTTAAATCTATTCTTTTATTTGTACTAGCAACAGATGAAAGGATTTTTGGATTAGTTATATCTGAGGCATGTATTTTATAAGCATCTACACCTAAATTTTCAGAAAATTTGATACTTTCTTCATCATAAACACAGGCAATTAACGAGAGTTTAGGCCATTTTTCTCTTGTATAATTATATAGATTTGTCCAATCTTCTCTGTTTAATTCAATTTTTTTTAATTTTTTAAAATCTGGACTATGACTTACCATGATATCCTCTGCTGTCCAAATTTGAAACTGTATTGCATTAGCCTTTGCGATACCAGCTGAATCAATAATTTTCTTTGCTAGGGAGATATCACCTTCATGAGAGCAAGCCATCTCTGCAATTATATATGGTTTATTTATATTCATTTTTTCCTTATTCGATTTCGACTTTATTTTTGAGCAAATATAGTTAACAAAAATTTAATAAATTTTTATTTAAATAAAATTTTGGTTCTTTATTAGCTAAAATAATTATAATTTTGGTTGAAGGACTTAATTATAATATCACTACTATTAATACTTGCTAGTTTTTCAACTATCTTCTTTGAAGCACCGGGACTACCATAAGGGTTAATAGTATGTTTAGCTTTTTGTTTAAAATTGAATGATAATGCAGTTTCTAAAGCCTCACTGATATCTAAATATTCTTCTGAACTGTCAATTATACTAGTTGCTTTTAACCTTCCATTTTGTCTGGGCCCTATATTCAAAGTTGGGGTACCCATGGATGGAGCTTCAATTATTCCACTGGAGGAGTTCCCAACTAAAATATCTGAAATTTTAATTAAAGATAAGTATAAATCTTGCCCAAATGAATCCTTTAAAATTATTTTATTTTCTTTTTCACACATCTCTAAATATTTATTAATAGTTAATCCCATAGAGTCAGCATTTGACTTGCTAACCAGAACAGATTTATTTTCAATTTTATCAAATGCCTTAAAAATATTTTTTAGTACTTCTATAGAATGTTTTTTACCCAGAGTAGCAGGATGATAGCTCAATAAAATAATTTTTTTCTTAAGCCTAATATTTAGTTTTTCTTCTATATCTGATTTAGAAAGTATTTTTAATGAACTTATATTATCTAATCCAGGAGCTCCGAAATTATATACATTTTTGGGATCTTCTCCCATTTGAATAACTCTTTGTTTATAATTTTCTGCACATGTAAAATGCAAATGAGATATTTTTGTAATTGCATGTCTTATAGACTCATCAATAGAACCCTCTGATGATTCTCCACCGTGAATATGTGCTATAGGTATATTCAAAATCATTGAGGCCTGTGCAGCAGCAAGGGCTTCATATCTATCACCAAGTATAACTAATATATCAGGTTTGAATTTATTTAATTCTTTAGAATATAACTTAATTGCATTACCCATATTTTTAGCTATATCGATTTTTCTGTCATTTTTTAAATTTAGCTTTATTTTTGAATTAATCTTAAAGCCATCATTCTCAATTTCTTTAAAAGTCATACCGTATTTCTTTGATAAATGAGAGCCAGAAACTAAAGTTTGTAAATTTAATTGATCTCTATTTTTAATTTCGTGCATAACAGGCTTTAAAAGACCATAATCAGCTCTTGTACCGGTAAAAACACAAATATTTTTTTTATTTTTGATCAATTAATTACTCTTTTGTTAAAATATTTAGAGCATCTTCGCAAGTAATTTTAGTAAAAGATTCGTAACTACTATGAGGGCAACAATTATAAACCTCGGGCACTGATAAACCAAACAATTTTGAAATAGCCATCATTTGAAACTTTGTAATATCATCAAAAAACTTAGCATCATTTTTTAATCTTCTATTTGCTTCATTTTTAATATCATTACAATCAGATTTACCTGTAACTCCTCCAAAAAAATATAATTCTTTATTCAAATCTTTATCTTGTTCTAATTCTGATGTTCCACCATCAGCACCAAAAATAAATATTCTCTTTGGAGCAGCTAGACAAATTACTGGCAATAATACAGACAAAGTATTACCAGGTAGAAAATGTAATGGTGTGGCAATAGTTGGAACAAAAAGATTAGTATTTATGAACAATAGTTTATTATCAAATTCTTTTATAAATGAATCCATTAAACCAAATTCCGAATTTAAACCCAGCAATGAATATTGAGATGAAATTAAAAAATTTTTATTTTTTGATTTTAAAAAACTCTGGTAAGATTCCCATCTATTATTTAAATCAGATGGATTTGTTGTCATTAGAATATCAATATTTTTACCATTTGGCAAAACATCGCTTTCTAATTCATTAAATTTATTTAAACTTGCATAACATAAATCAAACCTGTTAAAATTTTCTTTATTTTTTTTAAATTCTTTTATAGAGGGCCCATATAGCATCACAGCAACATCACGCCCTTTAACAACTTCTCTCATTTTTAATATTCTATTATATGATGATGGAAGATATGATGGAGGTCCTTCTAAATACAGCTTTTCAGGAGAAATATTCTCAGAAATTATTGAATAAAGTTCTTCTGCTTTTCTTTTATTTCCTAAGATATGATAAATCCATGCGGCAAGTATTTGAATAGTATGTATCTCAATCGTATTTGCATTTTTTGATATTTCAATACAATGCTTAAGAGCAGTTGTTAATACTTGTCTATACTCCTTATGTTTACCAGAATACTTTAAACATAATCCCCAGTATATATAATAAACGGGTTCAATTGTCTGAGTTTTATTTGAAATAAATTTATAGACCTTTGATGCTTCCTCAAAATATCCAGCCAGTCTAAATGAATCGGCAATTTCCGTTACTAGTTTTAAGTCAACCTGATCAGACATTTTTACTAAAGCAAAACTCTTTTCGATAGAAACCTTAGCATCATGAAAGTTTTTATAAGATTGACTTTGATTTATTCCTAATTTAAGCCAATACTGTGGATCTTCGGGTCTTTCTTTAATTAGTAATTTTAATGTTTTAATAGCATCATCATGCTTAAGCGTGCTTTGCTGAATATTTGCAATTATTGAATAAGCTTCAACACTTGGTAATCTTTTAACTTGTTTCTCGAGAATATTTTTGGCTTCATCAAATTTATCAAGATGGGTTAAAACCTTTGCTTTATGAAATAATGCTGATTCATTTTGCTTATCAAAATCTAGTAACTTATTATATAAATTAAGTGCTAAATTATATTTTTCAGCCAAGAAAGCATTATGGGCTTTCTGTAAATATTTTTCACTTAGTGATTGATGGGGTATAAATTTCATTTTATCAACAATAAAAAATTTGATTTAACCAAAAATAATATATTCTAATTTGCTTTAATTAATATTAACAAAAGGTTAAAATATTTTTTTTTTAAAAAATTACTTCATTACCTTATCTAAAATATAATTTGCAAAATCTTTATCATTAATTTTTTTGTTTGATAATAAACTATCTTTATCTTCAAGTGCTTGCTTGATTAATAAACTACTCTCTAACTTATCCTTTTTTACTCTAAAAATACCACTAGAGTCTTGGATTTGCGGGTAAAAATTTGGATCAAGTAACTCCATTGATGATGATAATTTATTAATTAGATATTCCTCTGAGGTAGTTTCTATAGATCTTGATAGAATCAATGACCAATCATCCTTCCCAGCATAAAAAATTGAATTATATTTAATTATAATTTCTTTTATACTGGAAATGGTAAAGCCAAATTTAAAAATATATTTTGTTATACCAATTGAGTGGCCCCAATCTTGAAGTTTTTTACTTTTTAGTACGAAAACTTTACCCATAAAATATATAACTTTGCTATAATTAGAAATTATTACTCTAATTTTTCAATATCAACTTTTTTCCCTGTTACAATATTGTACAAGCTGGCAATTATATCAGAGCCAAGAGTTTCACAAGCCTCTGCCCTTATCTTTAATGCCTCTTCAATTAAAGCTTTTTTATCTTGATTAGCAACATCTAAGTATATTTTTTTTTCCATTATATAAATATAACGAAAAAAAATTAACAAAAAATTAAAAAATTTTAATTAGTCACTAATCTCAAATTTTATATCCTTTGCCCCGGACCAAAGAATTTCATTTCCTATTGTTAATAAATCATTTCTATCTTTTATTGTTAAAAAGTGATTTCCAGCAAGTAACCCAACTTTACTTGCAAAAACTGAAGATCCATATACGATCAATATCTCTGTTTCACTTTTCCCTTTAGGGTAAAAAAGAACATCGCCCTTAGATGGGTGAGATGTTGTATTTTCTGGACCTACACCTAGATCGTATTCTCCCATTGGAATCCATGTTGCCTCACCACTCCATCGAGCATGAATTAGTTTATTCTGGAAAGGAAGGATATTTAGGAAAGCCTCACAAGTCTTAGGCGCATTATTTACCTCAAGAATACTATTAAGTAAATACTTACCAATTTTTATCTTTATATTAATCGTTTTTCTCCAATAAAATATTTAATAAATTAATAGCAGTTTTAACACTTTATTTACTTTTAAACACTATTTTTAAGCATATGAATATATCAAAATTAGAAAAACTTACTGCAGCTGCCAGATTTGACAGAATATATAGAGAAAAAGTTGATTTGGAAGAAGCAATTAGAAAGTCTACTTCTCTTAAAAGAGTAAAACAATTTAGCTTTCAAGAAGCTGAACAATATGTAATGGACACAATTTA
Source organism: Alphaproteobacteria bacterium MarineAlpha2_Bin1 (assembly GCA_002938125.1). Taxonomy (GTDB): domain Bacteria; phylum Pseudomonadota; class Alphaproteobacteria; order SHVP01; family SHVP01. Next base: position 5,238 of record PTLN01000097.1, read on the forward strand.
CAATCATTCTATTCAATAAACTAAATAAATTATATTTTTAAATATATTAACTTAATTTATTGACTTAGATATGTATAAATTTCTATTTATATGTATACAAAGTAAAATTCCGAAACTAAATAGAATAGTAACTATAGCAGTTCCACCATAGGAAATAAGAGGTAAAGGAACCCCAACAACCGGAATTAAACCCATCACCATAGAAATATTAATAAAGATATATAAAAAAAAGGTAGAAGTTATTCCTATTCCCAATATTCTTCCAAAATTAGACCTAGACCTTATTGAAATAATATAGGAATAAATAATCAGAACTACGTAAATCAGTAGAACAATTAAACCTCCAATTAGACCAAATTCTTCAGCTAAAGCTGTAAAAATAAAGTCCGTATGCTTTTCAGGTAAGAAATTTAAGTGGCTTTGAGTGCCTAAAAGATACCCCTTACCCCATATTCCACCAGAACCAAATGCAATTTTTGATTGTATTATATGGTATCCAGAACCTAGAGGATCACGCTCGGGATTAAAAAAAGTGAATATCCTATTTTGTTGATAAGAATGAAGTTTTGTCCAAAAAAATGGAGCTAGCACTATTGAAACCAAAAATACAAAAATAAATTTCCACCATCTAACACCCGCTATGAATAGAATTATTGTTCCTTCAAGAACCAACAGAATTGCTGTACCTAGATCGGGTTCAATTAATACTAAACATGATGGTACAATTATCATTAACAATGGTGGTAAAATCCACCTTATGGTTTTAATATCCTCATGAGATATTGAATGAAAATATTTTGCTAGCGCCATAACTAGAGCAATTTTCATTATTTCCGATGGTTGTAAGTGGAAAATACCCAGATCTATCCATCTTTGCGCTCCCATTCCAATTGAACCAAAAAATTCTACACTTACCAAAAGCAATAATGAGAAAAAATATATAGGGTAAGACAAAGATAACAAAAATCTTAAGTCTAAAAAAGCTACAGATAGCATTATACAAAATCCAAAACTAAACCTAAATATTTGTTGACGCATCCATGGATCTGCAGATCCACCCGATACGGAATAAAGCATAACAAAACCAATAGATGCCAATATTAAAATCAACAAAATTATAAATAAATTTAATGATTTTACTTTATCAAAAAAACTAAGATTATTTTTATTTTCTAAGAAATTATTCATTAAATATTTCTTTTTTTATTTATTATATTTTTTTTCATAAATTCAAATATATCTTTAGCTATGGGCGCAGCTGTAGATGAACCAGATCCTCCATGCTCTACAACCACTGAAATTGCATAGGTAGGAGAATTTTTTGGAACAGCTCCAACATACAATGCATGATCTCTCTCTTCCCATGGTCTCTCTTCATTTTTTAAAACTCTTGTTTCTCTTTCAATCTGAGAGATTCTTCTAACTTGAGATGTACCAGTCTTACCAATAATTTGCCAATTATTATCATTTATTCTAGATTTAAAAGCAGTCCCTAATGGAGAGTTTGTAACACGATTTAAACCTTCTAAAACTATATCTAGAGATTTTTTTGAAATATTAATAGGTAAAATTTCTGGCTGTTCTTCATATTCTAAAATTAACCTTGGTAAAATAGCTAAACCACCGTTACATAACCTTGACATCATTAAAGCTAATTGAATTGGTGTAGCAAGTACATAACCTTGACCTATTCCAGCATGTAGA
>PTLN01000098.1 GCA_002938125.1 Alphaproteobacteria bacterium MarineAlpha2_Bin1
TTTATACCTAATTCAGTAAATTCATTTGGAGTAACAAACCTATCTACACCTATATGTTTAACTGTTGGTTGAAGATATTGGCCAATGGTAACAAAATCAACTAAATGATCACGCATATCTTTCAAAACATCAATAATTTCCCTATTATTTTCTCCCAGCCCAACCATAATACCTGACTTTGTAAAAATATTTTCATCTAAGATTTTTGCCTCTTTCAAGATTTTAAGACTATGATAGTAAGATGCACCTGGTCTTACTTTCTTGTATAATCGTGGGATAGTCTCCAGGTTGTGATTAAAAACATCTGGTTTAGCTCCAATGATTTTGTTTAAAGCGTTTTTCTTTCTTAAAAAATCAGGTGTCAAAACTTCTATAGTTGAATTTGGTGACTGAATTCTAATTTCTCTAATCACTTCACAAAAATGAGAAGCACCTCCATCACTCAAATCATCTCTATCCACAGATGTAATTACTACGTGATTTAAATTTAGTTTTTTTACTGCAGATGCAACATTAAATGGTTCAAACATATCTACAGAATTTGGTTTTCCGGTAGCAACATTACAGAAGGAACAACCTCTAGTACAAATATCACCCAGTATCATAAACGTTGCATGACCTTTCTGCCAACATTCACCAATGTTAGGACACGAGGCCTCTTCACAAACTGTATTAAGTTTTAAGTTTCTCATCAAATTTTTTGTATTTATATATTCTTTACTAACTGGAGCTCTCACTCTAATCCAATTAGGTTTTCTTTTTATTGGGTTATCAGGCAAATTGATTTTTTCTGGGTGCCTAACTAATTTTTTATGTGTTAAATTATTCATTTTTCTCATATATGAAGTGTTTTACCAAAAGCATCTAATACCGACTCATGCATCATTTCTGACAAGGTAGGATGAGGAAAAATCGTATGTAATAAATCTTCTTCCGTAGCCTCAATATTTTTAGCAATTGAATATCCTTGAATTAATTCGGTAACATCGGTTCCTATCATATGAGCTCCTATCAATTCTCCTGTCGATGAGTCAAAGATTGTTTTAATAAAACCTTCCTCTTCCCCTAAAGCTATTGCTTTTCCATTCGCCTTAAAAGGAAATCTACCTACTTTAATATCGTATCCATTAACTTTTGCTTGTGACTCGGTAAGACCAATACTTGCAATTTGAGGAATACTATATGTACACCCCGGAATATTTGATGAATCGAGTGGGTTAATATTTTTAATATTAGCAATTTTTTCCACACAAATTATAGCTTCATGCATTGCCTTGTGAGCTAACCATGGTGGACCAACTACATCACCTATAGCAAAAATATTATCTTGGCCAGTTCGATAAAATTCATCAACCTCTATATGACTCTTATTAATCTTTATTTTACTAACTGTTTCAAGCCCAATATCTTCAACATTACCCTGGATACCTACAGCTAAGATAACTTTATCAAATTCTTTAGAAATTTTATTTTCTTTTGATACAATACTCGCAGATATACTTGATTTATTTATTTTAAAATTTTCAATATTAGAACCACAATGTATATCTATACCAGACTTTTTAAATATTTTTTTAGCAAAATCTGAAACTTCCTCATCTTCAACAGGAAGAATTCTATTTTGTAATTCAACGATAGTTACATCAACGTTAAAAGCGTTATAAAAAGTTGCAAACTCTACTCCTATCGCTCCCGAACCAATAACAAGAATAGATGAAGGTAATTTATCAGGAAGCATAGCATGTTTATAGTTCCATATATTAACTCCATCAGATTTAATATTTTCTAGATTTCTAGACCTTGCGCCAGTAGCCAATATAATATTATTAGCACCTAATTCAATAACTTTATTATTTTGATCAACTAATAATTTGTTTGGACCTCCAATTTTGCCATGACCTTTAATTAAATCTACTTTATTTTTTTTTAATAAATAATTTACACCTTTAGTTAATTTTTTTGAAACATCTCTACTTCTTTTTATTATTTTCTCTATATCAAATTTAATATTTTCAGCTGAAATACCATATTTGTCTACGTTACTTATTAAATGAAAGACTTCTGCAGACTTAAGAAGTGCTTTAGTAGGAATACAACCCCAGTTTAAACATATTCCACCAACATTATCTTTTTCTACGCAAGCTGTTCTTAAACCTAACTGAGAAGCTCTAATGGCGGCAACATAACCTGCAGGCCCTCCTCCTAGAATAACTAAATCATATGTTTTTTTATCTGTCATAATTAACCAAAAATTTCTTAAAGCATCATAGATACAGGATCTTCTATAAACTCTTTAAATTGAGTTAGGAATTTTGAACCAACAGCTCCATCTACAACACGATGATCACAAGATAGTGTGCAAGTCATAACATTTGCAACTGACAGAGCTCCATCTATAACTACTGCTCTTTCTTCACCTTTTCCAACAGCTAAGATTGCTCCTTGTGGAGGATTAATAACCGCTGAAAATTCTTTTATTCCATACATACCTAAATTAGATATTGAAAAAGTTCCTCCTTTATAATCTTCAGGCATAAGCTTGTTATTATTAGCCTTATGGATCAAATCTTTCATTTCATTTGATATCTCAGCCAGTCCCTTATGATTGGCATCTCTGATCACAGGTGTTATTAAACCATCTTCCAGTGCAACTGCAATTGATATATCAATATTTTTATATTGTATTATCGACTTTTCTGACCAACTTGCATTTGTTTCAGGAACTTTAGCTAAAGATTGAGCTACTGCACTGATAACAAAATCATTTATTGACAATTTAAATTTTCCATCTTTAGACCTGTTATTTAATTCCTTTCGTAAAGACAATAATTCGTTAATTACACAATCTACCGTAAGATAAAAATGCGGAACCTCTTGCTTTGACTGCGTTAGACGTTGCGCTATAATTTTTCGCATATTTGAATTTGGGATTTCAGTATAATTTTCAGAACTTTTTATAAAATTTTTATTGATATTGTTAACTTCTTTCGCATTGTCAGATTTATCAATATAAGCAAGGATATCATTTTTTATTATTCTACCCCTTGGCCCAGAACCAGAAATTAAATTTAAATCTAAACTTGCTTGTTTAGCCATTCTTCTTGCTAATGGACTTGCAATAGTTTTATTTAGACCTTGATCTATTTGTACTACTTTAGCCGGTAATTCTTTTTTATTATTACTAGGATATATAGTTTTTTCTAATTCTGGGATTTGATTTACTGCTTTTTTTGTTTCTTTAAACTCTTTATTTTCAGGTTTAATATTTTCATCTTTAGAATTACTTAAATAGAATTCCTCAATTGAATCTTGATCCTCACCTTCTTCTAACATTAAAGCAATAACTTTATTAACTGGAACAGATTGAGTGCCTTCTGAAACTAAAATTTTACTAAATATTCCATCTTCTACCGCTTCAACCTCCATAGTTGCTTTATCTGTTTCAACCTCAGCTATTACGTCACCAGCGAGTACTTTATCACCTTCTCTAACAAGCCACTTAGATAAAGAACCCTCTTCCATTGTAGGTGACAAAGCTGGCATTTTAATTGATATAGGCATAAGAAACTCCTAATTTTAAATATAACTAACTGCTTTAACAGCTTTAACAATATCATCGACACTTGGTAATGCTAACTTTTCAAGATTTGCAGCATATGGCATTGGAACATTTTTACCTGTAACTCTTATAACTGGTGCATCTAAATCATCAAAACCTTTCTCCATAATTAATGCTGATATTTCAGATGCAATTCCACAAATTGACCAGCCCTCTTCGACGACGACAACTCTATTAGTTTTTTTCAATGAATTTATTATAGTTTCAATGTCAAGCGGACTTAATGTACGTAGGTCAATTACTTCACAACTAACGCCATCATTTCTCGATAAATAATCTGCTGCTTCAATAGCATATTTTACTGAAATTGAATACGAAATAATAGTAACATCACTACCTTCAATTATTTTTTTGGCTTTTCCTATTTGAGTATAATGTTCATTATCTTCTAAAACGCTAAACTTTTCTCCATAAAGTAATTCATTTTCTAAAAACACAATTGGATTTGGATCTAATATTGATGATTTAAGTAACCCTTTAGCATCTGCAGCAGAATACGGAGCAACAACTTTTAAGCCAGGTATCTGAGAATACCAAGATGCGTAATTTTGAGAATGTTGAGCGGCTACCCTCGATGCTGCGCCATTAGGTCCTCTAAAAACTATTGGAACTGATAGGCTGCCACCAGACATATAAAGTGTTTTTGCAGCAGAATTAACGATGTGATCAATAGCCTGCATAGCAAAATTAAACGTCATAAACTCAACTATTGGTTTTAATCCTCTAAATGCTGCACCAACTCCTATACCAGTAAAGCCATATTCTGTAATAGGAGTATCAATAACCCTTTTTGAACCAAATTCTTCTAATAAACCTTGACTAACTTTGTAAGCACCTTGATATTCTGCAACTTCTTCTCCCATTAGAAAAACTCTATCATCTTTTCTCATTTCTTCAGCTATCGCATCTCTTAAGGCTTCTCTTACTGTAATAGAATTTCCAGTTTGGGGATTTTCATTATTTTTTGAATGACTCTCTTTAAATTGACCTTCTTCAGTGGATGGATAAATATTCTTAACATCTTTAGTTATTATATTATTATTAAATTCATTGACAGTTTTTTTGGTTGGAACTTTTTTATTTTCTTCATTATCAGATAAATGCGCTATGACAGAATTGACTAACACGTTTTGCGATCCTTCAGGAACTAATATTTTAGATAAGACACCATCGTCTATAGCTTCAATTTCCATAGTTGCTTTATCGGTTTCAATCTCCGCAATTATATCACCAACTTTAACAATATCACCCTCAGAAACTAACCATCTGGATAATGTTCCATCTTCCATTGTAGGAGATAATGCAGGCATTAAAATTTCTATAGTCAAAAATATATCTTTCTTAAACAAAATTTATACATTTATCAAAATATCTTTAAAAAGCTCTTCAGGAACTGGCTCAGGACTTTCTTCAGCAAAAAGAGCAGCGTCAGCAATTATTTTCTTTATTTCTTTATCCAAATTTTTTAACTCATCTTCTGATGAAAGCTTTTTCTCAATTAAATATTCACTGAAAGACTCTATAGGATCACTTTCTGATCTAATTTTTTTAACCTCATCTCTTGATCTATATTTAGCTGGATCTGACATTGAATGCCCTCTATATCTATATGTCATAGCTTCAATTATATAAGGGCCTTTTCCTGATCTAATATGGTTGACTGCCTTTTGAACTGCTTTATTAACATCTAATACATTCATACCATCCACCTCAGATCCAGAAATACCAAATGCCTCCCCTCTCTTATATAAATTTTTCTGAACAGTTGATCTTGAAACTGAAGTACCCATTGCATACTGGTTATTTTCAATAATATATATTACTGGCAAAGACCATAGGGCTGCCATATTGTATGACTCGTGCACCTGTCCTTGATTAGCAGAGCCATCACCAAAATAAGCTAAAGTAATTTGATCATTAGACAAATATTTATTTGCAAATGCAATACCAGTTCCTAAAGTAGTGGAAGCACCAACAATACCGTGTCCACCATAAAAATTTTTATTTTTAGCAAACATATGCATTGAACCACCTTTACCTTTAGAACAACCAGATGCTTTGCCGGCCAATTCTGCCATAACATATTTTGGATGAACGCCAGCTACGAGCATATGACCGTGGTCTCTGTATAGTGTAATCACTGCATCATCTTCGCTAATAGCTGATTGAGCTCCTACAACTACGGCTTCTTGACCTATATATAAATGACAAAAACCACCTATAAGACCCATACCATACATTTGACCGGCTTTTTCTTCAAAACGCCGTATGAGTTGCATATAATAATAGTAATCTAATTTATTATTATTTTTTAAAGATAAACCTTTAGAAATATCAATCATATAAATGTTTACTTATTTTAATTATATAAACATGGATATAATTACATATGTTAATTCTTCAATAAAGAATAGATTAAAAAAAAAGGGTTTATAATCAATAATTACTCACTTTTATGAGATTAATGTCTAATTTTTAGTGAAAATCATGAATTATTGATTTTTTGAATATATTAAAAAATCGCTGGGATGAGTAAAACCTAGTTTTTTCCTTGCTTGCTCCTCTAAAAGGTCTAAGTCTAAACTTGAATACCTTAGTCCTCGTGAAATTTTTTCACTCTCTATTCTCTGGTTTCTTAAAGATATAAGTTCATTTTCTGCAACTTTATTCTTCTGAGTAAGTGAAAGCCAAGCAATAAGACCTCTCTTACCTTCAACAAAATTAACACCAAAATAAATTATTACCAAAATTAACAGAAATGGGGCAAATGCAGATCTAGTACGTCTTCTTATCTCAAATAGCATAGTCATGAATATAATTGAATCACAAATTGTATATTTACGTCAAACAGTCAATTCATAAATAGATGTATTGTCTTTTACTGTTGCATTTAAGACTCAAAAGTTATTTAGAATGGAAATTTACTCAAAACCCCTGAGATACCAAGTTCTTCCTCGATTCTTATTAGTTGATTATATTTAGATGTTCTATCTGATCTTGCCAATGAACCAGTTTTAATCTGTTCAGAATTACTACCAACCGCAATATCGGCTATTATCTCATCCTCGGTTTCTCCAGATCTATGAGAAATAATAGTTTTAAATCCATTTTTTTGAGCAAACATTATTGTTTCTAACGTTTCA
>PTLN01000099.1 GCA_002938125.1 Alphaproteobacteria bacterium MarineAlpha2_Bin1
GTCGGAACTAAAAAACCAGTCTTTTTTTCTACTGTAGAATCAGGGTGAGAGAATATTGGTGTGTAAAAAACAGGGATACCTCTAACTTCAAACCTTGCATGAGTATATTGTATTTCTTTTTTTTGTTCATCATGAATAATTTCATTTGCCCTGACTTGCCAAAGGGGTTCATGTTTTTTTTTATGCTCACATGGTTTACATGGCGAGTAAACTGCATTATTCATTATTACAATATCATTTTTTCTTATAGCTGATTGAGCAGCAAATCTCGCATCACTTTTTAATAAAGCTCTGAAACTTTCAATTATACCTTCACTCATTTGATTTGATAGTTCTAAGGACTCAGCAAAAAAAACATTACCGTTTTCTTGAAGCAAGCTAATATTTCCTTCAGCTGTAATTGTATCTGTATCTTGAAAGTATACTACTTTGTCTGAAAATAAAACTTTATCTTTTAATACAATTTCAACATTACCACTTGCGGTGACTGTTTTATCATTATTGTCGAAATAAATATTATTAGCTGCAATGATGACCTCTTTATCACCGACACTTTGATTAGCAATACCATGATTTTTAATTGAAAAAAAAATCAAAAGTATGAAAATTGAAATTTTAAATTTGTGTTTAATTTTAACCATCTTCAAGATGAAATAGTAATGAAAATCCAATCAAAGTGCAAATACCAGCAGGTGTCCAAGCAGCTAAAATCGCAGGTAGTTTTCCTGATAGACCTAGTGCGAAAATAATATCAGAAAATACATATAAGACAAATCCTGACATAACTCCGCCAATTATTAAAAGGCCTGTACCTTTTCTATTATAAGATAATCTAAGAGAAAAAGTAGCCGCAATTAGAACCATAGAGAAAAGAAAAAGTGGCATAGATAATAGAGAGTGCCAGTAAACTCTATGTTTATTTGCTGTAAAACCTGCTTCTCTAAGAATATTTATAAAACCTGGTAATGTCCAAAAAGATAATGTTTCAGGTGAAGCAAAACTATCTTGGATTTGTCCTTTTGTAAGATTAGTTTCAAGAGTAAATTGATCTTTATTTACTGGTTCTTTTTCAGAAGAAGTAATTAATACATCAGATAAATACCATAAAGGAGGTTTTAATTTAGCAACCTTTGCATCTATTCTTTTCAGAAACTTTTCTCCATTTTTGTTATATAAAAAAATAATTACATTTCTTAGGTCTATACCCTGCCCAGTAACACGCTCTGCGTGAATTACGGATAAGCTATCTTTCTCTACTTGCCTAAGCCATACACCTCCAGATGATACTGCTAATAAACTAGAACTTTTTCTAAAGTATTTTGTTTCCAACCATTCATACTTACTAGCCATTAAAGATGATAATGGATTTAATAGTGTTATAAATAAGACACCTAGGATAAGAGATATGATTAATGAAGGAAATAAAAATTGCCAGACTGAAACACCAGCCGCTTTAGTAACTACTAATTCATTTGTTCTACTAAGTTTAGCAAAAGTGAAAATACTTCCAAAAAGTGCTACAAAAGGAAGTAGTTTTTGTATCATTATAGGTAATTTCAATATGGCCATTAATATTACTGTTGTAAAATTTATATCCTCACCGGATGCACGTCTAAGAAGTTCAACTAAGTCAATTAAAAAAACTAAACCAAATAGGATGGATGATGATAATATTAAACCATAAATAAACTGTTTAGCTAGATAAATTGAAAGAGTGATAGATATTTTCATTTAAATTTTCTTAAGCTTTAATTGGAAACTATTTAATTTAAATTTAGGCTGTTTCAATATGATTAATAAAGTAATAAAAATAGTAAATAAAATATGTAAATAGATTAAAGGTGTAATTTGAGGAATTTTTGGAATTATTGACAAAATAGCATAACCAATAATTTCAAAACCTAAGGCTGCAATACTTGAGATAACTGGTCCATGCCATTTTTTTCTTCTTTCGTTACCTATACTTAAAATACCAGCTCCGGCTATAAGTGCTAAGCAAAGAGCATAGAAAGGTGTCAATATTCTTCTGTGTCCCTCTGCCCTTAATTTATTATAGTTTTCTATATCATCAGGTGAATTTCCTGGATTAAATAATTCATGTAAAAATCTTTCCGATCCTTCTCGCCATCTATCTCTAGGCTTTTTTGCTATTGTTCCGAGATTTACTACATATCTATCAAAATACAGAAGAGAGACTTGATTAGAGACTTGACGAAATTCCTGCCTATTACCCTCTGATAATACAAAAAAAGGTCTATCATCAAGAATTACAAAAGAACCCTCTTTTGCTATCATTGTAACTGGTCTATCCCGGTTTCTTTCATCATGAACTAATATTCCTTTTAGTTCACCTGCGGAACCTCTCTCTCTAACAAATACTGTTACCCCGGGTATAATTGTATTAAATACTCCCTCTTGACCGATTACTGGGGCCAAATTATGTCTAAAGGTAAATTGTTTATCCTTAAAAGTTCCAAATCCTAGGGGTTGCAAAATTAAAGTAAAAATAAATAATATAAATGTAGTAATTAGCCCGAAACGTATTATAGGCTGAATTAATTTCCATTGACTTAAGCCAGCAGCCTTCATTACAACTAATTCGCTATCATTTTGAAGTTTATAGTATACAAAAAGAACTGAGCAAAAGACAGTTATAGGTATGATTAATACTAAAAAGTTTGGAAGAAGCAGTAAAGTGAGGTATAAAATTGTACTACCAGATAAACCACGGTTTATAATTAGATCTAGAAATCTTAGACTTTGAGTTAACCATATTACGCTGGTTAGAGTTAGCGTTATAAAGAAAAAAGGACCTATATGTTGCCGGAAAATATACCAAGAAATTCTATTCATTTTTTTAATATAACATAAAAAATAAGGTATTTTAACAAATTACGATAACTAGTTGTCGATATTTTACATGATATTTATACTATTTAGATAAAAAAGAAAAGGTGAGTTTAAATGAAAATCAGTTTTAGTAAAATTTTAATGCCACAAAAACATAATTTGGTTATTTTTTTCAGTGAAGGACAAAAATTAGCAGGATCTCTTAAGAAGATAGACCTTAAAACTGATGGACAAATCAGTAGGGCAATTAAAAATTCTGATTTTAAGGGAAAAAATGGACAAAACTTAGAGGTTATTTCCCCAAATAAAATGAGTGTTTCTAAAATTTTGCTAGTTGGAATAGGAGATATAAAAAAGCAAGATAGCCTTCTAGCAGAAAATATAGGAGGTAAAACTGCAAACCTTTTAAATAAATCTAAAGCAGAGATGGCTTATTTAATTTTGGATAAGATAGATGGAATGCAAATTACTTTTGAAAAATATTGTGCTCACTTATTAATTGGTTTGAGACTAGGTAATTATCAATTTAATAAATATTTAAAAAGTAAATTGAAGGAAAGAAGAAATTCACTTAAAGAAATTTGTCTTATGGCTAATAATTTTCCATTAATAAAAAAAGATTTTAATTATATAAATAAGGTAATTGACGGTGTTTTTCTTACCCGAAATCTTGTTAGCGAGCCATCGAATGTACTTTATCCTAAATCATTTGCAGAAATATCAAAAACATTAGAGAAGTCTAATATGAAAGTAGAAATATTACTTCCTAATCAAATAAAAAATTTAAAAATGAATGCCCTTCTTGGTGTTGCTCAAGGAAGTATAAATGAACCTCGTGTGGTAGTTTTTAAGTATGATGGTGGTTCTAAAAATGAAAGGCCTCTTGCATTTATTGGCAAAGGTGTAACTTTTGACTCAGGAGGAATATCAATAAAACCCTCTCAAGGTATGGAAGATATGAAGTGGGATATGGGAGGGGCAGGAGTAGTTGCAGGGTTAATGAGTTCTTTGTCGAATAGAAAAGCAAAAGTAAATGCTATTGGTGTTGTTGGTTTAGTTGAAAATATGCCTTCTGGAAGTGCGCAAAGGCCTGGAGATGTAGTTCAGTCTATGTCAGGTCAAACAATAGAAGTAATTAATACAGATGCAGAAGGAAGGTTAGTGCTAGCAGATATTTTGTGGTATACACAAAAAAAATACAAGCCATCAATAATGATTGATTTAGCAACTCTTACTGGAGCAATTATTGTAGCACTTGGTGAGAAGTATGCTGGACTATTTACAAATAATGATCTTCTTGCTGAAAGACTATCAGATGCTGGCAAAAAAGTGAATGAATTAGTTTGGAGGTTTCCTTTATCTAAAGATTACGATAAACTCATTAATAGTCATATTGCAGATGTAAAAAATGTGGGTAGCAGGGGTGCCGGCAGTATCACAGCTGCACAATTTTTACAGAGGTTTGTTAATAAAACACCATGGGCACATCTAGATATTGCCGGTGTAACTTGGGGAAATTTACCCAAACCTACAGTACCAAAAGGTGGTACTGGTTTTGGTGTTAGATTGCTTGATCAGTTTATTAGAGATAATTATGAAAAGTGACTGAAATAAATTTTTATAATATCACAAGGTCAAGTGTTGAAAAGTTACTTCCAAGACTTCTTGAAAAAATTTTACAAGAAGGATCAACTGTGGATTTTTTATTTAAAAGTCTTCAGAAGCTAGAATATATTGATGATTTTCTATGGACTTACACTGCCGATTCATTTATCCCGCACTCTACAAATGATCTAAATAGTAGTAATTTGAATCTTATTTTATTGAGTCTGAAAGAAAAAGATAATAATAATGCTGATGTTTTTGTTACTATTGAAGGTTTTTTGCCTGAAAATATAGAAAAGTATAAAAAAGTTATTGATATATTTAATGGTAAAGATACTGAGATCTTTAAAGATGCTCTAGACCGAGTTGAAAAAATAAGGAATAAAGGATACAAAGTCCATTGTTGGAGACAGGAAAATTCTGGTTGGGAAAAAGCTGAGCAATATTAATCAAATTTGTTTTGAAAGGTCATAAAAATGTCAAATGAAAAAACTTTATCAATAATTAAACCTGATGCAACTAAAAGAAATTTAATTGGCAAAATATTATCAAGGTTTGAAAATCACGGTCTTAGAATTATTGCTTTAAAAAAACTGCATTTAACCCTAGACCAGGCAAAGAAATTTTATTCAGTCCATTCTGATAAACCTTTCTACAATGAACTATGTAACTTCATGACCTCAGGTCCTATTGTTATCCAAGTTCTCGAAGGAGAGAATGCAATAATGAAAAATAGAGAAATTATGGGAGCTACAAACCCAGATGATGCTGATGAAGGAACTATTAGAAGTGACTTTGCTGAATCGCTTACTGCTAATTCAGTTCATGGTTCAGATTCTAAAGAAAATGCAAAAATCGAAATTGCTTTTTTCTTTAGTGAACTAGAAATTATAGGTTAATTATTTTCTATAGGGTTAATTAAAATAGTTTTTGGTAAAAAATGTTCTTTATAAATGATATTGTTGTCTATTACTTCTAATTTTTTATCTACTATAAGGTTTATTGCTTGAGGGTATATTATATGTTCAGCCTTGAGCACTCGTTCACTTAATGTTTTTTCTGTATCATTTGGGCTTATAGGTACAACTGCTTGATTAATGATTGGTCCTGAGTCTAGTTCGGATCTTACATAATGAACAGTGCAGCCAGTAAATTTTACACCATCATTTATTGCTCTTTGATGAGTATCAAGTCCAGTGTATGATGGCAGGAGAGAAGGATGAATATTTATTTGTTTATTAAACCACCTATTTACGAACCAACTAGTAAGAATTCTCATAAAACCAGCATTACAAATTAAATCAACTTTTTTTTCCTTGAATATTAAATCTATTTCTCTCTCAAATGACTCTCTGTCGATAAACTTTCTATGATTTATGACTTCTAAAGGTAAACTATTTTGTTTTGCAATTTCAATTCCTAATGCATTTGGGTTATTGGATATTACTGAGGATATCTTAATTTTAGTTGGAAATTTTTTTGTGAAATTAAAAATATTTTCTAAATTTGTACCTCTTCCAGAAATAAGAATACCAAGGTTAAACAAAATAATATATACCCCATCTAATATTATTCAAAAAATACTCTAGGTTTATCTTCATAATTTATAATTTCACCAATGATAAATATTTTTTCATTAAGTTCATCAAAAATTTCTTTTACTTTATTGAAATTTTGATCTCCAATAATTATAGCCATTCCTATTCCGCAATTGAAAGTTTTAAGCATTTCATGCTCTGAAATATATCCTATTTTTTTAATCCAGTTAAATATTTCTGGTATTTGCCATGATTTTAATATAATTTTAGCTGATTTCCCTTTTGGTAAGACCCTAGGTATATTTTCTATTAATCCACCGCCAGTTATATGAGCGACACCATTTAGTAATTGATATTTATTTAATATTTTTAACAATGGTACATAAATTTTAGTAGGAATAAGTAATTCTTCGCCAAGAGTATTTTCTGTAAAACTAATTTTTTCATCTAGTTTTATTTTATTTGACAAAATAATTTTTCTTATAAGTGAAAAGCCATTTGAATGAAACCCTGATGATGGAAGGCCAATAATAATATTTTTTGTTTCTATCCTATCTTTCGTGATTAAATTTTCTCTTTCAACAGCACCAATTGCAAAACCAGCAAGATCAAATTTATTAGAATTATACATATCCGGTAATTCAGCTGTTTCACCTCCTGACAAAGCGCAACCAGATATTTCGCATCCTTTCACTATACCTTTCA